>NZ_JBANSP010000006.1:0-354406 GCF_037167145.1 Paenibacillus sp. YIM B09110 | reverse complement strand
GGCGATGTGGCCGGCGCCAAGGGCCGCGGCCACGCGGGGCGCGAGCTCGCGCCCCATGGCGGTATGGCCGAGCAGCACCGCGTCCGGCGCTACCTTGGCAATGGCGGCGCCGATGGCGGCGATGTACGCCTCGGGCGCATATGCGCGGAGGGAAGGATCGTCGGCAATGTGCACGACGTCAGCCCCCCGCGCCGCGAGCGCGGCGGCTTCTTCCGCCGCGCCGCCGAAGCAGGCGAGAACGGCGTGGACCTCGCCGTCCATGCCTGCCAGCCGCCTTGCGGCGCCGAGCGCCTCAAGCGCGACGCGGCGCAGGCTGCCGCTGCGGCTCTCGGCAAAAACGAGTATCGTTCTAGACATAGGTAGGCAACTCCTTTGCACGATAATTTAAAGCAGCTTAGCCTCTGTGCGCAGCAGCTCGGTCAACGCGGCGGCTTGCTCGGCAGGAGTGCCTGCGAGCGTCTTGCCCGTTGCACGGGGAGGAGGGGCGGATAGCCCGTACCGTACCGTCCTTGCCTCAATACTTATAGCAAGCTCGGACAGAGTCACCGATCGGAGCGGCTTGCGCTTCGCCTTCATAATGCCCGGCAATGACGGATAGCGCGGCTCGTTCAGTCCTTGCTGGGCTGTAATAAGCGCCGGCAGAGGGATCGTTATCGTCTCGGTGTCGCCCTCGACGTCACGCTCGACTAACGCGTAGCGCTCGGCTTCGCAGTCAACTTCATTGAGCGCAGCGCGTAAGCCCGCATGCTCCGCAGCGGCGATAATGCTTACCTTGACCGCCGCGGAAGCATGCGGCAGGCCAAGACGCTCTGCAACTTGCAGCGCTACACTTCCGGCGCCGCTGTCAACCGCGAACAAGCCCGCTAGAACGAGATCGGGCTCAAGCGGCTGTACCAGCGCAGCCAGAGCGGAGGCGGCCGCATAACCGTCATCGCCGAAGCTGCCGTCATCGCTTAGGCGAATTGCTTCGTCCGCACCAACGGCAAGCGCCGTACGCAGCGCATCCTGCGTCCGTTCTGGTCCGCAGGTGACGGCGATGACCTGTCCTCCATGTTGATCCCGCAGCCGAATGGCCTCTTCGAGCGCATACTCGTCGTAAGGATTAATAATGTACTTGGCCGCGCTGTCATCGATGCCTCCGGCTGTTACGATGATTTTTTCCTCGGTATCGAATGTTTGCTTGAGCAGCACCACGATCTTTAACATTGAAGCTCCCCTCGCTTATTCCTGTATTAGACACGCCGCTGCCGCAATAGGACGGCAGCAGCCGTTCATATGCAAGCGGCAAAGCCGAACATTGCTTATCCCATATCGGCTCTCGGCATTGTCCCATCATTGCTACCATATGTACCCGCGAAGACGAATAGACCGCAGGCAATTGACGTTTCCCCTGCATGTTCGCGCTGTGAGGCTCATATACATGGAGCACCGCGGCTATTTATGTAAGCGCTTTATTACTTGTCCCATTTCATTGCGCTGAGCTGTATCGGAACAGAAAGGGGGCGACTTATGACGCTAAACGGCGCTTGGAGCTGGGAGCAGATTGCAACCGCCTCGAGATGGATTTTTTTTGCAGCGTTTGTCGTATTGGCGGTAGCGATGTTCGCTGTCGTCGTCTTAAGGCGCATAGGTTATATGAGGCTGGGCGTCCCGTACCCATTCATTCGTTATCGTCCGAGACGCAGCAACGGCAGCGAGCAGAGCTTCTTTGCTCACGTATTTGGACATCGCAGGCTGCTGGGAGACTTGCGGAGCGGCTTGATGCATCTTGTTTATTTTTACGGCTTCATCTTGCTCCAATTCGGAGCTGTCGACCTCATCGCCAAAGGGCTGAGAGGCGGCGAACCGCTGCCGATCCCAAGACAGGTGTACGGTCCATTCTCATGGATGCAGGAGCTGACGGTGTCGCTCGTTCTGCTCGCTGTTTTGTACGGAGCGTTCAGACGGTATGGGGAGAAGCTTTCGCGGTTGAAACGGGGCTGGAAGCCGTCGCTGGTCATGTGGTTCATCGGGTCGCTTATGCTGTCAATCCTGCTCTCCTTATCGTTCGAGAGACTGGCAAGTGAGGGACGCGTCGTGTTCGATGTCTATGCGCCTGTAAGTGAGCCGTTATCCATTGCGTTGCAATGGATGGGGGTTCAGCCGCACAGCGCGATGGCGCATGCGGGGTTTGAGCTGTTTTGGTGGACGCATCTTCTAGTTTTGCTGGGCTTCCTTGTTTATGTGCCGCAGTCGAAGCATTTTCACCTGTTGACGGCTCCTGTTAATTTGCTTTATCGGAGAGGAGAATCGCATGGACGGCTGACACCGCTCAATCTGGAGGACGAGGAGGCGGAATCGTTCGGATCGGGCAAAATTGAACATTTTACGCAAAAGCAGCTGCTCGATCTGTATGCCTGCGTCGAATGCGGAAGATGTACGAACGTATGCCCCGCTGCCAGCACCGGCAAGCTGCTGTCGCCGATGCATTTGATCGTAAAGCTAAGAGATCATATGACCGAGAAGGGAGCGGCCATTACGTCCAAATCGCCTTGGATGCCTGCTGGGCTGTGGCAGTCTAGGGAAACGGCCGCTGCGGCTCATACGATGGGTGCAGTTCTCCCTTCGTGGGACGATGCTGCTCTGTCGGCTGGCGCGACGACGATTGAGCCGACGATGGCGGCACAGGAGCAGGCATGGGTGAAGCGCGATGGAGTGAAGCCGGAGGACGTTGCTTTGATCGGGGATGTAATGACCGAGGAGGAGTTGTGGGCTTGTACGACCTGCCGCAATTGCGAGGAGCAATGCCCGGTTGGTAACGAGCATGTCGACAAAATTATCGATATGCGCCGCTATCTTGTATTAATGGAAGGAAGCTTGCCGCAAGGCGGTCAGCGAGCGCTGCAAAATATTGAGCGGCAGAGCAATCCGTGGGGGCTGCCTCGCGCCGAGCGCGCTGCCTGGATCGACGAATGCGAGCGAAAAACCGGCATTCGCGTGCCGACGATGCAGGAGCTGAAGCGGCAAGGGCATATGCCGGAAATGCTTTTATGGGCGGGCTCGATGGGGGCATATGATTCTCGCAGCAGGCGCGTGCTGTTCGATCTCGTAAAGCTGCTGCACGCTGCAAAAGTAGATTTCGCGACGCTTGGCGCGGAGGAACGAAATTCGGGCGATACGCCAAGAAGGATTGGCAATGAACTCCTGTTCCAAGAGCTGTGTCAGGGCAATATTGAAACGCTGGCCAAATACGGCATTAATCGAATCGTAACGGCGTGCCCGCATACGTATAACACGTTCAAAAACGAATATCCGGACTTTGGCTTAAGTCCAAATGTGAAGGTCGAGCATCATACGGAACTGCTGGCGCAGCTAGTGGAGGAGGGAATGATCAAGCCCGTATACGAGCTTGATGAAACGATTACGTATCATGACTCCTGCTATCTCGGACGCTATAACAATACGTATGAAGCGCCGAGAACTGTGCTGCGAGCCATACCGGGCGTAGCGTTAAAGGAAATGGAGCGTTCGCGCGCGAACGGAATGTGCTGCGGCGCCGGCGGCGGGATGATGTGGATGGAGGAACGCTCAGGCACTCGCGTCAACTATGCCCGCACTGCGCAGGCGCTGGCGGTGAAGCCTACCGTCATCAGCTCGGCATGCCCGTATTGTCTGACGATGATGGAGGATGGGCTCAAGTCGCTGACGGACGACGATGACGGTGGAATTGTGCGCGCAAGGGACGTGGCTGAGCTGCTTGCGGAAAGTGTGTTCGGCGAATAAAGGGAATTTGTTCACTGGAGGCGATGGTAAGCTGTTCTGTTGCATAATCTGCAACGGAGCACGGAGCGAATGTGATCTGCTGCTAGTTACAACTTTCTGAAGCATGAGGGGGAGGATTATGGCTATGTCTACAAAAGGGCAAGGGCTGCCAAAAACCGCCGCATCCATCCGTTCCGCAGCCGTCATCGGCTCAGGGGTGATGGGAGCAGGTATTGCTGCCCATCTGGCGAATGCGGGCATGCGCGTCCTGCTGCTTGATGTCGTACCGCGGCAGCTTACGGCCGAGGAGGAGCGGCAGGGCCTTACGCTAGCAGATGCTAAGGTGCGCAGCCGATTGGCAGGGGCTGCCGTTGCCCGCATGGCGAAGGCACAGCCAGCACAACTCTACGATGCTGCTTGGGTGACACGGATCAAGCCGGGAAATCTGGAGGATGATCTGGCGGCGCTCGGAAATGCGGATTGGATCATCGAGGCTGTTGTCGAACGGCTTGATGTGAAGCGTGAAGTGCTTGCAGCCATTGCTTCGGTACGGAGGCCAGGCACGCTGGTGAGCACGAATACGTCCGGTTTGTCGGCGGGGGCGATGGTCGCGGGACTTAGCGAGGAGTTTCGCCGTCACTTCGCGGCGACGCACTTCTTCAACCCGCCGCGGTATATGAAGCTCGTTGAAATTGTGCCAACGGCAAGCACGGATGCCGGCGTTGTAGCGCTGCTTAAGGACATATGCGAGAAACGGCTGGGCAAAGGCGTCGTCATTGCGAAGGATACGCCTAATTTTATTGCCAATCGGATCGGCTCCTATGGCATGCTCGTCACGCTTGAGGATACGCTCGCCTTTGAGCTGACGGTGGAGGAAGCTGATGCACTCACCGGACCGGCTATGGGAAGGCCGAAGACGGCAACGTTTCGCATGCTTGATCTCGTTGGTCTCGATACGCTCCTCCATGTCGTCGACAATGTGAAGGAGCGGAGCGGGGATGCGGCGGAGCAGGCGGTTTTCGCACGGCCGCCGTTGTTGGAGAAACTGGTTGCCGCAGGTCGGCTTGGCGAGAAGTCGGGAGCGGGCTTCTACCGCAAAGTGAAGGGGGCGGGAGGCAGCGTAATTGAATCGCTGAATCTTAGCACGATGGAGTATGGAGCACAGCGGACGGTCAGCTCGCCGATCATTGACGCGTCGAAGTCTGCAAAGGGAGCTGCTGCGAAGGTACGTGCGCTGCTGCGTACCAATCCTTCTGACCGTTATGCGAAGTTCGCGTGGTCAACGGTTAAGCGGACGTTGCTATACTCGGCGGCGCAGCTTCACTCGATCGCCGACTCCATTGCAGACGTGGATCGCGCGATGCGCTGGGGCTTCAACTGGGAGCTCGGACCGTTCGAGCTATGGGATGCGATCGGACTGCGCGAATCGGTAGCACGCATGAAGTCGGAGGGGGATGACGTTCCTGCTTGGGTGACGGAGCTGCTGGAGGCCGGACATGAGAGCTTCTATAAGGAAGAGGACAATATTCGGTCATACGCAGCGGGTACATCCTATAAACTGGAAGAACGGGAATCGGATTCGATTTCCTTAACCGCGTTAAAAGCGTCCGGCCGAACGATTCTCGCTACGTCCGGCGCGAGCTTGATCGACCTTGGCGACGATGTCGCGTGTCTGGAGTTCCATTCGCCGAACAATGCGATCGGAGGCGATATTTTGTCGGCGATCCGCCTGAGCGCGGCGGAGGTCGGCAGCAATTGGCGCGGCCTGGTCATTGCCAATGAAGGCCGCAACTTCTGTGTCGGCGCCAACCTCATGCTGCTGCTGATGGAGGCGCAGAACGGGGAGTGGGATGAGGTGGAGGATATCATCCGCTATTTCCAAAGCAGCATGCTGCAGCTTAAGCGGCTTGATCGTCCTGTCGTCGCAGCTCCGCATCGGATGACACTAGGCGGCGGCGTGGAGGCGTGCTTGCCTGCCGACCGGATCATCTATTCGCCGGAGACGTATTTCGGACTGGTCGAAACGGGCGTCGGCCTTATTCCCGCTGGCGGCGGCAGCAAGGAAGCGGCGGCGCTTGCAGCTTCGCGAACGGCAACCGGAGCAGATTTGCAACCGCAATTGAACGCGCTGTTCGAGACGGTTGCGCTGGCCAAAGCTTCATCGAGCGGCTTCGAGGTCAGCAAGCTCGGCTTCATGCGGCCGCAGGATACGGTTATTATGCGGCAGGATGCGCGCATCGCCGAGGCGAAGCGGGCGGTGCTGGAGCTTGACCGCGCCGGGTACGTCGCGCCAGCCGAGCAGAGCATACGGGTTGCCGGGCGGGAAGGAAAAGCGGTGCTCAAGGTAGGCGTGCAGGCAATGAGGCTTAGCGGCCATATTAGTGAACACGACGAACTGATTGCGAGCAAGCTTGGTCATGTGCTGGCCGGGGGAGACGTTCGGGCAGACGCTGCTGTGAGCGAGCAATATTTGCTCGATTTGGAATGCGAGGCCTTCCTCAGCCTGTGCGGCGAGAGGAAGACGCAGGAGCGGATGAGCCATATGCTGCGAACAGGCAAGCCGCTTCGCAATTAAAGGATTTTTACGAAGTGAAAGGGGAGGGGAACGATGTCGGCTGATTCACCGTTATTTGTTGATTATGACCGCGATGCGGTCATTGTGTCCGCTGTGCGCACGGCGGTCGGCAAGGCGAAGAAAGGCAGCCTTGCCGAGACGCGGGCCGAGGATATGGGCCGCGCGGTGCTGCAAGCGGCGCTGGCCCGTGCGCCCGGCGTAACGCCGGAGCAGATCGAGGACGTCATTATTGGCTGCGCAATGCCGGAAGGAGAGCAGGGACTTAACATTGCCCGCGTTCTATCGCTGTATGCGGGGCTGCCGGTGACGACGCCTGCTGTCACCGTGAACCGGTTCTGCGCGTCCGGCTTGCAGGCTATCGCCTACGCGGCCGAGCGCATTCGGCTCGGCGAGGCGGATGCTATTGTCGCCGGCGGCGTCGAGACCATGAGCCATGTGCCGATGACCGGCTTCAAGCTCTCGCCGCATCCGGGCATCGTGGATTCGATGCCCGAGGTATACATGGGCATGGGCCACACCGCCGAGGAGGTGGCCCGCCGCTATGGCGTGACGCGCGAGGCGCAGGACGCTTTCGCCGCGAGCAGCCATGCGAAGGCCGCGGCAGCAATCGCGGCCGGCAAGTTCAAGGACGAGATCGTCCCGATCTTCGCGACGAGATCGGGCGTCAATGACGCGGGTCGGCCGTGGGAGAAGAGCTTCACCTTCGACACGGACGAAGGCGTCAGAGCCGAGACGACGGCCTGGACGCTCGCCCCGCTCAAGCCGTCCTTTGCCCGCGAAGGAACGGTGACCGCGGGCAATTCGTCGCAGATGAGCGACGGCGCTGCTGCCGTCATCGTCATGAGCCGGGCGCGTGCGGCCGAGCTTGGCCTTACGCCATTAGCTGCTTTCCGCGGCTACAGCGTTGCCGGCGTCGCGCCGGAGGTCATGGGCATCGGCCCAATCGAAGCCGTGCCGAAGGCGCTTGTGAAAGCGGGCATCACGCTCGAACAAGTCGATCTGTTCGAGCTGAACGAGGCTTTCGCCGCGCAATGCGTGCCGATCATCGAACAGCTCGGCATCGACCCGGAACGGGTCAACGTCAACGGCGGCGCGATCGCGCTCGGCCATCCGCTCGGCTGCACGGGAACGAAGCTGACCGTCTCGCTTATTCATGAGCTGCGAAGGCGCGGCGGAGGAATCGGCGTCGTAACGATGTGCGTCGGCGGCGGCATGGGTGCCGCTGGCGTGATTGAAGTGTATGGCGAAGCGGAATAAGGAAGAAAACGATTGAGGGGAGGCCATCGGCATGACGGAAACGATACGTTTCGGCGGCAGATTCGTCGTCGAAGACAGCAAGCCGGAATCGGTCGTGACGCCCGAGGATTTTAATGAAGAACAGGTCATGATGGGAGACGCTGCCCGGCAGTTCATGGAGGCTGAGCTGTTGCCGCGCGATGCGGATATCGAGGCGCTGAACTACGAACTGACGGTAGAGCTCATGCGGAAAGCGGGCGAGCTTGGCTTGCTCGGCGCGGACATACCGGAAGCGTATGGCGGCCTCGGCCTCGACAAAGTAAGCACGACGCTGCTCGCCGAGACTTTGTCCCGCGCATCGTCCTTCGCTTTGTCGGTCGGCGCGCATACGGGCATCGGCACGTTGCCGATTGTGTTTTTCGGCACGGAGGCGCAAAAGCAGAAGTACTTGCCGAGTCTCGCTACGGGCGAGCGGATCGCGGCTTATTGTCTGACCGAGCCGTCTTCCGGCTCTGACGCGCTCAGCGCTAGGACGACGGCCCGCTTGTCGCCGGACGGCAAGCATTTCATCCTGAATGGCTCGAAGCTCTACATTACGAATGCCGGCTTTGCCGATTTGTTCATCGTCTATGCGAAGGTAGATGGTGAATATTTTACGGCATTTATCGTCGAGCGTGGGATGAAGGGCTTCAGCGTCGGACCGGAGGAGCATAAGATGGGCATCAAAGGCTCGTCCACTTGCCCGCTGTTTTTCGAGGATGTGCCAGTGCCGGTTGAAAACGTGCTAGGCGAGATCGGCAAGGGCCACCGCATCGCGTTCAATATTCTGAACATCGGCCGCTTCAAGCTTGGCGCGGGCTGTCTAGGCGCTTCGAAAGAAACGATTGAGCTGGCGTCCAAATACGCGAACGAGCGCAAACAGTTCGGCAAGCCAATCTCCTCGTATCCGCTTATTGGCGCGAAACTGGCGGACATGAACATTCGGACGTACGTGCTGGAGAGCATAGTGTACCGGACGGCGGGTTGGATTGACGGTATGCTAAGCGGGGCGTCGGCCGAGGAAGTTGCTGGAGAAGGCGCTGCGGAAGCGGGCAGCCGGATTGCGGCGGCAATCAGCGAATATGCGCTGGAATGCTCGATCGTGAAGGTGTTCGCGTCGGAAGCGCTGGACTTCGTGGCGGATGAGGGCGTCCAAATTCATGGCGGCTACGGCTACATCAAGGAGTACAAGGTCGAGCGGATCTACCGCGACTCGCGGATTAATCGTATTTTCGAAGGGACAAATGAAATTAACCGCATGCTCATACCAAGCACCCTGATGAAAAAAGCGCTCAAAGGCGAGCTTCCGCTTCTGCGCAAAGCGCGCGCCTTGCAAGCCGAGCTGACACAGCCAATGCCGCTGCCGACGTTCGACGAGCCGCTCAGCAAGGAAACGTACCGCATCGCTCAAGGTAAAAAAGCTTTTCTCGCCGTTGGAGTGCTGGCTTTACAGAAGCTTGGCATTCGGCTTGAGGAGGAGCAGGAGATCCTGTGCTCGCTGGCCGATATGATGATCGAGCTGTTCGCGATGGAGAGTGCGCTGCTTAGGACGAAGAAATTGAACACGGCGGGAGGCGCTGGCGTATCGGACAAATTCGAGCATGCAGCGGCAATGACGGAAGTGTTCGTGCAGGAATCAATGGAGAGGCTCGAGTCGATTGCGAAGCTTGCCCTTGCAGCAATGGAGCAGGGAGACGGTCTGCAGATGCAACTATCGGTCTTGAAAAAACTGATGCGTGCGCCGCTTGCCGATACGATCGCGCTGAAGCGGGGGATAGCCAGACGCGTCATCCGAAGTGAGCACTATGTCGTATAAAGGGGGAGAGCGTCAATGGAACCGCTCGGACCGCAGGACCCGCTACTACCAAGTGAGCTGCCGACTGTCGATCAGACAGATGCTGAATCCGTCCACTCCGCCGTATCCGAACCGCTTCCGCGTCCATGGCTGCGTCACTATCCCGAGGAAGTACCTGCTTCGCTCGATTATCCGGACCAAAACATCGCCCAATTTTTCTTAAACGCGGTTAAACATTATCCGAATCATACAGCCGTTCATTTCATGGGCAAAACGATGTCGTACCGCGACCTGCATTCCGATGCGGTTAAGCTTGCGCAAGGTCTCATAGGACTCGGCATCTCTCCTGGCGAGCGCGTGGCGATCATGCTGGCGAATTGTCCGCAGGCGGTCATCTCGTATTACGGCGTTTTGCTCGCAGGCTGCGTCGTCGTTCAGACGAATCCGCTGTACGTGGAGCGGGAGCTCGAGAGCCAGCTTGCCGACAGCGGCGCAGTCGCGCTTATTGCGCTTGATTTGCTGGCAGGGCGCATAAGCCGCGTTCGCGGCGAGCAGCCGGAGAACGGGCCGTTGCCTCAGCTGCGGCATGTCGTCATCACTTCCATTAAGGATGGACTGCCTTTTCCGAAAAATTTGCTCTACCCGCTCAAGCAGCGCAAGGACGGCATTCGCATCAACATTGAGTACGGAAAGCATGGCGTGATTGCGTATCGCAAGCTGCTAAGCTCGGTGTCCTCTACGGTACTGCTTCCCGAGCTGCCGAAGGGAGAGGAGCTTGCCGCGCTTCAATATACGGGCGGCACGACGGGAACGCCGAAGGGCGTCATGTTGACGCACCGCAATCTGGTCGCCAATACGATGCAGACGTCGGCCTGGTGCTATAAGGCCCAGGACGGCAAGGAGCGTTTTCTCGCGGCGCTTCCGCTCTTCCACGTATTCGGCTTGACCGCGCTTATAAATTTGTCGGTCATGCGAGCAGGCATGCTCGTGCTGCTGCCGCGCTTCGAGCCGGATACGGTGCTTCGGACGATCAAGGAGCAGCGTCCGACGATCTTTCCCGGCGCGCCGACGATGTACGTCGCTCTCCTTCACCACAAGGATGTTTCGCGGACCGACCTCTCTTCCATCAAGTTGTGCATAAGCGGCTCGGCCGCCTTGCCGCTTGAGGTGCAAGAACAGTTCGAGGCGGTGACCGGCGGGCGCCTCATCGAAGGCTACGGGTTGACGGAGGCATCGCCCGTCACCCATGCCAATCCGTTCTGGGGGCTTCGCAAGATCGGAACAATCGGACTGCCTTATCCCGATACGGAAGCATCGGTCATCGATCCGGCGACCGGCGAGCACTTGCCGATCGGTTCGCTTGGCGAGCTGGTCATACGCGGACCGCAGGTCATGAAGGGCTATTGGAATCGCCCGGAAGAAACGGCACAGACGCTGCGAGATGGCTGGCTGCATACGGGCGATTTGGCGACGATGGACGAAGAGGGTTATTTTACGATTATGGATCGCATTAAGGATGTCATTATCGCCGGCGGGTTCAACATCTATCCGCGCGAGGTGGAGGAGGTGCTGTTCGAGCATCCGGCCGTGAAGGAAGCGTCGGTCGTCGGCGTCAAGGATGCGTACAGAGGGGAGACGGTTCGAGCGTATTTGGTTCTGAAGGAAGGCTGGAACATTTCGCCGATGCAGCTGGATCGCTGGTGCCGCGAACGGTTGGCCGCCTACAAAGTGCCGCATCAATATAGGTTCCGGGAGTCATTGCCGAAAACGATGGTAGGCAAAGTGCTGCGTCGCAGGCTGTTGGAGGAGGAAATGGAAGCCGAGGCTACGGCGGCATTGAAGGAGGATTCTGCAGCCGATAAGAAGGAATGAAGGAGGAGCGTCATGGATGAGGATTGGTTCGTGCAGCAGGCAGGCGATGCCGGTCTCTTGACGCGCTTGGCCGCGCGTGCGCAGACGACCTTCTGGGGTTTGCTTGGCTGCGAGGTTGTGCAAGCGGACGGCAAAAAAGCGACGATCTGCCTGGACGCAGGCGATCAGCATTTGAATTTGATCGGCATCGTTCATGGCGGCGTGCTGATGTCCTTAATGGACAATGCGATGGGACTCGTCGTTATGCTGGCCCATGCGAATGAGCGTACGGTGACGGCGACGATGAACACGCATTTTCTATCGAGCAGCAAGGGCGGACTGTTGGTATGCGAGGCGGAAATGCTGCATCGTACAAAGCGAACGTTGACGCTGCAAGGACAGGTCAAGGATGAAGACGGCAAGCTGCTCGCTTGGGCAAGCGGTGCTTATCGACTCGTATAGGGGGAATGGCGATCATTTGCTTACCATTGTGGCATTCGTTATAATACCTAATATATGGAAGCGTAAACATTTGGGTTTTCGATAATAATTTGGACCGTTTTATCCGATAAATAATATATAGGAGGGAGGCGGGATCATGGTTGAAGGTTGGGTAACGATGCTGGTGCTTGCGTTCGGGCTGGCAGTTGCTATCATTGGCGTTATCGCTTATTTAAGAATGTTTCGTAAAGAAAAGTTCGCTTCGACTGCCCAATCATCGGCTGAAATCCCACCTCCTGTCAAGATTTCGGCCCGTACGGCGGATACGGAGCTCGCTGCCGAGCCGATATCCGAACAAGCCGATCGCATAGATTAATAATTGTTCACTTTCATAATTGTTCCCAAAATGTTATAATAGTAAGAAAAGTTAAAACATTGTGACTCATTGGCCATGGAGTTACCTGCACCGAGGGGGGTCTTGCGGTGGAATAAGCCGCATGCGTTCTCGTACATTGCTGTTTAGGACGACCATCCATCGTATAAGGGAGGAGATTTCATGGCGAAACATAGCCAGAATGAAGTCAAGGAAAGCCTGAAAGAACTCACGAGAATTTTTCAACCCAAGGACCCGCGGAAATTTGTGAAGGATTACATTCGAAAGTACCGGATCACAGGTGGCTACGAGGATGAATTGACGACATTGGTTGAAGACGAGTTAGGCAGAATGAACTCCTCGGTCAGTTGAGCACACGTACCCGAATATATAGCTTTGTCCGTTCCTGCTGGGAACGGGCAAGGCTTTTTTGTTGTTTGTCGTAATTTTCCATCACTCCACCTCCCTGGTCACCCTACCGCCTAACCCCAAGCTGTAAGGTCATATATGACCTTACACGCCGAAGTAGCCAGTTACTCCATCGCTGTAAGAGCGCATACGTCCTTACAGCCCGCGGACTCACGCCTCAGCTTGCCCCGTTATTTGTCACATCATCATAACCTTTGGAGGATGCGGGAAATGTTCACGAATAGACGTCATGGGGGAGCGATTCAACGAATATTGTTTACATATACACACGCTTACATGCTTCGTTTTTACAAACTTTAAGGAGGCACAGTCATGTCACTGGAGTTGAAGTCCAAGGAGCATATTCGAGGCATTCGGAAAGCGGGGCGCATCGTCGCCGCATGCCATAAGGCGATTGCAGGGCGTATTGCCCCGGGCGTGACGACGCAGGAGATTGATCGGTTCGTTGAAAGGTTTATGCTGGATCGTGGAGCGACGCCTGCGCAGAAAGGCTATAAAGGATATCCGTTTGCCACTTGCGCCTCCGTTAATGATGTTGTATGCCATGGTTTTCCCGATAGCGTCCCGCTTGAGGCAGGAGATATTGTGACCATCGATATGGTTGCCGATGTAGACGGATGGAAGGCCGACTCGGCATGGACGTACGTCCTCGGCCGCGCGACAGCTGCCGTAGATAAGCTGCTTAAGGCGGCGAAGCTATCGTTGATGGATGGCATTCAGCAAGCCTATCCGGGCAAGCGGCTCGGTGATGTCGGCTACGCTGTTCAGTCCAGGGCGCTGCGCGAAGGCTTCCAGGTTGTTACATCATTCGTCGGACACGGTATCGGCAGACAAATCCATGAGTACCCGACCGTCGAGCATCGCGGAGTACCTGGTACAGGTGTGATGCTGGAGGAGGGGATGGTCATTACGATCGAACCGATCTTAACGGCGGGACGCGATGATGTGTACATTGCGCAGGACGGCTGGGCGGCACGCACGAAGGATGGAGCATGGTCAGCGCAATTCGAACATACGGTGGCCATCACCAAGGAAGGGCCGGTTATCCTTACACGTTGGGAATAAGGCTAGTTAATTGGCCCCCCACGAGCCTTGACGCAGATCCGCTTTACGCCAGATCCCCCTCCGTCAAACCTTATCTCGTCTAAGAGTTAACTGTCCTCCCTCGTCTAATGGACATTTTCGACGATTAGAGCAGCTCTTTTCGGCGATTCGCGATGTAACGGACATTTTCGACTATTAGCTGGCGAAATCGGAGCAATACAGCTCCGATTACCCGCTAACTGCTTTAAATGTCCGTTACGTTTCGCAAACCTCTAAATGGAGCCGCTAACGGTCGAAAATGTCCGTTACTTGCACGGCATTCTCGTCGTTTACATCAATCGTGCGTCAAACGCGCTAGCTGGCGAGAGAAGATAGGAAGGAACTGGAGGAATAGTAGCTAGCTAGAGGTTAGAGGTTAGAGGTTGGGGGCGGCGACTGGATATAAAGCGGTAGCTTCTTGCGACTTTGAGGATTTGCTACCGAGAAAAGGCGGGTACAACCCGGATAGATAGCCACATGCGAGTATAACAACTCCATGTGGTTTTCTTTATTTATATCGACATGGTTCCCTAATATCGGCGAAATTCCGAAAAAATGAGAAAACATAACTATAATATTATCCGTTCGAGATTTCGATAACTTGGGTATGACACCAACCGGAGGCTCGATACAATATGAAAAGAAGATCTAAGTATAATCCCAGCGGTATACTAACGTTCTTGCTGGCATTTGTCGCCACGGCCATTTTTGTCCCAATCGGTAAAATTGAAGGGGAAGGCATTATGCTTAAGACAGGGAACTATCTTCATAGCCCTGCTCCGAACGGAGGGAACTCTCCGGACTGGAATGGGTCCGGGGTTATATCCGCGTCGGACGGCGTCTTGTTCGACGGAACCCCGGCTTACGCTGGCTGGATGGGTAGCGCAACCTCGCACTCAACCGTAAATGTAGTTATTGATTTGTTGAAGGACTATCCTTTGAGCCAGATTCGGATCGTGTTGAATTCACCCAACAAATATTGGGGATTTAAGGACATTACCGTAAAGTACCGTCCCGAGTCGGCGACCGGGTATTACATTGCAACCAGACACGTTAGAACGGGAACCGACTTGAACTATTCGGTCACCGTCCCGATGTCGAACGTGACGGCCAGGTTCATCGTGCTGAACATTAGGCGTACCCAAGCTTATCAACATATTCCGCTGACGGAAGTCGAGATCTATAGAGGTTCGGGCGTTGAAGGGCAAAATCCGAGTCCTGCTCTTATCCAGGAAGGATTGCAAGCCGAACTGAAGAAAGAGGCCCTGCTGGCGGACAGGTTCGGTCAATGGATGAATGAAACCTGGCCGGGAAAGGTCGCAACCGAAACACAGTTGCGGACGGAATATGACAATGAGGCCGCTGCCTTGGCGAATATTTCTTTGGATACCACGAAATATGATCAATATGGAGGCCTCAAAAGCTTAGGAAAGCAAACAAGCACCGGTTACTTTAGGCTTCAGGCCATCAACGGAAAATGGTGGTTTATTACGCCGGACGGATATCCCTTTATTGTTAAAGGAGTGGATGCAACAAGTTTGTGGGAACCCGGGTATAAGACGCCTATCCTGAAACCGGACGGGACCCTCAAGCAGATTTTCGAGCAATTGCCCGATCGTACCGCTTACGCACCTGCCTACACCAAAGATACGGGCGGCGAATACGTCAGTTTCGTCGTCGCCAATGTCATGAAAAAATACGGAAGCGACTTTGAGTCGAAATGGGAGGATATCACGAAGAAGCGTTTGATCCAGTGGGGGTTTAACACGTTCAGCAAGTGGACCAAACCGAAAAACGTGACGTTCCCTTTCATTCAATCGCTGCAGGACCCCTCGAATTTGAGAAGGATCCTATGGACGTACGACGTATTTGATCCGCAGAGCGGACCCATCATCGAGAACGCACTGAAGGCGCAGCTTCAAAATGCGAGATACAGCAAATGGTTGATCGGCTATACCTACGATAACGAAGCGGGTTGGACTACCGATATCGTAAAAGAGGTCCTGTCCTACTCATCGTCCTCTCCGGCGAAAAGCGCATTCGTTGATTTACTTGCGCAAAGATACAATGGCAGCCTGACCTTGGTAAATCAGAAGCTGGGCACGAACGCTGCATCGTTCGACGCTTTAAAGGATATCCCGGTCGATATCGCCAAAGTTCCCGCGGCCGACGTATCGGAATATATCAGGCTGGCGTCCAGAACTTACCATTCCATGATCAAAGACATTATTAAAAAATACGATCCGAACCATCTGTTTCTGGGCACGTCCATCGTTCCAACCTGGCGTACCAGCCTGGATTGGGATCATGCGGCCATGGATTATGTAGACGCCTTTTCCGTCGACAGTTATTCAAGAGACGGAAGCTGGATTTCCAGATATGAGGGTTACGGAAAGCCTCTATTGAATCTGGAGCATACTTTCGGCTCGTCCGAACGCGGACTTTCCTATTTCAGCTTGGCTACGATGACAACAAGCATAAGGGAAAGAGGATTGGCATACCAAGCTTTTACGCAAAGCCAGGCTGTGCATCCATTGTTTGTCGGCTCGGGCTGGTATTCCTACTATGACCAGCCGGTTACCGGGCGTACGGACGGAGAAAGCTACAACGTGGGCCTAGTCAATCAGCAGGATCAGCCGTATACGGAAATGGTCAACATCATGAGGACGACGCATGCCGGATTGGAAAATATTCACCTTAAGGGGCTAACCTCTCCTTGAGAAGAGAGAACAGGAATTTTCATCATTGTCATGCCTAATGATCCTGTCCACAGCAATTGAAAGATGAAGAAAGCCCTGTGAACATTACGTTCACAGGGCTTTCTTCATGCTGCACAAAAGTGAGTGAACAGCCGTTTTGTATTGCACAAAGCTGCTATTGTGCAGAAATGTCAGATTCGTTCACTGTCCAAAACTGTGAAATGTTCAGCAGTGAAGCGGATTTTCACTATGTAGAACATTGTCGGTCAACTATAGTAGTTCTCAGGGCCAAGGCGTCGACAAGATGCACAGTCAGACGCCACATAAGGCAGACACGCAAGATAAGCACGTAAGGTGAACACGCAGTTGAACACGCAAGTACAGTCACAAGCTTCAGAACCAGTAGGAGGGAGTAAACAAGCATGTTAAAGAAAAAAGGAGTTTTGCGGGAGCTATACACGAACCGGATATTATTTCTTATGTTATTGCCGGTGCTATTGTACTTTCTAATCAATAACTATTTACCGATGATCGGGATCTACTACGCGTTCGTACAATTCGACTTTAATACGAGCCTCTTCCAAATGGACTTCGTCGGACTGAAAAACTTCGAATTTCTATGGAAGTCAGGCAAGCTGACCGAGCTTACGATTAACACAGTCGGATACAACGTCGCTTTCATCTTATTAGTTAACTTCTTATCGATAACCGTTGCGGTATTGCTTAGTGAGGTTAAAGGGAAATGGTTCAAGAAGATTACGCAGTCTGCCCTGTTCCTTCCTTACTTCGTATCGTTCGTTATTCTTAGCGTTATCGTATTCAACCTTTTCAACTACGAGCAAGGGGTACTGAACACGGTGCTTCAACAGCTTGGAGGAGAGCCGGTAGACGTATACAGCAAGCCGAAGCTATGGATTTTCTTGATTATTATGTTCTTCTTATGGAAGAACTTCGGTTACAGCATGGTTATCTACTTAGCTTCCATTACAGGAATCAGCGAAGAGTACTACGAAGCCGCGAAGATCGACGGAGCGAACATATTCCAACGCGCTTGGCATATTACCGTTCCGATGCTGAAGAACACATTCGCGATTCTGCTGCTGTTCTCACTAGGAAGCATCATGAAAGGTCAATTCGATCTCTTCTACCAAATGGTCGGCAACAATGGCCTGCTGTTCAGCACAACGGATATTCTTGATACGTATGTATACCGCTCCTTGCGTGTAACGTTCGATATGGGGATGGCGACAGCTGCCGGCGTGTACCAATCGATCTTCGGATTCACGCTCATCATGGTCGTTAACACTATCATCCGTAAAATCAACAAAGACTATGCACTGTTCTAGGAGGGAGTTTATATGAAAATTAGAGAAGACGGCGCCACAAAGTGGTTTCGGTTAATCGCTTATACAGTCGTTATCGTGGGCAGCATCCTATGCATACTGCCATTCATTCTTATCGTGTCGGCATCACTTTCAAGCAATGCATCGATTTTGCAAAATGGCTATACTCTCTTCCCGACGGACTTCTCGCTAGAGGGCTATAAAGTCATCTTCCAGGTGCCGGACGAGCTGTTCCGCGCTTACTACGTGACCACACTCGTGACGGTTATAGGTACGGCCCTTGGTTTGCTGTTGATGACAATGGCGGGTTATGTGCTACAGCGCAAGGACTTCAAGTACCGCAATCTGTTCTCATTCCTGATCTACTTCACGACCTTGTTCGGCGGGGGACTCGTTCCTTACTATATGCTGATTACCAACTACTTGGATTTCACGAATAAAATGTCCGCGTTAATTTGGCCGTCGTTAATGACGCCGTTCCTCATCATCCTAATGAGGAGCTTCATCAGCTCCGCCGTGCCGGACGAGGTCGTTGAATCGGCCAAGATCGATGGGGCCAACGACTTCTTGATCTACTACCGAATCGTATTGCCGCTCGCAATTCCCGGACTGGCAACCGTAGGCCTGTTTCTTGCGCTTCACTATTGGAATGACTGGTTCTCGTCGGCGATGTACATTAACGACGCAGCGAATTACCAGCTCCAATTCTACTTATATAACATCATTAATACTTCCGCCTTCTTGAGCAACATTGGAGCGGGCGCAGGCATCGTGCTGGCAGACGGTGTTCCAACCGAATCGATGAAGATGGCCATGGCTATCGTCGTTACAGGACCGATCCTGCTCCTGTATCCATTCATTCAACGTTATTTCGTCAAAGGCTTAACGATTGGCGCGGTCAAAGGTTAGGTTAGAACCGTTGTTTGGGTCACCAAATATCGGCTAACATAGATAATACACATTCAAAGGGAGGATTCACATGTTAAGAAAATCGAAAAAAGCAGCAGGCATTATGCTTTCATCTGTATTGCTCCTATCTACAATGGCTGCTTGCGGCAACAACGACAACGGCGGCAACAACACGAGTAACAACACTGGCAATAAAGGAACGAACAATACGACGGCAACAAACGCGCCAGCAGATGGCGGAGAGAAAACGGGCATCGACACTTCCAAGAAGGTAGAGCTGCAGTTCTACATGCTCGGCAACGCACCTAAAGACTTGCCTAAGGTTGAAGCAGAGATTAATAAAATGGCGCTTGAAGATTTGAACGCGACGGTTAAGTTCAACTTCACGACTTGGACGGACTGGGATCAAAAGTATAAGCTGTTGCTCTCCACTGGCCAAGACGTTGACTTGATCTTCACGGCGGACTGGACGCAATATCAGCAATACGCGAAAAAAGGCGCATTCCTGGATATCGAGCCATTGCTGCCAACAGCGGCTCCGACGCTTAACTCGTTCGTACCGAAGGATATGTGGGATGCCGTTCGTATCGACGGCAAAATCTACACGGTACCTGCTACGTACAAAGAATATGTAACAAACGGCTTCGTATGGCGTGAAGACTTGCGTAAGAAATACGATCTGCCGACTCCTGTAGATATGGCGACTTTCGAAGCGTACTTGGATGGCATTAAGCAAAACGAGCCTTCGATCCAGCCGTTAACGATTGGCGCAGCGGTAGATGCGGCATTGTCCGATGCCTATCTGGACTTCCAACGTAAAATTGTTGGACCAATGCCTTACGGCGTATTCTCGACGTATCAAAAACCAAGCGAAGTTACTGCATACTGGGGCTCCCCTGAGCACTTGGAAGACTTGAAACGCTTCAAGAGCTGGGCTGACAAAGGTTACTTCTCCAAAAACGAGCTGAACGAAAAAGAAACATCCCAAGATAAGCTCGTGAACGGAACGGCAGCCGCTATGCTAGGCGACAACCCGACTCGCTACAACAGCACGTCCGGCAACATGAAGTCGCTTCACCCGGATTGGGAGCTGGGCTACACGCCTTACGGCCGCACGAATGGCTACGCAACGCCGGTTCACCCGATCCACAACGGTTTCGCAGTACCGAAGAGCAGCGACAACGCAGAGCGCGCGCTTGCGTTCTACGAGAAGCTTGTAACCGACAAACGTTATAACCTGCTTGCGCAATACGGCTTCGAAGGCGTGAACTACACGGTAGAAGAAGGTCACTACAAAATGGTTGGCGACGCGAACACGAACGGCTTCCCTCGTGAAGGCATGCAAGGCTGGGCATGGCGTAATCCAGAATTCATGCTGTTCGAGCCAAGCTATGACGGCGTGAAAGCAATCTTCGACGAGCTGGACAAAATCCAAGTACCAGACATCTACACAGGCTTTGCAGAAGACTACACGGAATATCAAGCAGAGAGAGCGGCGCTTGAGCAAGTAGAGAAACAATATCTGTTCCCGCTGATGGCTGGTCAAGTTGCAGACGTGGAAGCAGGATTGAACACATTCATGGAGAAAGCGAAGCAAGCTGGTCTTGAGAAAATTCAAGAGGGCTTCAAGAAGCAATGGCTGGCTTACCTCACTGAAGCAGGTATTCAATAATATCATTTAACTAATAATAAGGGCTGTCCCATAAGGTTATGAACCTAGGGACAGTTCTTATTTTTTGTGTGAATAACAGCTGAACAACACGCCGTTGCGGTTTTTACAATGTACGAGATTTGTTCAACTCCGCAAACTGGGTTTTGTTCATGCTTACTCGGATTGTTCACTGTCATTGTTTGTATGCTTATGGTAGCTATATAGATGTAACACAATGGTTTGGTTGCAATAATAAGGTGGAAGGAGTTTTTGTTAATATTGAAGGCGCTTACATACGTCTTCGGCTATTGATGCTTAGTCAGTTACAAACCAAGAGGAGATGATTTGTTGTGAGTAAGATGTTCAAATTATTGCTGACTCTCGCTTTTGCTGCTAGTATCTTTAACTTTGGCGCATCCCCTACTGAGGCTGCCGCGCAAACGATCACGAACGGAACGCCGTGGAAAGACACGAGCGGCGCTTCGCTGCAAGCGCATGCCGGTTCGATTCTTCAGGTCGGATCTACGTATTATTGGTATGGCGAGGACAAGATTCATAATAGTGCGAATCTCAAGGCGGTATCCATCTATTCCTCGACCGACCTGAAGAATTGGACGTTCCAGAGCAACGCTCTCACGACGACCTCCGCCCCGGAGCTTGCCAGCTCCAAGATCGAACGTCCTAAAGTCATTTATAACGCTACGACAGGCAAATACGTCCTGTGGGGACATTACGAGAACGGTACGGATTATTCCCTTGCGCGGGTAGCCGTTGCGTCGTCCTCATCGCCGACCGGACCGTTCACTTACCATGGCAGCTTCCAGCCGAACGGCATGCAATCCAGAGACATGACGCTCTTCAAGGATACGGACGGTACGGCATACCTCATCTCCTCCTCCGACAACAACTACAATCTCAGAATCTACAAGCTGACTTCCGACTACTTAGCAATCGATTCCGAGATGAACATGATTTACGAAGGCGACCATAGGGAAGCTCCGGCGATTGTGAAGAAGGACTCGGTCTATTATTTGATTACTTCCGGCGCTTCGGGCTGGTATCCGAACCAAGCGAAATATTCGACGGCTACTAGTCTGAACGGACCGTGGTCGGCCTTGCAGCCGATCGGAAACTCGTCCACTTTCTATACGCAGGCATCCTTTATCCTGACGGTACAGGGCAGCAGCGCGACTAATTATATCTATGTGGGCGACCGCTGGAACTCAAGCGCTTTGGGTGATTCGCGATATGTGTGGCTTCCTCTGACATTGAGCGGAACGACTGCATCGATGGATTATTACGAGAAGATCAGCATCGATGCGGCTACAGGAGCCGTATCCGGCGTATCGAACGGCACGCTTATCTCCCAAGGCAAGACGGCAACGGCCCAGTCTGCATTAGGCACGAATCCGGCAAGTTATGCGAATGACGGCAATTACCAGACGGAATGGGTGGGCACAAGCGTAACCTGGCCGCATTGGTGGAAGGTTGACCTCGGAGCGAACTACACGATCAAGACCGTTGACCTTTCCTGGTGGATGATGAACGGCTCCGAAGGCTTCTACCAATACAAAATCGAGACGAGTCTCGACAATGTGAACTGGACGGTAGCGCTGGATCGTACGAGCAATACGACGTACGGCTTTACTTCGGATTCGCTCTATGCAACGGCGAGGTATGTGCGGGTTAATATGGTGAACGCCGATCTGTGGAATAACCCTGGCAACTGGTATACGCCAAGACTGTGGGAGGCCAAGATATACGGCACTCCAGCGACTACGGCGGTGACGACGAGATGGACTTCGCATAACTTCCCGACAAGGTATATTGCCAATGATGCCGGCAACGCCAAGATTGTGGAGAATCCGACTCTCGCCAACTCCGAGTGGATTATGGTTCCCGGCTTGGCAGATCCGTCGGGCGTTTCCTTCCAATTGAAAAGCAATCCAGGCATTTTCTTGAGACACTACAACTACGTGCTGGTTGCGCAGACGAACACGGGAGGCGCATTCGCTGCCGATGCTACGTTCTATAAAGTAGCGGGGCTTGCGGACAGCAGTAAGTTTTCGTTCCAATCCTACAACTATCCTACCCGGTATATTAGACATTCGAGCTATAACCTAAGAATTGATCCGATCTCGACGGCGACGGAGAAGAACGACGCTACGTTTAACCAACTTTAAATGTACAGCATGGGGGACTAAAGATTTAATTTAGTCCTCTTTTTTTTACAAATACGGATTTGTAGGAGGGCTGTTATGCAACGCGTGAAAAAAGGGATTGCCATAATCGTAACGATGATGCTGTTATCGTCCTATCTCTTCTTAACCGATCGCAACATTGCGGAAGCAAGCATGGTGTACCTTCAAGACGACTTTCAGGACGGCAATTTCACCTCGCCCGCATGGACGACAAGCGGGGGGACATGGGCCGTCGCGACAGACGCGGCGAACGCCAGCAACAAAGTTCTGAATCAGACCCATACTTCTCAGGAGGCTTATATTACAGCAGGCAACTCATCTTGGGGGGATTATACGTACCAAATGAAGGTTAGGCATGGAGATGGAGGTGCATTCGTCGGTTTAATTGCCCGCTATCAGGATGCGAATAATTATTACATGTTCCGGATGAATCCAGTAAGCACGAGTACATTGGAGCTTTCTAAGAAGGTTGGCGGTACGAGCACTTTATTGGGAAGCAAAACGGATTTCACCATGAGCAGCGGCACCTGGTACACGCTGAAAGTCGAGGTGAGCGGCGGTAAAATCAAATGTTTTGTCAATGATTCGCTCATATTCGATACGGTGGATACGGCTCTTGCTTCGGGAAAAGTCGGCATTCGTTCCAACTGGGGAACGTTTCAAGCAGACGAAGCAACGGTTACGACCAACAATTTAGGCGTAGCTGCGACTTTATTTCTTTTGAAGAACGAAACGGCCGTTTCGAACGCCAAGGTTCAATGGACGCCGGTTACGGGAGCAACCCGTTACGATGTGACGCGCTCCGTCAATAACGGCGCTTATGCAGCATTGCAATCGGTCACGGGCACATCCTTGGATGATTACGGATTGACGGTAGGGAGCAGCTATAAGTATCAAGTCAAGGCGTACGCCGGAACGACGCAACTCGCTTCTGCCGAATCGATAGCCTACGTTCCCTACACGCTTCCTGCTGGCCTTACAACATTCGACAATACGCAAGCATCGACACTTAAGACACCGAACGAGCTGAAGGTTGGCAACACGTACTACCGGTTTAATTTTGTCGGAAAAGCCGAAGGCGGATTCGGTCAAATGATTCAACAAACGTCCACGGATGACATCAATTACGGAAATGACCAGGTCGTGCTGTCGTATACGGATCATGCGGATCTGAACAACTGCAAGTTCGAGGGCATTTCTATCGTGTATCATGCCCCTACGAACAAGTTTGTTTTTTGGGCGCATTACGAGAATAGCACCGATTACACGCTTGGACGGGTATCTGTAGCTTCTGCCACGCCGGGACAAAGCTTCACTTTCCATAAGAGCTTCAGACCGGCAGGAAACGATTCTCGCGACTTGAGCTTGTTCAGGGACGATGACGGCTCAGCTTACCTGATTTCAACGGCTAACACGAATACAGATACCATCCTATACAAGCTGACCTCCAATTGGCTCGACGTCGATTACCAAGTATCGGTTATTTACGATAATATGCATCGCGAGCTGCCATCGATGATTAAGAAGGACGGCATTTATTATCTGTTCTCGTCGCAGGCGGCAGGCTGGTATCCGAGCCAACCGATGTACTCCGCGGCGACCCAAATCGGAGGCTCGTGGTCCGAGCTGCGCACGGTCGGCAACACGTCGACGTTCTCGGCGCAGTCTGGCGGAGTCGTTCGGGTTAAACAAAATGGAGGCGCCAATTATGTCATGGTAGCCTTCAGGTGGATGTTCGGCTGGGCAGGCGTCGTGAACGGCCAGACAGAGCAGCGTCTGATGCCGATCTCCTTCTCGAACGGGTTTGCTTTCTACGATTATTTCGATCAAGTGATGTATAACGCGGCGAATGATATCGTCGTTCCCGTACAGAATGGCAAGCTGCTGTCGCAAGGCAAGATCTCGACGGCACAATCCGTGCTGGCTTCGGGTCCGGCGAGCTATGCGAATGACGGAAACTACTTGACGGAATGGGTTGGGACGAGCGTTGCTTGGCCGCATTGGTGGAAGGTAGACCTAGGTTCGGTGCAATCGATACGGAACGTGCAAATCTCTTGGTGGATGCTGAAGGGGTCTGAGGGTTTCTATCAATACAAAATCGAGACGAGTACGGATAACGTCAATTGGACTGTCGCAGCAGACCGTACCGGTAACACCTCTTATGGCTTTACGTCGGATACGTTGGCGGCTTCGGCCAGGTACGTCAGGATCAATATGGTTAACGCTGATCTTCATAATAACCCCGGCAACTGGTATACCCCAAGGCTGTTCGAGGTTAAAGTATTCGGCAATGACTCTGGGGCGGTGACAGCGGCTTCGAGATGGCAGTCCCATAACTATCCGACAAGGTATGTGGCCAATGATGCCGGCACAGCAAAAATCGTGGAAAATCCGACGCTTGCGAATTCCGAATGGAATATGGTTCCCGGCTTGGCGGACCCGACCGGTGTTTCATTCCAACTGAAAAGCAATCCGGCACTCTACTTACGACACTCGAGTTACGTGCTGTATGCTCAGACGAACTCAGGCGGCACCTTCGCTGCCGATGCCACGTTCTATAGAGTGCCTGGACTTGCAGACAGCAGCAAATTCTCGTTCCAATCGTACAATTATCCTACAAGGTATATTAGACATTCCGGCTTCAATCTGCGGATCGATCCGATCAGTACGGCAGCGGAGCAGGGGGATGCCACTTTCGCGGCGCAATAACCAAAATAAAGGCGGCAGCCTGAGCGAATTGATTTCGCCTGGGCTGCCGCCTTTTTACGGACAACTTTTGCCTGTATTACATACAGTCAAAACGGTCCCTAACTGCTGTTTAGTGACTTTTGGGTGGAAATCATACAGTCAAAACTTGCATTCTTGCGCCATACAGCCCGCCGACGTCCATTTGATTGTACCAAATCCAATCAAACCCTGAATTGGTCTCGCTCTTAGTCATTTGATTGGAAGAAATCCATTCAAAATGGCCAGTACACCTCAAAGGAAGCCGTATGAACCGGAACCGGACGCTCTCCGCTTTCGTTTCTTATTTCTTCTTAGGGTGAGCATTACGGAATTCAGACGGCGTGACGCCGTATATTTTTTTGAACATCCGATGGAAGTACGAGCTGCTCGTGTAGCCGGTCTTCTCGGCAATGTCGGATACGGAGTATTCGGTTGTTGTGAGCAGCTCCTTGGCTTTCTCCATACGGACATGATTAATCATGTCGACGATGGTGGTAAGCGTCTGCTGACGGTAGACGCGGCTGATATGATAGGAAGACATGTTCAGCTCGTCCGCGACAAAGTTTAAGCTAAGGTTCGGATCATTGAAATGGGTTTCAATAAGATGCGTAATTTTCCTTATGAGATCCTCTTGCTTGCCGCTGCGCTTCTCGACCAGCTTGGATTTCAGTAAGTCGAAAAATGTGAAGTACGCTTCCGTCATCTCTTCGAGTGTTTCGAAGTCTTCGATTTTAGGTACGGCGAGCTCAGCGTTGAAGCCCAGCTGCAGCGAGCCGTTCCGCTCGATTTCCTTGAGCATGTTGCCTAGAGCGACGGTCATATGCGTAGCCGCCGAATGAACGACACGGATTGGATACGGCGCGGTTTCGCCGATGATTTCCGTGAACAGCGATTTGGCTTCGTCCGTCTTGCCTGCGATCAACGCATCGATCATTCGTTTCTCCTTGCCTACCGGGAAGGAATAGTCGACGCCCTCAGAGAATTGAAGCGATTCCGTTTCAATTACCGCGCTTCTGCCCTGGAAGAAGCGGTGGAAGGAGGCTTCTTTGGCTTGCTTATACATGGCATGAAGCTGGTGCGGGTCGTCGGTAATAGGCGTTACTGCAACAGAAATGCCGATATGAATGTACTCGAGGCACGCAGCCTGAACTTCACTGAGCATCGCATGAAGCGGCTCTGATTCCGCGAACGCGGGATCTGCGACATTGAGCAGCATAAGGATGCTGTCATCTTCCAGCTCGATAGAATCGACGCTGAAGTTCTTGGAGCAGACTTCCGTCGCGATATTCATGATCGCGAATTTGTACGTGAGCAGATCTTTGGAATTATGTTTCTTCAATTTCTCGAACTGATCGATGCGCAGATAAATGAGCAGATAAGGCTTCGTGAAATCGAACGAAATATCTGCCCGTCGCAGCTTATCCAGCTGCACCTGCGGATCGAACTCTTGAATCTGAACAAGCTTGTGCAGAACGTTCTGGCGTATCGTATAGCTGCTGTTCCTTCGTTCGGACTCGAGATCCGCCATGCGGCTCTCGATCTTGTTAATCGGCACGTACAAGTAGCGGGAGAGCAGCCAGGAAAGAAACAAGCCCGCGAGTAGCACGGAGGAGGCGATAAGCAGCGTTGTAACCCTCACCGACTTCATTTCCTTGACGATCTCTCCATATGGAGAGATGCGGACGTAGTGCCAATCATATTGAGGAGAAGAGGTACGCGAGATTAACGATTTGACGCCTTCGAAAGATGCTATCGTGTATCCGGTATTTGATTCCCCTGGCGCTGCTTGTATAAGCTCGAAGTCTTGCTCGCTTAGTTGCAACGGCTTAAGATCTCCCACGGAACGCACGATATCCCGGTCATCCAATAGCAGCGTGCGCGCAGAGCCGTCAATCATGTCGCTCTCCAGCTCTCCGTTA
Organism: Paenibacillus sp. YIM B09110; assembly: GCF_037167145.1. Classification (NCBI taxonomy): domain Bacteria; kingdom Bacillati; phylum Bacillota; class Bacilli; order Caryophanales; family Paenibacillaceae; genus Paenibacillus; species Paenibacillus sp. YIM B09110. The sequence goes on along the minus strand of NZ_JBANSP010000006.1, from coordinate 327,394 downwards.
ATCCAGGAGGCCGAGATGTTGACGACTACAGCCGAATTCATTTGTTGGTTGGAGCTGATGGCATCGTAGCATAGATACGTGTAGACACCTATATCCTCCGCATTCGAATTGGCTGCCTTGATGATCCTTGGAATCGGCGTGAACGGCTTATACTCCTGATAGCGGCCCAGAATGTCCATAATGCCCGCATCATTCACTTCGCTTTGTTCAAGAATACCGCTTTGACCTGTCTGAGCGGATATATAGAAGCGATCCTCGGTCGGATTATATACATAGATGGACTGGATATAAGGCATAGTCGCCAAGTAGTTGCTGATATCAATCATGACGGCCTGTTCGTCAAAAGCACTCGGATTCTGATAATAAAGCACTTTGGCAATCGCGCTGTTCCGATAGATTTGGAAAGCAACCGATTGTGCGCTTTCCGTCGTTTTGGCTACGGCTTGTCCGGTCTCCCTTAGATTGCTGAGATCCGACTCATAAGCTTTATCCTGAAGTATGCGGGTGAATGAAAAGTAATACACGGACGAGCTGATCAGCAGCACCATTACGATGCTGAGTGTAATGCCGAGCAGTAATCTGACGTATAGTTTGCCGTTTCTTCTGATCCTGTTCAAACGCAATGAATACTCCCCCTTAATCTCTAAAATGTTTCATTGCTGCGGGTGTACATTTCTGCTCAATTATAGCCTGTGCACAGTGTATTCGGTAGTAGAGCGTTCCCTACTTTATGCATAAATTCAACTTTTGGCTGTGAACAAAATTGCTTTGTGTGAACATTTCAGTGAAATAAGCTGCGCCGTGCGGGTATTTGTCGAATAATGAACGATGCACACAACCGTTCACATGAAAACCGCATCTTTGTTCACTAAGTACAGCATGTTGTTATAGTGCAGTGAAGTTTTCGATTATAAACTGGTTGGAGAAAGGTTGCAATAGAAAAAGATTGGAGTGAGGAGAAGCGATGGAAACTAGTTCGCATTGGCATGAGGAAGCGTGGTCGAGAATTGCGAAGAAGGTTGCAAGCACCAGCTTGCGGATAGGTGACGGATTTCCTCATGCAAGCGTCGAGGGGAAGTATAAGCTCGAGCCGGCTTCATGGTGGACGGCCGGCTTCTGGCCGGGTCTGCTTTGGCTCGTGTACAGGGATTCAAATGACGAGCATCTTCGGCAACTGGCCGAATCCTGCGAGAATCAGCTGGATCAGGTCATTCTTGATTATGACCGTCTGGATCATGATATTGGATTCATGTGGACGCTGACGAGCGTGGCGAGGTATAAGCTGCTCGGGGATGAACAGGCTCGGCGTCGTGGACTGCTGGCTGCTAATCTGCTGAGCGGACGTTTTAATATGCAAGGGAAGTTCATACGTGCTTGGAATCCTTGGAAGCCCGGCGATCGCAACGAAGGGTGGGCGATTATCGACTGCATGATGAATCTGCCGCTGCTTCTATGGGCGACGGACATTACCGGAGATCCCAGGTATAAGCATATGGCGGTTGCGCATGCGGATACGGTGCTGCAGCATTTCATTCGGCAGGACGGCTCAGTCAATCATATCGTCGAGTTCGACCCGGAGAGCGGAGAGCGTCTGCGTGTTCATGGAGGACAGGGCTACTCGCCAGATTCCGCTTGGTCGCGAGGGGCGGCATGGGCGCTGTACGGCATGAGCCTGGCTTTCCGTTACACGGGCGAAGAGCGCTACCTGGATGGGGCTAAGCGCGTAGCTCATTTCTTTATCGCGAATCTGCCGGAGGACCATGTGCCGCATTGGGATTTCAGGACGCCTCCAGAAGTGGTCAAATATCGCGATTCCTCTGCAGGAGCATGCGCCGCTTCGGGGTTGCTGCTGCTCGCGAGGCTCGTTAAGGACGAGGAGCGGTCGCTGTATTATGAAGCGGGCGAGCGGATGCTGCATTCGCTGTATGCCAACTACGGAGCATGGGACCGCAGCGACGAGGAAGGTCTGATCCTGCACGGCACGAGTCATTATCCGGAAGGCAGAAACATTGATGTGCCGCTTATTTACGGCGACTATTTCTTCGCCGAGGGCATCGCGCAATTGAATGGGCACGACGACCTATTCTGGTAGAACGAGTCGTTAAGGAGAGGAGAGATGCGAGTATGACGAAATATGGCAAGCCATTGCCGATCCAATCGAATCCGCTCGCGACGAGAGCGGATATGCAGGATGCGCTGCGCCAGCTATGCGAGCCGCTGGTTCCATATTACAGCGAAGGGAAGGCCCATCTGAAGCTGGGGGAGACCGGTTCGGGCTGCACGAGTGAAACCGCCGAGATGGAAGGCTTCTCGCGCGTGTTATGGGGACTGGCGCCGCTGGCTGCCGGAGGCGGCGATTCCGGGCTGTGGAAGCTCTATACAGAAGGAATACGGAACGGAACGAATCCCGGGCACGAAGAATATTGGGGAATCGTGAACGATTACGATCAGAAGCTGGTAGAGATGGCGTCCTTCGGGCTTGCGATGGCTATGGCGCCAGAGCAAGTGTGGCAGCCGCTCAGCGATGTGGAGAAGGGGCGTTTCTTCGACTGGTTTAACCAAATAAATGAACGTCCGGTTTACGACTGCAACTGGCTGTTCTTTCTCGTCATGGTCAATCTCGGCTTCAAGAAGCTTGGACTTCCGTATGACCGGGAGCAGATGAACGCGAATTTGGATCGAATCGACGCGTTCTATTTGTCGGACGGCTGGTATTCGGACGGCATCGGCGGCCATTGCGACTATTATGGACCGTTCGCGATCCATTATTACGGTTTGATCTATGCGGAGTGGATGGGGGAGGAAGATCCGAAGCGGGCAGCGCTTTATAAGGAAAGGGCGTCGGCTTTCGCGAAGGACTTCATTTACTGGTTCGCGGGCGACGGCTCCGCGCTGCCTTACGGACGAAGCCTAACGTATCGTTTCTCGCAGGCGGCCTTCTGGAGCGCGCTTGCTTATGCAGGCGTGGAGGTGTTTCCCTATGGCGTCATGAAGGGCATTGTACTGCGGCATTTGCGCTGGTGGTTTGCTCAGCCGATCTTCGAAGCGGACGGCAGGCTGTCGATCGGTTACGCCTATCCGAATCTCGTCATGGCGGAAAATTACAATGCGCCGGGATCGCCGTATTGGGCGTTCAAAACGTTCCTTCCGCTTGCGCTGCCGGAGGAGCATCCGTTCTGGCAGGCAGAGGAGCTGCCGCTGCCTGAGCTGAACGAGCGCTCCTTGCAGCGGTCGCCGCATCTAATCATTCAGAGGCAGGAAGCCAGCAATCATATTGTCGCTTTCAATGCAGGACATCCCTCGACGAACGAGCATACGCATACGGCGGCCAAATACGAGAAGTTCGCTTATTCCAATCAATTCGGCTTCAGCGTGCCGCGGGCGGAATGGGGGCTTGCGCAAGGAGCGTACGATTCGATGCTTGCGCTTAGCGAAGGCGACCGGATCTATCGGGTGAAACGGAAAGCAGAGCAGACGTTGATCGAGCCGGGCGTGATCTATACGGTATGGAAGCCGTGGCTCGATGTCGAGGTGCAGACATGGCTCATAGTCGGCGCGCCATGGCATGTGCGCATTCATCGTATCGCCTCCAGCAGATATCTCGATGCCGCTGACGGCGGGTTCGCGCTCGGCGTTGAAGATCGGCAAGGGAAACGAACGCTGCAAGAGGGCAAGGAGCAGGGCGGAGCGCTGGCCGTATCCGCTTTAGGCGCAAGCGGCATCCGGCTGCTCTTCGGCAGCGGGCAAGCTGAGCTTGTCCATCCGAACGCGAATACGAATGTGCTGTACGCGCGGACGGTCATTCCGACGGTGACAGCCAGCTTGCAGCCGGGCGTCCATTGGATGGCGACCGGCGTATATGGAAATCCCGGAAGTAAGACGAGAGACTGTGCAGAGGAATGGGAGACTGCGCCTCGAGTGGACTATGAGAACGACAGCTTTAACGTGTATATAGGCAAAGAGAGCATTTATAAACTAACGAATGTTGGCATAGAGAGGATTGAAGCATAAGCAATGGGAGCAGAAAAGAAACCAACAAGCGCTTGGCTTAGCGACGTGAGCGTATTTCGGGTGAATCGTCTCGATGCCCACTCGGATCACCGGTATTATCGCACGATGGAGGAAGCGGAGGCGGGAGCGCCGATGGCGCTTAGGCATGAGCTGAACGGGAGCTGGAAGTTCAGCTATTCGGGCAGAGCGGAAGCGAGAGAAGCTTTATTTTATGACGTAAATTATGATCACTCGGAGTGGTCGGACATTCAGGTTCCGGGTCATATTCAGCTGCAAGGCTTTGCCTCGCCGCAATACGTCAATACGATGTACCCGTGGGACGGATTGGATGGCGCGCGTCCTCCCGGGCTTCCTAAGGAGAACCCCGTCGGCAGCTATGTGAAGGCGTTCGAGTTGCCTGCGAATATGGCGGGCCAGCCGGTCTATATTTCGTTCCAGGGCGTGGAATCGGCGTTCTACGTCTGGCTGAACGGCGAGTTCGTCGGTTATGCGGAAGACAGCTTCACGCCGTCGGAGTTCGAGCTGACGCCGCATGTGCGCGAGGGAGAGAACAAGCTTGCCGTAGAGGTGTATCAGCGGAGCACGGGAAGCTGGCTGGAGGATCAGGATTTCTGGCGGTTTTCGGGTATTTTCCGCGATGTGTACCTGTATACGATTCCCGAGCTGCATGTGCAGGATGTGCGCGTTCGGGCGGAGCTGGACGATTCCTATTCGCAAGGCGTGTTAACCGTGGATTTGCAACTGATGGACAAGATTCATTCGGCTGCTCAGGCGCGAGTGGAGCTGAAGGATGCGGCGGGCATTACGGTTGCTACCGTAACGGGGCAATTCGGGAACGGTTCGCTCACATTGACCGCTGCTGCGGGTAAGGTTCAGCTATGGAGCGCGGAGAAGCCTTATTTATATCGGGTCTATATTTCGGTATTGAATGCCGAAGGAGAATTGGTAGAGGCGATTGTGCAGAAGGCCGGCTTCCGCAGGTTCGAGATGATCAATCGGTTAATGTGCTTAAACGGTGAGCGGATCGTATTTAAGGGCGTTAACCGCCATGAGTTCAATTGCCGCAGCGGCAGGGTGGTGACGAAGGAAGATATGCTCTGGGATATCGCGACGCTTAAGCGAAACAACATTAACGCTGTGCGTACGTCCCACTATCCGAACCAGACGTTATGGTACGAGCTGTGCGACGAATACGGCGTGTACGTCATCGATGAGATGAACCTGGAATCGCATGGTTCCTGGCAGAAGATGGGGGCGGTCGAGCCTTCGTGGAATGTGCCGGGCGATAGGCCCGAATGGCAGCCAATCGTCATGGACCGCGCGATATCGATGCTGGAGAGGGACAAAAACCATCCGTCCATTCTCATCTGGTCATGCGGCAACGAATCGTACGCGGGCGAAGTTATCCTGAATGTATCTAACTATTTCCGCGAGGCGGATCCGAGCCGATTGGTTCATTACGAGGGCGTGTTCCACAATCGCGATTTCGACGACACGAGCGATATGGAAAGCCGCATGTACGCGAAGCCGGCGGATATCGAAGCTTATTTGCAAGGGAATCCGGCGAAGCCTTACATTAGCTGCGAGTATATGCACGCGATGGGCAACTCGGTTGGCGGACTGCACAAATATACGGAGCTGGAGAGCAAATACCCGATGTATCAGGGCGGCTTCATCTGGGACTATATCGATCAGTCGCTTGTGAAGACCAATCGTTACGGCGAAGAGTACTTGGCGTACGGAGGAGACTACGACGACCGTCCAACGGACTATAGCTTCTGCGGCAACGGCATCGTGTTCGCCGATCGGAAGGAGACGCCTAAGATGCAGGAGGTTAAGTTCCTGTATCAGAATATGAAGCTTGAAGTGTCGCGCGACTCGGTTGCTATCAAGAACGAGAACCTGTTCGAGAGCACGGAAGGCTTAAGCCTGCGAATCCGATTGTACCTTGAGGGCGTGGAGGTATTTGCCGGAGAGAGCGACGTCTTCGTAGCGGCTCAGGAAACGGGACATATACATTTGAAGTTGCCGGCGGAAAATTGCAGCGAGGCTGGCGAATACTGCTTGCACGCTGCGTTAGTATTGAAAGAGGACGAGCTGTGGGCAGAAGCGGGGCATGAGGTCGCGTTCGGGCAACATATTTATCGGGTAGAGTCGCAAACTGTTGATGCAGAGCAGGCGTCCGGGGAACTGACGGTTATCGAGGGAGACGTTAATATCGGTATAACCGGAGTCGGCTTCGCTATGCTGTTCTCGAAGCAAGCCGGCTCGATCGTATCCTTGCGGTATGGCGACGGAGGCGAGATGATCGCCGCGCCGCCAATGCCGTTGTTCTGGCGGGCGACGACGGATAACGACAAGGGCTACAACCAAGGTTTCCAAGCGGGAGCTTGGTATGCGGCAAGCTTGGCTCGCCGTTGCGAGAGCGTCGAGCTAACCGAAGAGGCTGGATCGGCAACAGTTGCTTATCAGTACTCGTTCAGCATTAGCCCGGATGTGCGGGTGAGCGTAGCCTACACCGTATTCGCAGACGGACGTCTTCGCGTTCGCTCGCGGTACATCGGTGCCGAGGGCTTGCCGAACTTGCCGATCTTCGCGTTAACGTTCAAGATCCCGGCTGATTATGATCGTTCGGAGTGGTATGCCATGGGGCCGGAAGAGAACTATATCGACCGCGCGTTCGGTGCGCGTCTCGGCGTATTCGAGCGACGCGTTGACGAGCTGCCATCCAGCTACCTGGTGCCTCAGGAATCGGGCAATCGGACGGGCGTGAGAAGATTATCGATTACCGACGCTGCCGGAGCGGGCCTCAAGATGAGCGCCGATCCGCAAGCTCCCGTGGAATGCACGCTGTCGCCATACACCGCCTTCGAGCTGGAGAATGCAGCCCATGCATGGGAGCTGCCGAATATCCATTATACGGTCGTGACCATTGCCGGCAAACAAATGGGCGTAGGCGGCGATGACAGCTGGGGAGCGCCAGTGCATGATGAATACTTGATTCCGGCAGATAAAGAAATAACGTTCGAGTTTACTTTGAGCGCTGCCGGGAAGTAAGTGTCTTACTGGGCATGAAGGACCTCATTCACCACCTAACCGTGGCGGATGAGGTCCTTTCGTTTTTGTAATCCGTCATGTCATGGCATATCGAATATGTTCTATCGAGGCGCTATAATAGAAGAAAGAGAAAAGTCGGAAATAAAGGAGCGACAGCCGTATGGGGAAAATGCTTGCAAGCCTGCGCAAAGGATTTGGCAAAAAGCTCGTGTCGCTGCATTCGTGGAACGGATGGATCGTCGTCCTATTGGCGCTTACGGGGCTCATTCTCGTTGGCGGCTTCTGGCGGGGCATTCTCGGCGAAGGGCGCGTGTGGATCAAGTGGCTGCATATCGTTGTCGGTATCGCCTCGATTGTGCCGGTGCTGTACTACTTGCTGTTAGCGGGCAAGCATTGGAAGCAGCTTAAGGATAAGCCTGCCCAGCGAGCAAATGTAATCGTTGTGCTGGCTCTGCTGCTAGGCTGGTTTTTGTCGGGTGTACTGCTATGGCAGTTCCGGGCAGTCGGGCCGCGCGTCTCTAATGTCGCGTTGGTCGTCCATGATCTGCTTACGTGGGTCGGCCTGCCGTATATCATTTATCACTCGCTCACTCGGGTGCGATGGCTCAAGGAGCCGAACCGCCGGACGATTAAGCGAGGCGATGAGAGGGAGGCAACTGCGGCTGCAGGAGCGCTGCATCCCGCAGCGCCACAGCCGGTGTATACGCGCCGTTCGTTCATACGCGGCGCAATCGGAGCGGGGCTTGCCGTCACGATCGGGCCTTCCTTCCTGGAGTGGGTCGGCGATTCGCTTGGCAACTTCGGCGTCGGCGGCAGCGAGTCGCTCGAGAAGTTGATCGAGAACGATGGCAACAGCCTCGTTCCCGCGCCGCAGCCGCTTCCGGCATCGTCGCCGCCGCTCGGCGGAGGAGCCCAAGGGCAATTCCGCGTGTACACTGTCACGCCGATCCCGACTTTCACGAACGAGAACTGGTCGTTCACGGTAGACGGACTCGTCGACCGCAGTTTCAAGTGGGACTGGAAGCAGTTCGTCGCGCTGAAACGCGAGGTGCAGGTGAGCGATTTCCACTGCGTAACAGGGTGGTCGGTGTATAAGAATACGTGGGAAGGCATCAAGCTGAAGGATCTGCTGAAGCAGGCGGGGGTGAAGACATCCGCCCGTACCGTGAAGTTCTATTCCGGTGACGGCGTATACACGGATACGTTAACACTTGAGCAAGCGGATTTGGACGATGTGCTCGTCGCCGTTATGCATGACGGCAAGCCGATCCCAAGCGATCTTGGCGGTCCCGTAAGGCTGATCGTGCCCAAGATGTACGCCTACAAGTCGGTCAAATGGCTAAACCGGATCGAGCTCATTGAAGGCGAGCATGTCGGGTATTGGGAGCAACGCGGCTACTCCAACGATGCTTGGGTGTAAGGGGCTGTCTTTGAGGTGTGCCAGCCTTTTGATTGGATTTCATACAATAAAAAGGCTGAGAATGAGAAGATTTCTAAGTTTGATTGGATTTCGTGCAGTCAAATGGACGGAAAAAGGCTGCTGAGGACTGAAGCGCCGGTTTTGGCTGTATCATTTCCACTCAAAAGCCACTTATCAGGCAAGCAGTTCCGATTAGCCTGTATGAATTACAGGCTAATCTTAGAACGTAACAAGCTTATAGCGTTAACCCTCCGAATTGGAGAAACGGACATGAATGGACACGATTTCCGACCTTGAGCCGATGCGGATCGGTGGCCCCCAGAAGCCGTAGCCGGAAGTTACGATGGAGTGCAGCCGACTTTTCTGCAAGTGGCCCCAATCATTCTCGAACAACCGGTCCGTTATTAAATTGCCGGGCGCGATTTGTCCGTGATGGGTATGGCCGGATACCATCAGATCGATGCCTTGCTCCTCCGCGATATCCAGCTCGACCGGTTGATGCTCGAGCATAATGGTCGGCCCTGTACGATCGATGTCTTCCGTCAGGCGGGCAAGATCCGCTCGCTCCTTGTCGCTGTAATCCTTGCGCCCGACGAGCGTCAGCCAACCGCCAAGCTGGATCGTCTCGTCATACAGAATCTGAATCCCGCTCTCCTCTATAAGCGCGATCAGCTCCTCGGTCTCGCCTTTGAACCGGTCATGATTGCCGAGAGAGGCGAACACGCCGAGAGGGGCTTCGAGCTCCGATAAAATATCGCCGATGCCTTTATCCTTATAAGGCACAATATCGTCATCCACAATATCGCCGGGAAATAACACGATGTCCGGTTTTAACGCATTTATTTCCTTCACCATTCGCTGCGCATGCGCTTTTCCCGATAAATAGCTGAAGTGCATATCGGCCGCCATCACGATATGAAGCTCGCCGTTCGCTGGTCCTTCTTTGTCGATAGAGATGTCATAGGAACGGACTGTCGGACTAAAGGCATTAAAGCTTCCGTAACCGAGCAGAACGACCATCAGAAGCAAAGTGGCGACTCCCGACCACTTTTGGACGGAATGGCGCGGCAGCCGTGTCAGCTTCGTAAGCCAGACCGTTAGGTGAACGAGCGGAAGGAGCATAATCAATAAGCTGAATAAAGCCAGCCAATAGCTGCCGATGACGCTTAAGATCGTTGAGCCTGCTACCATTCTGGAGAGAAAGAGAGAGCTTGCCAGAAAGACGAGCGCAATAATATAGACGAGCCGGAATCTGCGAGATACCGCCGGCTTGATCCACGACCAACCGCTCCAGCCGATATAGAATACGATGAGGGCGTACAGAATGATAAATACGAGCCCGATGACGATAAACATAGAGACCTCCTTATAATGTTACGGCTTGCTGTCCAGGTTTCGTGCTGCGGCTTGCATGAGCTCGTATATTTTGCGCGCCGTGTTGACATTGCGTACCGTCGTTTGCTGGTAAACCTTCGTGCCGATGATTTTTCCCATGCCGCTCTTGCCCGCATTGACGCGGTCGTACGACCATAGTATGGCGCCATGGACATAGATAACGCGGTCGATCTGAGGCTTGATGGTCAGCTTCTCGAGCACGGACTCTTCATTGATCCCATCCCATAAGTAGAGCACGTCACTCTTCATGTTCGCATCATTCGTCCAGCTATCCGGCAGCTTGTCCATAATGGCTTTGATTTCGTCCAAATGCCGCACCATTACTTTGATGGTTAGGCCGAAGTCGGCCGCTATCGCTTCCTCCAGCCTCTCGCTTAGCTCCTGGGCGAGGCGAGAGCCGTCCGTAAATACGATATTGCCCGTATTGATGTAGGTCACTACATCGGTTAAGCCAATTGCTTCGAACGTTCGCTTAAGCTGCTTCATATCGATTTTGTTGTTGCCGCCTACGTTAATGCCTCTAAGTAACGCTACGAATACCATCTTCAGACCTCCTGTGTTCGCCTAATCGATCAATTGGAAATAGTATACTCGGAAAAGATAGAGCGAACAATGAATCGGTTGAATAGTAGGCGGTCTTTTCCAAGCATAAGAAGAGCTTACAGCCGCAAAATAGACGAATCAATCAGGTACAAACGTCGTGCCATGACCTATCCCCCAAAAATACACTGTTAACTGAATGGGTAATATATCCAACGAAATGGCAGGAGGGGATGAATGCTTTGGCGGTCAGAAGAAGAAGACTTACAGTCGAAGAACGAGTCAGCAGACTTGAGTTGCCTATAAAAGCTAGAAGAATAGCTCCGAGAGCGGTAACCAGCACTAAACTTGCAAGATATGCGGTTACTTCAAGAACAATATCACCTAATGTCATACCCTCTTTAATTTCGCACCCCACTTTTAACAGAACGATCGTCTCCGTATTACCGAATTTAATTGCAACTCCCGCATTTGATAAAGTTGTCCGTTCCGTGCTGCCAGAGCTTATTTCACATCCTACCTTTGACAGCGCAGTTCGTACCGTACTGCCGGGGCTTGTATCAACGCCTGCATTTACACAAGCCATTCAAGCGGCAAAAATTATTGAACCAACGAGAGAGGTAGAAGCCTCAGGAGCAATTGGCCCGCAAGGAGCAACTGGAGCTCAAGGGGCTGCTGGCTCACAGGGGCAACAGGGAATACAGGGAATACAGGGACAAGCGGGTCCCCCAGGCATTGTGGATGTTCGATTTGCCGGAAGCAGTGAGCCTGTTCCTTTGACGGAAAACCAGGCAACGACTGCGTTAACCCTGTCTTCTATTGTGCTTGGAGCCAATCAAGTCGTGAAACTGGATGCTTTTGCAAATGTGGAATTTACAAATATTCTAAGTTATTCGGTCAATAGCTTCCTATCAAGAAATCCGAATGATATTATCGCAGTTAATAATGAAGCCATTGTGCCGGGGCCGAATCAACCTCCACTCGAGCAAATTACCGTGACGTCTAATCTCACTTGGGTCGACAATCCGGGACCGGGTACGTACAATTATTCATTTACCATTAAAGGGCTGGCTACATCTGCAGGAGACGCCGGGGGATCGATAAATACCCGTGCTGTTACAGCTACGGTTATAAATACGAATGGTACTATTTAACCTGAATTACAATTCAATAAATCTAAATAAATTTAGGGATATAGATATACAGGAATGTCGAGATTTAATCGCGTCTTTAAAATAGCTGCAAAGAAGGCCAGAACTTCTCATCTGAGGATTCTGGCCTTTCCTAACTATAGGGAGCAGACTATGAAGATTCGATTAGAAGGAATTAACTTGCTGGCGAACAATGTATAGGTATGTTGATTCTTGATTCCCACTCCATATACATTTTTTCTATCGCGACATAATTCGACAATATTTGTACCCAAATTCTGTTATATTACTTTAGCATTCTATCATGCAATTTCATTTGTATCGATAGAACTAAGTAAATAGGAAGATAACACTGGCGATCACTCGATCATGGTTGAATACTCCTATATATAGACTGAAGGGGGATGCCTGGAAGCGAATATATAGCAAGTAAATAGAACTAAATACATCCTTCAGGAGGTCATACTTTTTGCAAAGCTTAAGAATGAAAGATTTATTTGTTTTTAGAAACTATTATATTTATGCAATCTTAGTTGCTGCGATAGCAGCCTTTGTCCTAATGGGCGAGCAGACTCTAGCAGCACCTGCTGCACCGATTAAGGGTGAATATATACAGCCTGACGGAACGGTATTTACTGCTCAGAAAGTAGGCGACGAGCATTTTAACTGGACTGCTGCAGACAGCGGTGCCGTAATTGTACAAAACGAAGATGGATATTGGTATTATGCAGAGAATAAAGGGGGTAAGCTGGTTGCCAGTAAGAATAAATTCGCAATTCATAAGCAACCGTCTCAGGTTCTGTCTTCAAAGGACGTTACGCCTCTTTATCAGAATAACTTAACGACACGTGACGAAAGCAATGGTCTTTCTAAAGCTCCGGTCATTGTAAGCGGAGAAATTAAGACTAATAAAAATCTAACGAAACCGCACCCGTTGCTGGTCGTATTGGTTGAATTCAACGACATCTCCTTATCGACCACGGAAGCCGACTGGAGTAATCTTATCTTTGGAGCGATAGGGAAGACGGTCAACACTTTTTATAAAGAAAACTCGAGCAATAAGTTTTACTTTTTGCCCGCCAATGAAACATCTGGCACGACAAATAACGGTGTTGTAAAGGTTACGTTGGCTAAGAACCATCCAGATACGGCTGAAAATACAAGTTCCGTAAATCGTCAATTGGTGGCAGACGCTCTCCGAGCGGCAAATCCCCAAGTGAATTTTGCATCATATGACTCAAACAAGGATGGACATATATCCTCTCAAGAGCTACATATTGTGACGATTATTGCAGGTCAAGAGGCGGCATTCTATGATTATGAATATAGCGGTATTCCAAGCGTATGGGGGCATCAGTGGACTGAAGAGACTTCCAAGGCTCCGGTAATCGACGGCGTAAAGATCTTGAACCACGCCAAGGACGGCAGCTATACGCAATTTGGCGAAATGCAGGGCGATCACCAAGCAACCGTCGGTATTATTGTACATGAGCTAGGCCATGATCTGGATCTACCCGATTTATATGATGTAGATGGGGATTGGGGAGAAGACACAGGCGGAGTTGGCGATTACAGCGTAATGGGCGCGGGTTCTTGGACAATGGTTGCAGGGGAGTATTTTGGAGCGACACCAGTTCACTTCGATGCTTGGTCGAAACTATTTTTAGGCTTCGAGAAACCAATGGATCTTGCTTTTGGCTTTGATGCATTGGTGACACTAAATGCTATCAATACCGAAGATCTTGATAGCTACAATATAATCAAAGTGCCGACAATAGATCCAACTGAATATTTTTTGTTGGAGAACCGCCAACAAAAAGATTATAGCGGTTTTGACCAAGGACTATTCTTTTCATCGAATTATCCTTCCTACTATCCCTATTTCTCAAGTGGGATTGCAATTTGGCATATAGATTTAGATATACTTACTAACAACTTTTATTCAGTGAATGCAACATTCCCGCTTGGTGTAGAATTGGTAAGTTATTATGGATATCCTGATGATCCTTTCTATAGACTCGGTTCAGAACTGAATGATTTTACAAATCCTAATAGTAGGCTTAATAACAATCAAGCTTCGGGCGTTACTATCAGAGTAAAATCCGAATCTTCTCCCAATATGTTGGTAGATGTGGACTTTGAGACTATAACGGTTTCGGAACTAACTCCTGTCGAAGTGAAATCCAATACGCTTAAGCTTCAATGGCCTTCATTAAGTAATGCTACTAAGATTAGCGTTATGCAACGAGAGGAGTTCGGAGAGTGGACGGTTGCTAAGACAGACACAATTTTGACTACTGCAACTTCAGCGACGGTAAGCAATTTGAAGCCTAATAGTTATTATGAATTCCAGCTTATAGTTTCTGGAGGGATTAATGCAGGTCCTTCCAATATCATTGCGTTAGAAACATACGGTATCAAGCTTTTAAGCTTTACTAATACCGGAAAAACAGATCGAACAGCATCGTTTAAATGGGAAGCTGCTGCAAATGTGTATACCTATTTCATCCAACAATCGAGTGATGGAGGACAGACTTGGATAGACTCAGTAACTAATGAATTAACGGCAGAATCGACAATGGCAACGGTAACGGGGCTTTCTCCCAATTCCGCTTACCAATTCCGACTGTTCGTTGTTGGTGGAATAAACCGTGGCGAATCTAATGCCGTTACATTAACAACGCTTACAAATCCGATTTCAAATCTGGTTATAAGCGCTGTGAGTGGTAATTCTGCTGACCTGAGATGGACCGCACCAGTCGGAGCATCAAAACTGATTGTCCAGCAGTCGTTGAACGCAAAAACATGGACTAATGCTGCGACAGGTAATTTGAACGCAAATGCTAGTGAGGCAGAAGTAAATGGCTTACAGTCGGGAACGTTATATTACTTCCGGGTGCTTGTAACAGGGGGGCATAATGATGGAGTATCTAACGTAGAAGATGCTGTTACCGCTAGTGTTCCAATATCTGAACTTAGTGTGAAAGGGATTACAACAAACACAGTTGTTCTGTCATGGCCTGCGGCAATTAGAGCAAAAACAATTTATGTCGAGTATTCGGTAAATGGTGGCTTAAGCTGGAAGGAAGAAGCGCTTAAAGTATCAGGATCAGCTAAGACAGCTACTGTAAAAGGGCTGCTTCCTAATACCGCTTACCAATTTCGCTTGAAAATAGCTGAAGGAGCTAATATGGGAACGTCCAATATTGCAGAGGGCGTTACAAAGCCGGTTCCTTTGAAAAATTTTGCTAGTACGGGTAGAGCCAATTTGAAAGCTACATCGGCCGAGTTTAGATGGCCAGGAGCTATTGGAGCGACTGAGATTGAGATCCAGCTGTCGACGGACGGAAAAGCATGGAATGTTGTAGCGCTTGATAACATTAATTCTACAGCTATAGTTGCAACAGTTACGGGTCTGACTCCAGCGACAAAATATTTTTTCCGTTTGAACGTTATTGGCGGTCAAAATGAGGGCCAATCAAATAGCGTGACGGTAACAACGATTCCATTGCCGCTGTCGGATCTTTCGGTAGATGAAGGCGAGACAACAGGAAGCAAGATTACGTTGAACTGGAAGGCAGCAGTTGGAGCTAATAAATTAGTCATTCAGCAATCGTTGAATGGCAAGTCTTGGACAAACTCGAAGGTAATGGTGCCGTTAGTTCCAAGCGCTGAAAGTGCTGTCGTTACGGGACTTGTAGTAGGAACGGATTATATATTCCGTATTACGGTAACGGGCGGTCAAAATGCAGGGACTTCGAATCCAGTAGGGGAGCGCACACTCATTGCGCCGATCGATTCGTTGAAGGTTAACTCTTATACTTCGAATAGTGTATCGCTAGCATGGAGTGCGGCATCTAAGGCGACTGCAATACAATTGCAGCAATTAGTTGGAGGCGACTGGGTACCAGTTGCTGGAGTGAGTATTTCGGCATCCGGGAAGTCTATAACGATTAAAGGACTGACTCCGAATACGAGTTACGCTTATCGCATATTCGTTACAGGCGGAGGAAATGAAGGAGAGTCGAATGAGGTGGAAGTACGGACGAAGTCACTTTCGATTTCGGGTTTCACTTCAACGAGTAAGACGGCCTATACCTCAAGCTTCAAGTGGAAGGAAATAACTGGGGCTGAACAGATTTATATTTTGTATTCACTTGATGGGAAGATTTGGTCTGAAGTTTACATTGCTGCTGATAGTATTACGACTACGGTTGACGATCTAACTGCGAATCAAAGCTATAAGTTCAAACTCGTGGTTGTAGGCGGTCAGTATGAAGGGGAATCAAGTGTAGTAACCGTAAAAACTAACCGAGCTTAGGCTAGAAATATATTAGTAAATGAAGGAGGTGTACCAAAAGCCATAGGCTATGGGCACCTCCTCATTATGTTCTTAGCTCGGAAAGGAATGAGTGAATAATGAATCGATCGCGCGGGTATGGCCGATCAGTGGTCAGAAGAACAAATCATGCTGCTGTTATATGCATATTTCAAGGCTTGTCATACTATATTTAACATGGTACATATTGTAAGGCGCGAAATAAAGGATGAAGGGAGAGATTGAGCGATGTGGGAGAGGAAAGAGCTGAAGCAGAGAGCCAAGGAGGTGCTGCGCACATCGTATTGGAAGGCTTTTCTGGTCAGTATTATTCTCGTGTTCGTCACTGGAGGCGGAGGCAGTCCGTCTAGCTTCAACTTTGGATCATCCCGTTCCACCGGCCCGGACGTAGACTGGGAGTTTGTCGGTCCGATCATTGCGATCGTCATTTTCATTTTTTTAATCGTCTTCGTATTCGCGCTCGCGTTCCGTATTTTTCTCTGTTTTCCCCTTGAGGTCGGTTCGATGCGCTACTTCAAGCAAGCGGCGGAGCATGAGGTGAATCTCAACCATCTAGGCTATGCGTTCAACAAGCACAGGTATTGGGATATCGTGAAAGCGATGCTGTGGAGAACGTTCCTGAACCTCCTATGGTTTCTGCTTCTGATTATTCCGGGAATCGTGAAATCGTACGCATACAGCCTGGTACCTTTCATTTTGGCGGACAACCCGAACATCGGCTATCGGCGCGCGGTGGAGCTAAGCAAGGAAATGACGCGGGGACATAAATTCCGTATCTTCGTGCTCGATCTAAGCTTTATTGGCTGGCTCCTTCTCGGCGTAATCGTATTGTTCGTTGGCGTCCTGTTTGTCATGCCTTATATTTACGCCACGAAAGCGGAGCTTTATCTGGCCTTGCGCCAAGAGGCGCTGAAGAGAGGCTTAACATCGGAAGAAGAGCTGTGGCTGAATCAGACGCCAGTATTCTAAATCCAAGTAGACACGAGTGTTAAACAGAGTAGCGGAGACTTGACGTCCGCTGCTCTGTTTTTTTGCGGTAGTGGTATAATCACATTAGACTGACGGATTTAGAAGGGTGATAGTGATGAGTGTAATTCGTTTGGAGAATGTGACTAAGAAGTATGAAGACTCCCTGATCATTCGCGATATTTATTTTCGCTTGAGCCAAGGGGATCGCATCGGGCTGATCGGACGGAACGGTGCCGGCAAGTCGACGGTGTTCAAGCTGATCATGGGCAAAGAAGAGCCAACGTCTGGAAAAGTGGATATAGATCCGAAGGTTAAGATCGGTTACTTCTCTCAATTCTCGGAAATGACCGGCAGTTTGTCGGTTCAACAAGAGCTGGAGCTGTGCTTCGAACAGGTGGCGATTATCGAACGAGAGCTGCAGGAAGTGGGGGAAACGCTGGGGCTGGTGACCGACGATGGCGAGATGGAACGGCTGCTCGCGAGACAAGCGGAACTTTTTGAACAAATGGACCATTTGGACGGCTGGAATGTTTCTGTCGAGATTAACACGGTTCTTACGAAGCTGGGGTTCAACGATAGATCCCGCAATCAGCCTATCGATGAATTGTCGGGAGGCTGGAGAAACCGCGCGGCTCTAGCTAAGATGTTAATCGAGCTGCCTGATGTCGTCTTGCTTGACGAGCCAACGAACTACCTGGATATCGAAGGGATAACGTGGTTGGAGCAGTGGTTGTATCGGTTCAACGGCGCTATGATTCTAGTGTCCCATGACAGGCAGTTCATAGACAAAGTCGTTACGCGAACCATTGAGATCGAGAACTATCATTTTCAAGAATATGAAGGCAATTACACCGATTACGTCCGCAAAAAGAAAATGCGCAAAAAAGAGCTGGACCGCCAGTTCGAGTGGGAGGAAGAGCTTCTGCTCATGGAGTCCGAAGCGATCGACAGCCGCGCGAGCAAGAAGAAGTCGAAGGACCGGCTTTCCCGTCAACTGGCTGACAACAAGAAGCGTATCGAGCCGCATCCCGTGAACGTGCTGATTACCGATATTTACGAAAAGCTGCGTTTTCCCGATAAGCTATGTGAAGTGAAGAGCATCGGACAGACCTACGACGGTCGGACGATCTTCGAGAACGTCAGCTTCGATATCCAGAAGGATGACCGTTTAGTCATCGTAGGGCCTAACGGAAGCGGAAAATCGACGCTCATTAAGGTGCTTACCGGGCAGGAAAAACCGGAGTCCGGCGAGGTGACCTGGGAGAAGGGTGTAGGCTACGCCTATTTCAACCGGATGTGGGACGAGCTTGATCCTAAGGATACCGTTAGCCATGCGGTCAATACGTACGGTTTAGGATTGGATGCGCCTCGTAAAAAGGTGAACAAGTTCTTATCCATGCTGCAATTCTCGGAGATGGATCTAAGCAAAACGATCGGCAATCTTTCCGGCGGACAGAAGGCAAGGGTTGCCCTTGCTAAATGTCTTCTCTCCGGAGCCGCCGTCATTGTATTGGATGAGCCGACCAACCACTTGGATCTAACGAGCATACAGGTTATGGAACAGGCGTTGATCCATTTTCCCGGCGCCGTCATAACGGTCAGCCATGATCGGTTCTTCATCGACAAAATCGGGACGAAGATGCTGAGCTTTGACCCTGTGTTAGGTATAACGGAACAAAGTTTGTAGGGGGATCTCGTAGCTTTAGAGGCGGTTCTTGTTGTTTGGTGTAATAGGACGAATGAATCGGAAGGTGAAAGGCGCGAAATGAAGAATGAACAATATCGTTTCTTCAAAATGGCTCCTGGAACGCATATACGATCCGGATATTGTGATCATGGAATGTTGCTTCCTTATGGGCAAACCGGATGCCGTCCGTGAAATATATGAAACTTTGCATATTCTAGGAGCCCTATATTTGGATTTGGAGAGGATCTGTCCGCCCCCGTCGAAGAGTATGGCGGACGGCAACCGCTGCCGGATAATTTCGACCTTGCGGTCACGATCAGCGTGATGTTGATTGATTCCCGCGAGGGGCGGGGGCGAGCAGTCAACATGTGTTGTTTGATTACGTAAGTTAATCGAAAATACTTTTGCATTCTTTTTAATTCTCTGTTCAGACATGCAACAGGCCGGGGCGCCTAGTCCCCAGCCTGTTTTTTTTATGAAAGATTATTCAACTAGACTTTTCGTTAGATTTATTGCGGGGCTTGACGATAAACTAGCAATCGCATCATTGCTGAGTTGGAAATAAGCCCCTTCGCTTTCGGGGTGCCCAGTAACGGTTTGCGTAATCTTAATGAACCATTCGTTCGGAAAATTTAATGGCAGCGTTAATTGATAGGAACCATTAGCGGCTATCACATTAGACGAGGTGCTCAATATCTTCCAGTTTGTTCCGTTTAAGAGATATACTTTAATGGTTGTGCCTTTGCTAAGGTATGAAACGATGATCTTGTCTTTTACCTTACTGTCGACGTAATCGTAAATATCGATTTGACTAAAGTCAAGCGTCGGCGATAACTCAACGGAATAAGCTTTGGATGTATAATCACTCTCTATCCCTTCTCTAACAATTGATACGTATACAGAGCCCTTGCCCGGATTCAAGGTAACGATCGTGTTGGCGACGAAAGAACCATTCTCCAATTGTTCGGCGGCAGCTTCGACAAGTAGAGCCCCAGCATCCATATTCGCATTATTGTAGACATGTACGAAATCTCCGGCCTTTAATCCGGTCACTTGCACGATATCCTCGGTTCCATAGCGATTAACGACTGTGATGGCATTCGTCAGAGGGGCCGCTGGTGGCGCTCCTTGATAAACTACAGGGATACGCTCGCTTTCGAGATAACCTTTGCGTATTACGGATACAAAGACCACACCGGAATTCAAATCCTTGCTGAACTGGGGAATCGATACGGTTATGCTGGATTGTCCGCTTGCTACTGGCTTAGAAGTACCGATAATTACCGATTTAGAGCTTTCGTCCTTATAAACTTTGACAATATCGCCAGTGGCTAGACCGCCCACGACAACAAGATCGGGTTTTACGAGATTGTTAAACGCCGTGACTTCTGTAATTGGATTGGAAGGCTGTGCCGCATAAGCTTTCTCGGTAGGTGAGCTTTCAACTCCTTGTCTGGTTAGCGTAATATATATTTTTCCCGCTTGTTCGCTCGGGAGCGAGAGATATAACGAAGCGGTTGCTTTGTTGCCTCCGTCTGGGCTATCTGCAATTTCTGTCGTAATTAAAGTCGTCATTGACGCGTCATTGTAAACTTTAATCAAATCTTTCGGTTCCAACCCCGTCAGATATATTTGATCTAGTCCAATATTGTTTGTTACTGTTATGGAGCTTACGGCAGGTCCCGAAGGTGCTTCTTCTGGATAGGCCACTGCAACTTTAGCGCTTTCCAAATAATCTTTGCGTATAACGGATACGTACAACTTGCCTGAATTCGTCCCCAATTGTGAGATTGGGATCATTATACTGGTCTGCCCGTCGGCTACTGGCTTAGATGTCGCTAGTACGACATTTTTCTCGTTATAGATTTTAACGACATCCCCAGCGGAAAGATGAGTCACTTGTATTAAATCCGCAAGAGTTCTGTAGTTATTTCGAATAAATACGTCTCCGTCCGATCCGCTAGAAGAGTCCATGTTCACGGGGAACGAGGGTTCGGCCAAATACGATTTGGGCGTACGTGCGCTCTCCACTCCCGCCCGCGTTACGCTAATATAGACCGTACCACTTTTGTGGCTTGGGAGCTCTACAGTAATCGTACACGTTTTTTTGTTGCCTGCAAGCGAGCAAGAAGACCCTGCGACACCCTTTCCAATCAAAGCGCCATCGTTTAATTGATCGTATGCCGCGAACAGATCGTTGTCAGACAATCCCGAGATTGTCAAGTAATCTGCCTTTCCATCAGAATCGCTTGGTGCCAAATGGTTAGTAACCGTTATTGACGAAGCTGACGGGCCGGAAGGCGGTTCTGCCTCATAGGTAAAGGGCAGTTTCTCGCTCTCCGAATACCCCAATCGTGTGATGGAAATAAGGACGATATTTGACGTGCGCCCCAACTGATTAATGGAGACTTGGACTTCCCCGTCGCTTGTTGCCGTAGCTTTGGCAAGAGCTGCGGAAGTTTTGTTATTATTGTAGATTTGAATGCTATCGCCGGCGTTGATCTGAGATACGGTGACGGTATCTTTAATCGGAGAAACATTGTTGTAAACTCGGATCTGCTCGGCGTTTAAGCGGACTGAAGGTTCGCCTGCATAATTTTTTAACGTCTTGCCGGATTCGCTAATCCCATTCGTGACAGACACGTAAAGTGAGCCGGAAAGCTCGCTTAACTGCGGTATTGCAATTCTTGCTTCGTAGTTTCGGGTTCCCCCAACTAACGTCGCGCTCCCCTGTGCGATCGGAGTCCGATCGTTCAACTGGCGATAGATTTTCACGATACTCCCGCTAGCCAATCCTTTGACGGTTATGAGATCATCTACTCCAGTCAAATTGTTCGTTATGGATATATTCGTAACCGGCGGACCTGCCGCTGGTTTTGATACGACGACGCTGCGAGTGGCTTCTTTGCGGCCGTCCTCGGAGATGACCTTTATGATGGCGGTTCCCGGACTTAAGGGAGTCACTATGCCATTTTGATCTACTTGCGCCACGGCAGGATTGCTGCTGCTCCACGATAATTGTTTATTTGTAGCATTATCGGGAATAATCTGGGCCGATAAGGCAACGGGACCATCGCCTGGCCTTATCGTCATTTTGGCTTGATCCAGAATAACTCCCACTACATGGTTTACGTAAAAATTCACGGAAGAACCGGTCGTTAAGATGGCAGAGTTTGCGGCATCAATCCCTGTGTAAGTAACGGTTTCCTCTTTCGTATTCGTTACTGTAAATGTGGCTTGACCATAGGCATCCGTCAATTGACCATGGGCAGGCGTAATGGAGGAACTTCCTCCGCCTTGTGTAAGTTTAACCATCTTGTTTGGAACGCGATGACCCATAGCATCTCTAAGCGTCACAATCAGAGTACTGCTGGACTGTCCGTTTAATTCTACTTTGGAAGGCGTAGCAGTGATATATGAGTTTGTCGGACTCGTTGGGCCAACAATAAAGGTAACGGTCGTGGTAATCTCAAAATTTTCATTAACTATTGAATCCTTTACGACGTAGGTTACCGTTTCGACATTCTTATTTGTCACGATAAAACGGGCTTGCCCTTGGGCATTGGTAAAACCATTGTTAACCGGAGTTATGGTAGAATTTCCGTCTCCCTGCGAAATTGTTACTTTGTGGTTATCGATCGGGTGGCCCCCTGAGCTTTTAAGCGTGACTATAAGCGTACTGCCGGAAGTTCCGTCTGCCAGTAATTGAGAAGATGAAGCAGTTAACGTCGACTGGGAAGTATTTGCCGGACCCCGTATGAATTTGACTTGCGGCTTATCGAGCATCGTCATATAAGGCGTTGTTTCCGCGCTTGCGGAGTAAGTTACCGTTTCTACGTATTTACTCGTCACTGTAAATTTCGCTACGCCGTTTGCATCTGTTTTTCCACCGTTTACGGGAGTTATCGTAGAGCGTGAACCGTTTCCTTGAGTAAGCGTAATTTTAACGTTAGGAATTAAATTTTCATAAAAATCTTTTCCTATAACGGTTATCGTACTGTTTTCTATGCCGTTTGCTTCCACTTCGGTTGACGAGGCGGAAACGATCGAACTTTGCCAATTGATTAATCCAGCCTTAAATACGACTTGCGCCGATTGTAATAGAGTGACATGGTCCGTATTATCGGTAAGAGTATAGGTTACCGTCTCTGCTTTCGTGTTAGAGACCGTAAACCAAGCCTGTCCGTTCGCGTTGGTGACACTATCCGATAAAGGAGTGATGGTCGAACTGCCTTCTCCCTGCGATAAGATTAGTGAATGATTAGACATGGGATTGCCGAGCGAATCTACCAACTTAGCGACGATGGTTACTTGGCTTGTGCGATCGGCACTCGTACTTGTGGCGGATGTACTAACCGTCGAGGCTTTTTCATCTGTAAGACCTAATACTGTGACCACGCATGAAGCTGTTTTTTCTTGATCGATGGTTGTAACGGTAACGATAGAGGATCCGACCGAAAGGGGAGTGACGGTCCCGTCTTCACTTACCGTGGCTACATCCGGGTTGCTGCTGCTCCAGATCAACTGCTTGTTCGTCGCACTATTTGGAAACACTTGTGCTTTAAGTCGCGAAATATCTTGTCCGACTTTAAGAGTTAAGTTTGTTTCTTTTAATTCGATGTCCGTCACTTTATGATAAAAGGTTACGATTGGACTCTGATCGACCGTTGTCTGCTCCGTCACGTCTGTTGCAGTAAACGCAACGTTCTCCGGGCGAGAATTCATCACTGAAAAAACAGTTTGTCCATTTGCATCCGTTACCCCTTCGTTCGGCAGAATAGTAGCTGAAGTACCGCTACCTTGCGTGAGGCTGATAATGTGCCCGGGAATTGGAGCACCTTCTGCGTCAAGGAGGGTAACGGTTATGGACGAAGAGTCTGTCCCATTTGCTTCCACATATGTAGACGAGGACGTAATTTCGGCGTTTGGCGTTGCGGGATTGAACGTTATTTGTATCGATTGTTCAAGAGTTGAATGCGCTTGATCGTGCGTAGCCGAAACCGTAATTATCTCGGATACTGAATTGGTCACCAGAAACGAAGCCTCTCCGTCGGTATCTGTTACTCCGCCATTAATCGGTGTAATGACGGCGCTACCGCTACCTTGATCGATTCGGACAGCTTGTTGGTTTATCGGGTTATCGTTCGAATCTCTAAGCGTAACGGTTAAAGTGCCGCTGGTCGTGCCATCGGCTGGTAAATACGTGGAGGATGCTGTAAATGTTGAGTTTGCCATACTTACGGTATCAGGCGAATACTGGACATCGACATGCTGCCTAATCGTCTCTTTATCCGTCGTATCTATCGCGGTGTAAGTTACATTCTCTGCAATTGTGTTCGTTGCAGCAAAAACAACTAACCCGTGATCGTCCGTTATCCCTTCGATTGGTGAGACTTTAGAGTTTCCGTTCTGTGATATGCGTACCGTATGACCTTGGACAGGTCGATTGAGTTTATCGACTAGCTTTACTAATAGCTTTGTCTCAGCGGTCCCATTCGCAGAAACGTTCGTTAATGTAGCGGACAGCTCGGAGTTGGAAGTATGGGTAGTGCCTAGGGCTAAAGTCGGGTTGAAACTGTTCGTCAATGTTCCATCTCCGAGTTGGCCGTAAACGTTTGCCCCCCAACCCCAAACCGTACCGTCAGATTTGAGGGCTAAAATATGGTCCGAACCCGCGTTAATCCCGATAGCTTGGTAAATACCGCTAACCATTTCGGGATCTTGGATGTCTGAATCGAAGGGGAAAGTCCACACTGTACCGTCTTCTTTCATGGCTAAACCGTAAGAACCGCTTGAACTTATCGAATGGACATCTTTAAAAACATTTCCGTTTTTATATTTCAGCTGCCAAGGGAAAACTTTATATCTTCCCCAAATCCAGATGGTGCCATCGTCCTTTAATACCACGCTATAATACTCGCTTGCAGAGATGTCTTTTGCATTCGTAAGATTTACAGAGTGCGACTGACCGTAAGTATTATCTCCCCACGCGAAGACTGTTCCGTCTTTCTTAATGGCAAGGTTATGTTTAGCGCCCGCGGTAATGGTTACGGCATCACTAAGTCCTAATACACTTGTAAGCTTAGTTGAGCCATTCTGATTCAGTCCCCAAGTCCAGACCGTTCCGTCGGATTTCAGGGCCAAACTATGAGACGAAGCCGCCGAGATAGATGTTATATCACTTAAGGTGTTTATTTGAACGGGAACCGATACGTGTGCGTTCCAATTCTGCATTCCCGCTAAGCCATAATCATTGTCGCCCCAAGCCCAGACCGTTCCGTCTCTCTTTAAGGCAAGGGCATGCTTGTCCCCGGTTGCCACGGCTACGACGTCGTTAAGGTTTAATACTTTGGTTGGAGTGGGACTGTTCGTAAAAGTGCCGTTTCCCAGCTCTCCCTCCGCGTTGTACCCCCAAGCCCAGACCGAACCATCGGCCTTGAGAGCGACCGTAAATTGATTGCCTCCCGAAATCTGTGTATAACCTCTCTCCTGAGATTCAGCGGAGACACGAGGCGTGTATACCAAAAAAGATGTACTTGCTAGAGCAATTATTATTACAAGATTAATGCTTAATTTAAAGAGCTTCATTGTAGCTGACCTCTTTCTAGATTAAAGTTACATTATTCTATATTATTCCATGACTCTAGTTGTTGTGGCAATATTTAACATGGATTTTGATTTATATAATTTGAGCCAATCGAATGCCGTAATTCAAAACAACTATACGCCTTGACGATTTTGGTCTCCAGCCTGCTTGTAGCTCCAAATCATATTAAATATAACGATAAAATCGTCGCATTTCCCGATAGGGGAAAGCGGCGTTTTTTGTTATGGAAATTCGTCTTTATGTAATAAAACATGACACAAAATTGTTCTTTTGTATAAATACACAATCGAACATCCTGCATATTTGTGAAATTCACAAACAAAAACCGAATTACATGTGATATAATCTTACACATAAACAAAAACGAAAGCATTCTTCTTGTGAAATACGACAAACATGTGAGGTTTGAAAGGAGTTGAGTCAACGATGCAGATAACAGCTAACCCTTATGCGTGGCCCTTTGATGGAAACGTTGATCCTTCGAAAACGGCGCTGGTCATTATTGATATGCAAATCGATTTTTGCGGCAAAGGCGGATATGTGGAGCAAATGGGGTATGACTTGTCGCTGACGGCAAAGCCTATCGAGCCTATCAAGAAGTTGTTGAACCGGGTTCGGCAAATAGAAGGCATGACGGTTATTCATACGAGAGAAGGCCATAAGCCGGATCTATCCGATCTGCCTCCTAACAAAAGGTGGAGGAGCAAACAGATCGGCGCGGAGATCGGCTCGCACGGTCCTGCCGGACGGATCTTGGTTAGAGGAGAGCCCGGCTGGGAAATCATCGAGGATCTCCGACCGATCGAAGGCGAATGGATCATCGATAAGCCGGGAAAGGGAAGCTTTTATGCAACGGACCTGGAGCTAGTATTGAAAAATAAAGGCATTACGCATCTGATATTGACTGGCATCACAACCGACGTGTGCGTTCATACGACGATGAGGGAGGCTAACGACAGAGGGTATGAATGCTTGATTCTGGAGGATTGCACGGGGGCGACGGACCCGGCCAACCATCAGGCGGCGCTGAACATGGTAACGATGCAGGGCGGCGTATTCGGTAGCGTGAGCAGCTCCGAACATGTGCTGAAGGCATTGCAAAACTATTAATCTACTAAAACCAAAACATAGAGAACATATAACGGAGGGAACTATTATGTGGAGAAATTCAAAGAAATCATTGTTTATCGTATTGGCGGCTATCATGCTCGTTGCGACGGCATGCGGTTCTAATCAAGCGCCTGCTTCGTCAGGGGCTTCAAACGGAGAGACGGGCGAGCTGAGGAAGGTCGTGCTAAGGCTGAAGTGGATTCATCAAGCGCAATTCGCCGGGTATTATACCGCGGTGGAGAAGGGCTTCTATAAGGAAGCGGGATTGGACGTCGAGATCAGACCTGGCGGAGCGGATTTCCCTTCCGTACAGATGATCGCTTCGGGAAGCGAGCACTTCGGCGTTACCGGTGCCGATCAAATTCTGATGGCGCGGGAAAAAGGCGTGCCGGTTCAAGCGCTGTCGGCCGTATATCGCAAGACGCCTTTCGTCTTGTTCAGCTTGAAGGATTCCGGCATAACGAAAATGGAGGATCTTATCGGCAAGAAGGTCGGCGTGAAGCTGGGCGGCAACGAGGAATTGACTTACCGCGCCATGGTGAACAGCGCCGGCATCGAAGCTTCGAAGATCGAAGAAATGCCGGTGAAATACGATATGAGTCCGCTGCTTAGCGGTCAAGTGGCAGCATGGCCGGGGTATGTGATTAACGAGATGCTTGCCGTTCAAGAGCAAGGGCATGAAGTGAACGTTATCCAACCTGGCGATTACGACATTAATTTTTATGCGGATACGCTATTTACGACCGAGTCTATCATCAAGAACGATCCAGAGATGGTCAAGAGCTTCGTCCAAGCCTCAATGAAGGGCTGGGAGTACGCGATTGCTAACCCTGAGGAAGCTGCGGAATTCGGGTTGAAGTACGGCAGCAAGCTGAATCTCGAACATGAAATAGGCATGATGAAAGCTAGCGTAGAGCTGCTTGAACCGGCCAATCTGCCGCTTGGGAAGATGGATACGGCAGCTTGGAGCGAGCTGCAGAAGAGTCTGATCGACTTGAAGTTTTTGAAGGAAGAACAGAACTTGGAAGACGTGTTCACGAATGAATTTATCGAATAGGGAGTGATTCGAATGCAAGCGACATTAAGTGAATTGGGGAATCGTGCAGCACACCTGAATGACGGACAAACATCAGCTTCTTCGAGGAACGAAATCGCGGTTACTTTGAAAAACTGTTCCCTTTCGTTTGGAGATGTTCAGGTGCTGAACAACGTATCCTTGGACATTTATAAAAACGAGTTTGTTTCCATCCTTGGTCCGAGCGGTTGCGGAAAATCAACGCTGTTGCGGCTCATGCTGAATCTCCTCCAGCCGAATGCCGGAGGGGAGGTCAGCTTCGCATCGAACGATCTATCCATTGGGATGGTATTCCAGAAGCCGGTTCTTATGCCGTGGTTGACGGCGATCCAGAACATCGTCTTGCCGCTCACGATCGGAGAGAAGCGTTTCTCCAAGAGCGTCGCGAGGGAAAAGGCGGAGGGCGCGCTGCGATTAGTCGGCTTGCAAGACTTCGTCAATCACTTCCCGCATCAGCTAAGCGGCGGGATGCAGCAGCGGATCGCGATCGCGCGAGCGCTTGCCGCAGACCCGGCGGTACTGCTGATGGATGAGCCGTTCGGAGCGCTTGACGAATTCACGAGGGAGAAGCTGAATTTCGAGCTGCTCCGCTTGTGGGAAAGCCCGGATACGAGCCTCAGCACGGTCGTCATGGTTACCCATTCCATTCAAGAGTCCGTTATTATGTCCAATCGCGTGGTCATGATGTCGCCTAGACCTGCCGGAGTCGATGCGATTATTCCTGTTCCGCTGCCTTCGCATAGAGAGGTAGGCATGGAAGAGCTTCCTGAGTATCATCATACGGTCAGCGAATTAAGAAAGAGGGTCAAGCATCTATGATGAAAAAAATAAAAGAGATCATGTACCCTGTTTCTTTTGCATTAGGCTTTATTTTGATATGGGAATTAGCGGTGCGTCTGTTCGATATTCCGCTTTATTTGCTTCCTGCGCCATCGGCCGTTCTAACGGTAATCGACGGCTCCTTGGCGTCACATATGTTCGTTACGCTAATGGAAGCTTTGATCGGCTTTGTGCTTGCCAACATTTTGGGGATGATAACAGCCGTTATTTTCGTACACTCCAAGCCGATCGAGAAGGGCGTATTCCCGCTGGCGATTGCGCTCAAGACGACCCCGCTCGTAGCTTTAGCGCCGTTGCTGGTAGTTTGGATGGGAACTGGCTATTCTTCCAAGATTGTCGCGTCTATGCTCATTTGCTTCTTCCCGATTCTCGTTAACAGCGTTAAAGGCTTAAAGGCCATCGAGCATGAAGCGTGGGAGCTGTTCTCGACCTACAAAGGCACGAAGCTAGAAATATTCTGGAAGCTTCGACTTCCGACGAGCTTGCCTTACGTGTTCTCGGCATTGAAAATATCGACGTCGCTCGCCATTGTCGGCGCTATCGTCGGAGAATTCGTCGGGGCGAACAAGGGGCTTGGCTATGTCGTGCTCGTATCTTCCTATCATATGGACACGCCGATGATGTTCTCGGCAATTATCGCTTCGGCATTATGCGGATTGGTGCTCTTCTGGGGCATCAGCTGGCTGGAGAAGAAAGTCGTATTTTGGCAAAGGACGGATGAAATATGATGATATGCTCGGTTGTTAAAGTTCCAGCTCGTTCGCCGAACGATACCCATACATTGAAACAGCGCTTTGAGGATTCAACGATCAATCCGAATGATGTCGTCGCCGTGCTCGGCAAGACGGAAGGGAACGGCTGCGTGAACGACTTTACGCGCGGGTTTGCCGTTCTTGCTTTGAAAAATCTGTTCGCCGACTATAGCGGCGAGAAGGCGAAGTCCATCTCGTTCGTCATGTCGGGGGGAACCGAGGGCATCTTGAGTCCTCACTTCTCAGTTATCAGCCGCAGCGGAGTGGTCGATAAGGATTCGGTTCAACAGGCGCAGAAATCGCTAGCGATCGGCGTTGCGAGAACGCCTGACTTCAAGCCCGAAGAGCTCGGGCGCATGACACAGGTCGATCAAGTCGCGGAAGCTGTCCGCCGCGCGATCGGCGAGGCAGGCATCGGCAGTCCGGCCGACGTTCATTTCGTGCAAATTAAATGTCCGCTGCTGACGGCGGAGCAGATTCAGGATGCGCATCTTAGAGGCATGGGCATCGTCACGGAAGATACGTACAAATCAATGGGCTTCTCCAGAGGCGCCTCGGCGCTCGGAGCTGCAGTGGCACTGGGGGAAATCGACCGCGAGCAGCTGCAGGAATCGGACATTTGCCATTCGTGGGGCTTATACAGCGATGTTGCTTCCACGTCTGCGGGAAGCGAGCTGCAGTACTGCGAGGTTATCGTGTTCGGCAATTCCGTCTTTGCGGAAGGGCCGTACTTTATCGATCATGATGTAATGAAAGATGCGATAGACGCCGCGGCATTGAAGCGGATATTGGACAAATACCCGAATGCGGAGCTGGTGCAAGTGCTTGCGAAGGCCGAAGCCGATCCGACGGGTTACGTGCGGGGACAAAGGCATACGATGCTCGACGACTCCGATATTAATCATACGCGCCATGCCCGCGCGGTCGTTGGAGGCGTTCTTGCTTCCGTGTGCGGCGATCCGATGATTTATGTATCCGGCGGCGCAGAGCACCAAGGACCGGCAGGCGGCGGACCGGTGGCGGTCGTCTTTCGCCGCAAGGCTTAACCTCTTTTTATAAATCAAATAAACAAATAAAGACAGGAGATTAACAATATGATCAACGCTAACAAGACAGAGGTAATGGTGGGAGAAGAGATGGCGTGGGGGCTTATGCCGGATCATATCCATCTTTATCACCGCGAAATCGTTTCTGCCGCTCAGGCCGACAAGCTGGGCATTCGTTCAAGCTCGATTCTATGGGAAAAAATCGGCGTCGGCGGGCAAGTGCTGCCCCATTATCATGACGTCGCTGAGATTATATATATTACGGTCGGCAAAGTTAAGCTCCTATGCAATGGAGAATGGAAAAGCTACAAAGCCGGAGATACGTTCCACGTACCTGCGGGAGTCGTTCATTCCGTAGCGAATGACGATGATCAGCCGACGGAGCAGATCAGCGTGTTCCTGCCTGTTGAGCAGGATGTGCCGGCTAACTCTTTCTTTAACACGACTCTCGTGGAAGACGTCTATTCCATTAAGAAATAAGATTGCGGGGATCAGCCATGGCGAATAACAATCAAGCGGGTATTACATGCGGGGACATTTTGTTAATGCCCGGTTTCAAGGAAGCGGTTGTATTGGCCGGAACCGGAGGCATGCATCGGAGCATTAACCGGGTGAACGTGATGGAAGTGCCGGATGTTATTGATTGGGTTCGACCAGGGGAATTTCTTATCACGAGCGGATTCCCTTTCCGCGATCAGCCGGAGGTAATCGCCGATATTATTCCGCAGTTGGCTGAGAAAGGCGTTGCGGCTCTCGGCATCAAAACAAAGCGGTTCATCGAGCAAATACCGCCGCGGGCGCTTGAGCTTGCGAACCAGCTCGACTTTCCCGTGTTCGAGCTCCCGGCTTCGACGGTTTTCTCGGATGTTGTTCGGGACATTATGGAGCGGGTGCTCGTTACGGAGGCGAGGGAGTTGTCGCTCCTGCAAAGCCGATTCCAGAAGCTGTCCCAACAGCTCCTTTATGGTAAAGGAATCGAGGAGTTTATGCAGACGCTGGACGGCATGCTTAATAATCCGATTGTTCTTCTCGACGATTCGGATCAGCTGTTTCTGTCTCCTCAAGCAGAGCGATTGGAGCAGGCTAAGGATACCGCGTTGTGGTCTCGACTGCGGCTTGAATCGAATCTCGGAGTCAGCTTCATCTCGATAGGCGATCGACGTATTCGCGTATATGTATCTGAAGTCAACGATAAGCGGCACGAGAAATGTTTGCTGATTCTATTAGAGTGGAATCAGGAGCATTCCGTGGTCGATCAGTTGACGATCGACCGTGTGGGCATTCTCGTTGGGCTGGAGATGATCAACGCGAACGCTAGACGAGAGGTCGAATTGAAATATATCGATCAGTTTCTCCAAGATTGGATTTCCGGAAGAATCGTGACCATGGAGGATTTGAGAATAAGGGCGGAAGCGTCGGGCAGTTCGCTGGACGATTATCAGAATATGTACGTGGGGCTTGTTCGCTGGATAGTCGGGAAGCCTCCTGCTAAGCAACTGCTGCAGGCCGTCAGACGTCTTCGAACCAAGTCGCCGTGCGAGGGCTTGCAGGCTACTCTGTTGGAAGGGGAGCTAGTCATCCTCATTCCAGGTTCTACGCAAACCCCGCAGCGAACGACGCTTGACCGAATTGCGGAAGAGCTGCGATCCCAATTCGGCTCGCAGGGCTTCTCGCTATGCGTCGGCAAGACGGTCAATCGTCCGGACCGGGTATGGGAAAGCTACGATGATGCCAAGAAAATTAACCATATTAGCGCTATTTGCAACTATGACGAGCCTTATATTGACTACAAAGGGCTTGGCGTTTATCAGCTGCTGTATCATCTCCCGGACACGGAGGAGGTCATGAGCTTCCGCGATCAGTATATCGTACCGTTGCTCGAATACGACCAGAAGCATAATTCGCAATTTTACGAAACGATCAAGGTGTATTTCAAATATAACCGCAATCTGAAGAAAACGGCCGCGGAGCTTATTACGCATTACAATACCGTTTCTTATAGAGTCGACCGGGTATGCGAAATATTGGGCATTAACATCGATGACGGCGATGATCTATTTCAGTTGTATTTGGCCGTCAAGCTTAACGAGATGAGGCCCAAATGACGGGGGAGAGTGAAACGATGAGCAATCCGACAATTCCATTCGAGCTGACGATCGGTGTGCTTCAGGAGCTATATGCGAGTCGAGCGGTTACGCCTAGGGAAGTCATCCAAGAGATTATAAACCGTGTCCAAGCGGATTCGGCTATGAATATTTGGATCACGCCTCCTACTATCGAAGCGTTGGAGCCGTATCTAGCACGTTTGGAAGGAACGGAATCTCGAGGTCTGCCTTTATGGGGCATTCCGTTTGCGATTAAGGATAATATCGATGTGGCTCAAGTCGCAACGACGGCGGCCTGCCCTGCCTATTCCTATGAGCCGACCGAGCACGCGACAGTCGTACGGCGAATGATCGACGCAGGGGCGATTCCGCTGGGCAAAACCAATTTGGACCAGTTCGCCACGGGTCTTGTAGGCGTTCGAAGCCCATACGGAGAAGCGCATAACGCTTTGCGTCCCGAGCTGATTAGCGGCGGTTCGAGCTCGGGCTCGGCTGTCGCGGTCGCGCGCGGCCATGCCGCCTTTTCTTTCGGCACGGATACGGCGGGATCCGGACGTGTTCCCGCTGCACTGAACAATCTGGTCGGTTATAAGCCGAGCCTGGGGGCTTGGCCGACCAAAGGCGTCGTCCCGGCATGCGCCAGCCTCGATTGCGTGAATGTGTTTGCCCATTCGCTGGAGGATGCACTTAAGGTTGATACGTATGCACGAGGCTTGGATGCATCCGATCCTTGGTCTCGCAGCGTGGAGCGATCGGCGTCCAGACTGCCGAGTAAGGTTTATTTGCCGGTCGACCCGCCGCAGTTCTACGGACCTTATGCGGCTGAATATAGCGATGCATGGGATGCCGCGGTCGATCGCATTACGAAGCTTGATCTGCCGATAGCTTATATCGATTATGAATTATTCGGCCGGACGGCGGCGTTGCTGTACGACGGGCCGTGGGTGTCGGAGCGTTGGGCAAGCTTGAGCGAGTTTGTGGAGGCCAATCCGGAAGCGGTGTTCGGAACGACGGAGCAAATCCTGCGCTCCGGGGCATCGGATAAGCAGACTGCCGCTTCCGTGTTTACAGCAATGCATGAGCTGCAGCGGTATAAGCTCGCTGCAAAGAAGCTGCTGGACAACGCCGTGATGATTATGCCGACGTGTGGTGGTACGTATTTGCGCGAGCAGGTAAGATTGGACCCGATCGGCACGAATTCCAATATGGGGCGATATACGAACCATTGCAATTTGCTTGATCTATGCGCCGCAGCCATCCCTGCGGGAGAAGCTGCTCCGGCGCTGCCGTTCGGGATTACGCTGTTCGCGCTGGCCGAGGAGGAAGCTCTTGTTACAGGTACGGCGGAGATGATTATTCATGGACGGATAATGCCCGTGAGCAGTCCGGCGAAGGATATGATTCCCGTTGCGGTATGCGGCTTGCATATGCGGGGATTTCCGCTGGAGAAGCAGATGCAAGAGCATGGTGCCCGGTTTGTACGCGAAGCCGCAACGGCTGCCAAGTATGCAATGGTGAAATTGGCGACCGCGCCGCCTAAGCCCGGCTTGATTAAACGGCAGGAGGGCGGACAAGCCTTCCAATTGGAAGTGTGGGAGATGCCGGCCGCAGCTTTCGGTGCGTTCGCGGCACTAATACCAGCGCCTCTCGGAATAGGGAAAGTTGAGCTTGCGGATGGGACGCAAATTCCCGGTTTTATATGCGAAGGCTATGCCGAGCAGGATGCCGAAGACATCTCCGCTTACGGCGGTTGGCGGCATATTGTGTAAGCCGGGCCTTGAAAACATCGAGTCCGAAGCGCGTTGACGCTTCGGGTTCTTTGTCGTTCAATCCAAGATGTGGGATGATAGGAGGAGGAATCGTTCCATTGAAGATTGAATCCGTAAACTATACTATAGATATAGGTGAAATTTTTGAACGAAAGAGGAGAAGCAAAATGAATAATATCGTATCGTTGGAATGGCTGCAGGAGAAGATGGGGGATACGAATCTCGTTATTGCAGATTGCCGTTTCCGATTGGACGATCCCACGGCAGGAAGCAAAGCTTATGAGGAGTCGCATATTCCGGGAGCTGTCTATATGAACCTGGAGAAGGATCTGTCCGGGGAGGTTGAAGAAGTTGGGGGACGCCATCCGTTGCCGGATATATTCGCAATGACGGTTACTTTCGGCAAGGCTGGCATAAGCAACGAATCGGTTGTGGTCGCTTATGACGATCAAGGCGGAGCAATGGCTTCCCGCTTATGGTGGCTTCTGAAGTATCTCGGTCATGAACAGGTCTATGTGCTGGACAGAGGCTTCTCGGCTTGGGTGAATCAGGGTCTGCCGGTATCGTCTGAACAGACAGAGGCGCAGCCTGCGACTTATATCGCAACGGTACAGCACAGTATGCTGGTTGAGATGGATGAAGTAAGGGATTTGCTCGGCAGCGAAGGAGTGACGCTCGTCGACTCCCGGGAAGCTCCGCGCTACCGCGGCGAAGTCGAGCCGATCGACCGTGTCGCCGGTCACATTCCCGGAGCGATCAACCGCTTCTGGAAGGACGGCCTTGCTGAGTCCGGCGCTTGGAAGGACGCTGCGGCGCAAGCCGACCGCTTCGCCGATCTGGACCGCGACCGCGAGTTTATCGTCTACTGCGGCTCGGGCGTAACCGCGACACCTAATGTTATCGCCCTGCAAGAGGCTGGCTTTAACAAGGTGCGGCTGTATGCGGGGAGCTGGAGCGATTGGATTTCATATGCGGACAACCCTGTTGCGATGGGGGACGAGTAGAAGGAGTAATCGACATATCAGTATGTGATCTGGAGTACATCGTTCATGTGGCGATGTACTTCTTTGCGTTGTGCTCAGGGATACGAAGTCAACAGGGAGTCAACACTTGCTCTCTGTAAACATTTTCAGGAACCCCCGCACCGAGCGTCCACTTATATGGCTGAAAACATCATTCAGCGCCAAGTATGTGAATGAAGAAGGCCAGTAATTTTCGTTCTTAAAGAGACTTCCGGCCCTTGAGTGCATGTTTCTACATAAAATTGATCATGCCGAGTCACCATTCTAAAATTAAAAGTGATCGCAGCAGAAGACAGCCGTTCGCGAGTGGCTGTTACTGTTGTCATAGGAATCACTCCTCTCAAATAAGTTCAAAATAGCCGCCAAAGGATGGCGACAACGAACCAGTGCATATATAATAATTATAAATATGGAAATCCAAGCGGACAAGGTATAGACCAATTATTTAGTAAATCATCGCAACGCTAACGGTCACGATACTTAATTCCCATGTTCTACCTGCAAGCGCATAACTCATTGATGTTGCTTTGATGGCTTTGTTGATTAATTAAATTGTTGATTAGTATTCTGGGGGGGGATTGCTATACCGCTTTGAACCTGGTCTTTATATAAAGCTCTCTGAACGTAGTCCCACCTTGTACCATCCAAGCGGTTCACTTTCTCTCCGATGACCTGAGCCTGACGTGCCGAAGCGGGTGACACAAGACCAGCCCTGCATAAGGGTGCAATGAAAGTCGGATACGTCTTCGCGCTTCCTGTTATTATGTTCACGAGAGGAGGTCTGAAGCAAATATGGATTCGTTGAAGCACATGAACGCCGCGCTGGCATACATCGAAGCGCGGATCGCGGACGACATCGACATGACCGAGGCGGCGCGGATCGCGCTTTGCTCGGAGTATCACTTCACCCGGATGTTCTCGTTCCTGGCTGGCATTCCACTGTCCGAGTACGTCCGGCGCAGAAGGCTGACGCGCGCTGCGGCAGAGCTGCGGCAAAGCAACGCAAAGGTGATCGACATCGCCCTGAAGTATGGCTATTCGTCGCCGGACGCGTTTGCGCGGGCATTCCAGCAGTTGCACGACGCTACGCCTTCCGAAGCCAGGAGGCCGGGAGCGATGCTGAAAGCTTATCCGCCGATGACCTTCCGATTTTCAATACAGGGAGGAAGCGAGATGAACTATCGGATCGTGGACAAGGAAGCGTTCCGCATCGTTGGCTACAGCAAGCGGGTGCCGATCGTGTTCCATGGCGTGAACCCGTACATCGCGGCGATGTGGAATTCGCTGGACGAGGAGGAGTTCGTACGCTTGGAACGGCTGTCCGACGTCGAGCCAGCGGGACTCGTCAGCGCGTCGGCGAACTTCTCCGAGGGACGCATGGAGGAGCAAGGCGAGTTCGACTATTATATCGGCGCCGCAACGACGAATGCCTGCCCGGAGCGGTTCGCCGCGCTGGAGGTGGCGGCGACGAGGTGGGCGTTGTTTGAAGCGGTCGGTCCGTTCCCCGAGGCGCTGCAATCGGTATGGGGGCGTATCTATTCCGAGTGGTTCCCGACGACCGGATACGAGCTGGCGCCGGGGCCGGAGATACTGCGGAACGTGAGCAAGGACACGAGCTCGCCGGCGTTTCGTAGCGAGATCTGGATCCCGGTAAAGAAGCGAGCGAGCGAATGGGACGCGTAATGGGCAGGGCAATGGAGGGCTGTTTCGCGACAGCTCTCTTTTTGGGTTTTATAACGCAACAAAGTTGTGTTGTATTACGACAAAGATGGAAGTGATGGATGGTCTCTAGCATGGGGGTTTGGAAACCAGAGATTTCATCATCATATTCATGCCCGGGCATTAGGTAGTTATAGTGCTTCACATTCAAATGAGATAATCAATAATCATTCAGAAATACCCTAAGTGATTGAACTAACGAAGAATGTTAGTTTAATATGAATCAAGGACGAGACTGCCGATTCGTGTCGACAGTCTCGTTGAAGTAACGAAAACGATAGTTTAGTTTAGTTGTGCTACCTCGCTTCACTTGGCCTTTTATTGGCATTTCCTTCGGCTTATTGCTGCCACATGTGTTTTGATGGTCTACTGATATAAAAGATACTTTAAGATGGGCAAGTGCTATCAAAAGGTAGCACTTGCCTTTTGTTTTATTGCCGCAACACTTCATCCATTTCCATCGCCGCTTTATAGTCTACACCGTAAGTATGGCTGTACCTATCCAAAGTAATGCCGATGCTTGAATGGCCGAGCCGCTCACTAACTAGCTTAGGGTGTACGTTCTGCTGTAGCAATAAGCTGGCGTGCGTGTGTCTGAGGTCATGAAACCTGATCTTCGGAAGTCCAGACTTGCGAAGCATATCTAGCCAACGGGATTCAAAGTAGTAGGGGCTTACAGGGCAGCCGAACTTGGTTTGTGTGACCAACCCATGATCGTTGAATTTTGCTCCAGCAGAAAGTTTGTCCTGCGCAAGCGAGCAAGTTAAGTCACTTGTTCGCCGAGCCATAGAAAACGGCGGACAGCTTCGAACAAGATGGCTTGATTACTTGACCACCAAACCAGAATCAGAGATTCTTGATGAAGTAAAGGCTGTGGATGCCAAATTTGTGTCTTATCGACCAAAGGTGAACATGGAGGTGTACGAACGTACAAGCTACAAAGCGTCAGTATTGCTTTGGAGTTTGGAAAACGCATTGGCGCTGTTTGGTTATAAGGTTAATCTTGATGATTTGGTAAAATATCTTGCATTTTTTATGAAAGATTCGTCGTCACAAGCAGACAAGGTTGCTGAGGTCGTGCAGGCCATTGCTTTGGATGTGGAAGAAAACTGCCATGAGTCGGGGCAAAAATACCATCCGTATACACCGGGGAAGGACTAATGCTTGTTTACGCTCATGGCGCGGCTTTTCCGGCAAGGCAGGGAGGCATTTCAGCGTAAACGGCGTAAAAAGGTAAGCCAAGCGGGATCTGCTACTTCTGCCCAAACCATGAGCCAGCAACGTTTTGCGGATGTGCCAGATACAGCATACTACGCAGAGGCGGTTAATGTATGGATTATGCTGGAAATTCTTAATTTTCCGGCTTTTTAATCACAGTAATTTTATGCAACGCTAGTGATTTGCAATAAAACAAGGATTACCCCGCAGACAGTTTGTACAACCGCCCGCAGGATAATCCTCCGTTTATTGCTCTACTCGCTCTATCTTGCCAGCATGTTCATTAGAACCGTGACTGCCTCGGCTCTTGTTGCATGGGCTGGGGCAAATTTGTTACTGCCTCGTCCTTGCATGATGCCTGCTTTATTCACAGCAACAATGCTACTTTTCGCCCATTTTGGAAGATCCTTGTCGTCCGTGAACCCTGTTATCGCAGTCTCGTCGAGTGTCAACTTTAGCGCCCTTGCAATTATCGCCGCCATCTCAGCGCGTGAAATCTCCTTATCTGGACGGAAAGAGCCGTCAGTATAGCCTTTAATAATGCCTAACTTTACCGCTAGCGAAACTTCTTTCTCCGCCCAGCTACCGATCTGCGCCGCATCGGTGAAAGTTAGTGCCGCCCCGATTCCTTCCGGTTTCAGCGCCTTGATCAGCATTACCGCGAACTCTGCTCGTGTTACGGTATTATCCGGTCTAAACGTGTTATCCGGATATCCTCTCACTATACTTCTACTCATCGCAATAATGTTGGACTCTGCCCAATGTCCGGATATATCCGTATAAGGTACTATGATCCACTGCGCGTACAGCGTCACATTCGCTGATCCCATGGTAAACGCAGCATTTGCTGTATACTCTTTCCCGCTTCCATCAGCAGCTGTGTTCCAGCCTGCAAACGCGTAGTCCGTTTTCTCCAAGCTTCCCGTGTTGCCTAATAACGTTATCGATTCGTTTTGCACGTAAGACTTGTTATCCGTAGGTACGATTCCTCCCGTGTTGCCGTTACCGTTATAGGTTAATGTATATGTCGGGGCAGGCGGAGTAACTACTGGCGGCACCGGCACCGGAACGTACTGCGCGTATAGCGTCACATTCGATGTAATGGTGAACGTATCGCTTAGGGAATAGCTTGTTCCGCTCCCGTTTGCCGCCGTGTTCCAACCCGTAAACCTAAAACCTGTTTTTACTAAACCGCCCACATTTCCCTGCACCGTCACCAGATCATTATCCTGATATGGAGTAACATCCAAAGGAGGGGTTCCGCCTGAATTGCCGTTGCCATCATAAATTACTTCGTGCCTCCACTGCGCAAACAACGTCATATCCGTTGTAATGGTGAGCATACCGCTTGGGGAATAGCTCGTTCCACTTCCGTCCGCCGCTGTGTTCCAACCCACAAACGTATAGTTCGTTTTCACCAATGTTCCATTCCCTAACACCATTACCGTCGTGTAAGGTACATACGGAGTGCTATCCGTAGGTGTGGTTCCTCCGGAACTGCCATTGTCGTCATAGGTAACGGATCTGGGGTCATAGTTCTGCAAAAGAACGGCGCCGTCTCCCGCAACCACATAGTCACTGCTACCGTAAACGACACCGGAAAGGATAATTCCCGGAGATCCCGAATCGCGGCTCGTCCAAGTCGTCCCGTCGGGAGAGGTCAATATCGTACCATTATCACCCACTGCCACAAATTCGCTTCCACCGAAAGTGACACCTCGTAAATTTTCACTCATGGCGCCCGACGTTCGGTCCGTCCAGGTCGACCCCTGGTCAGTAGAGGTCAATATCGTACCATTATCACCCACTGCCACAAAGGTTGTGCCATTATTGGTTACGCCCCTAAGAGGTATGAGGCTTGCTATTGTTTGGCTTGACCAAGTAACTCCATCGTTAGTCGAGGTCAATATCACTCCGTTATATCCCACCGCCACATACGTTTCATCGGCGCCGATTTTACCATAGGTGATATTCATAAGCGAATCGAATGTGGGCCCGACTACAATTGTAGTCCACGATACGCCGTTATCGGTGGATTCCCATATTTTCCCACCAGCGCCCACCGCCACAAACTTATTATGGCCGTATACGACGTCATAGACATTTGTCGGTTCGCCGATCGATCCGGCTACCCAGGTATCGCCGCCGTCACCGGAGGTCACGATCGTTCCATTGCCAACGCCTCCGGCTCGTTGCCCAACCGCTACAAACGTACTATTGCCGTAAGCAACTCCATTCAGAAACTCCGTTGTGTTCGACGTTTTTGATGTCCAAGACACTCCCTCATTAGACGAGGTCCAGATATTTCCACCATACCCCACTGCTACATGCTTGCCATTTCCATAAGCGACCCCACTAAAAGCTCCCCCCGAACCACGGTTTGTCCAATTTTCCAGAGAGGCTCCAAATGCAACAGTAGGAATCATTGTTACAAGAATCAAGAGTGCCATTACCAAGGAAATACTTCGTCTGATCACTATTTCTCATCTCCTCTACTGAATTAAGTACATTAAGTACTAGTTTTACAAAGCAAACAATACCATTTGTTGTAAGTATAATCAACATCTACTATCCTAATTAAATCTTAAACACTTATACCGATTGATGAAGTTGCTCCGCCATCCCGGATACATTTAAGTGGCTTTTGAAGATAATCCGAAAGCTGGAGTGATTGGATTAGCGACTCTAGCAATCCGGTGGCGACTGGTGACGAAGAGAAGGCTTAAGCGGTAATACATTATGCGGATCTTGAATACATCGCCATATGGGGCTTGTGCCTTGGGCGTTGTGTTTTTTTATTTGGAGTCAACACGAAAAAAGGCGAAACTCGATTCGCGCCGAAGTAGCGCAAGAGAATCCTTCGGATAGGGATTAAATGTCCAACCTGCATCTTTGGGCCTTAGTTGGAATTCAACTCGGCTTGTTTCAGAAACAGGGTGGATGTGAACGAGAAGACCAGACATACATGACAATGTCACGGGGGATTTTGAAATGAGTATATTGATATTATTTAGTAGATTAAGCAATATCGCACGGTCTTCAAATGAAATAAAACAGTATATCTATTGAAGCAGAGCAAGGTTAGTTTGTCGCCGTCGCTCTGTATTTTTTTATGGAGAAAAACCAACGCCACGTTGTGCTAGTCGAGCATGTTACTTACGCTACTTATGATAAAATTTATGGAAAAAGGTTGTATCTTTTTTAGCTGTTCGGTCGTCTAACAAGAAGCTGGCAGAAGGGAGGGAAGGGCTGAAAAGCTTTGCTGATGTCTACACGCTCCGCGTGACTGAGCTGTTTGGCACTATATTACAGTCATATTAATTTTACGAATTGACCAATTTACAGTGTCAACTCTTTTGACAGAAGTACATGGTGTCCGTTCATCGCATGTCAAACACTGATACTGAGGTTGAGTCATTATTTAGAGAATAAAAAGGATAATTGTCAAAATAAATCGAATACCGAATATATAAATGGATTAATCAGCTTACGGAGGAATCAATCATGATTAGAAGCACAAAATTTCTTATTCCCCCTGCGCGAAAAGCACTGATCGAAAGGCCTCGGCTGACACCCAAGCTGTGGCAGACAGTGAAATAGCAGCCGGAGGAGAAGCGAAAATTACCGTTGGCAGAGACATTGTCATTTGGACGAAACATTTCACGAAATTTGTGGTCTATACGCCTGTTACGACTACGCCGGACACGCCTTCTGCTGCTGGCAGCGGCGGAGGCAGCGCACTGTCCGATCGTTTTACGATTAACGCGTTCTCCAGTGCCGAGTTCACTCTTGGCGACGTTACGTTCTCAATTCCGGAAGGGGCTACGGACAAAACCATTCAAGTAACCGTGGATAAAGTGGCCGATATCTCAAAATTGCCTAAAGATGTTTCCCTTCAATGGCTTGGGGATGTTTACGAAGTAAAGAAAAACAGCGATGGAGAATTCTTAAAGCCCGTTACGATTGGACTTGCTTTCGACAAGAGTCAAGCAGCAGTCTACTGGCTGAATGAACAAACAAACAAATGGGTGATACTGGACAATGCGAAGGTAGATCAAGCGAGCGGCACCGTATCCGGTTCTGTCACCCATTTCGGAAAGTTCGCCGTGCTCGTTTCGGAACGAGTTCAGACCCCTTCACCGTCCTTGACCGATATCAAGGGCCACTGGGCGGAAGCCGGTATTCGAGATTTAGTTCAAACAGGAGCAATCGACGGGTATCCTGACCTGACCTTTAAACCGAATTACTCGATTACAAGAGCTGAGTTCGTCTCCATTCTGGTAAAGGCTCTCGGGTTGACAGCGCCGGATAGCAGCGCCTATGACGATACAACCGATCATTGGGCTAAGGATTCGATCGGTACGGCCGCGGCTTTGGGGATCGTTACCGGGTTTGAAGATCATGCCTTCCGTCCGAACGATCTAATCACTCGTGAGCAAATGGCAGTGATTGTAGTTCGCGCATTGAGGTTGAATGTTTCGAGTAAGTCCGTCAGCTTTGTGGACGCTTCGGCTGTTTCCAGTTGGGCAACGGAAGGGATAGCTGCTGCAGCCGAAAACGGGTTAATTAACGGTTATGAGGATGGTGCTTTTAGGGCGAAAATGAATACTACTCGTGCTGAGGCTGTTGTTGTCATTCTGAAAGCGATGACTCTTAAGAAATAAGTTCGATAGAATGGGCACCCAATTGGGTGCTTTTCTATTTCGCCGAAAGTAGGATTCAATGAGGTTTCGTTAGTGCGTGCGTGATGGGGGGCTAAACAGAACCAGGGATGGGATACAAATCCGATTGTAGTTGGTTGTAAACAGTGTTACTCTATCAACAGTAGACTCAAGATCTATCCCTTGGCAGACGTCTAATAATCGTTACTATTTTGGCTATAAAGAAAGGTCATACTATGATAAAAGTTGATAACTTATCCTTCTCGTTTCCGCAAAAGGAATTATATAAAAACATTTCTTTTACGATTGAAGAGGCGCAACATTGCGCTTTTATAGGAACAAGCGGCAATGGCAAAAGTACATTAATTGATATATTAATGGATCCAGAAAGATATTTGTTCGAGGGCAAGTTAGAAATAGACCCGACTTGCAGGATTGGCCTCGTAAGTCAATTTCCGCAATTCGACAGAACGAAAGATACAACCGTTTATGAATATATAGGGGAACCATTTATTAAGATACAAAACGAAATAACCGCTATTTGTACGGAGATGGAAACCTCATCGGATATTGAATCCTTATTGGAAAAATATCAATTAGCTTTAGACGCATTTGATTCAATTGGCGGGGAAGATTTTGAAAGCAACATGAATAAGAAGCTTAATCTAGCGGACCTGATGAAGCTTAAGGATCTTAGGGTTTCCGACCTGAGCGGTGGGGAATTCAAGCTTATTCAAGTGATGAAGGAAATGCTTAGTAGTCCAGATTTAATGATTATGGACGAACCGGATGTATTTTTAGACTTTGATAACTTAAATGCGCTTAAGAACCTGATTAATTCCCACAAAGGCATGTTGCTAGTTGTTACGCATAACCGATATCTATTGAATCATTGTTTCAACAAAA
The DNA here is from genome assembly GCF_037167145.1 of Paenibacillus sp. YIM B09110. NCBI lineage: Bacteria > Bacillati > Bacillota > Bacilli > Caryophanales > Paenibacillaceae > Paenibacillus > Paenibacillus sp. YIM B09110. The sequence goes on along the minus strand of NZ_JBANSP010000006.1, from coordinate 283,995 downwards.
TTATACACCTTGAAAACACGGAGATCCAAGAGTTCGAGGGGCGGTATATGGATTATACCTTCTCCTTGCTTCAGACTAAAGTTGAGTTGCAAGAACTCAAAATCGCCGAGGATGAAGAATTGGAGAGAAACGAGAACATAATCGCTAATCTTAGGGTTATCGCAACTTATAATTCAGAAGCTTCTAGAGGCAAAGCGTTAAAAGCCAGAGTCAAGTTTCAAGAAAGATTGGAAGCGCGTAGAATTAAAGCGCCGTTCGTTGATATTAAGCAACCGAATATTAATTTTGGAATCGATAATGAAATGGAAGACACCGTTGTTGTACATGTCCATAATTATAGCGCTGCCTTTGATGAGTTGCTGTTAGACAATGTTAGCTTTGAGATAAAATCTACGGATAAAGTAGCCATTATTGGTTCAAACGGTACCGGGAAAACGACTTTACTCCGAGATATCTTTAAAAATAAGGATGAATCAATTGAAATAAATGCTGATGCTAAAGTAGCTTATTTATCTCAAAATCAAGGCGAAGTGCTAAAGGAATCTATTACAATACTAGAAGATTTCATCGATGCTGGGTTTAAAACGTATGATGAAGTTAGATCGTATATTTCAAGCTATGGCTTTGAAGGAGAAATCGTTAATCAAAAGATAGAATCTTTATCGGGTGGAGAAAAAAATATGCTTCAATTGGCTAAAGCCGCTGCCAGTAAAGCAAACGTATTACTTCTTGATGAACCGACAAGCCACTTAGACATCTATTCACAACTAGCACTGGAGAAAGCTATTCAGAATTATAAAGGCGCGATTATCATGATTTCTCATGATTTCTATTCGGTGGTTAATGGTATGGATTATGTTCTAATCATTGAGGATAAGACGATTAGGAAAATGAGTATTCGAAAATTTAGGCAGATGATTTATGCTAGTCATTTTGATAAGGACTATCTAGAAGCTGAACAAAATAAAAGATCAGTTGAAATGAAAATAGAATTGGCGTTAAAAGATAATGATTTTGAACATGCAAAAGTATTGGTTGATGAGCTGGAAGAGCTGATTAAGTTGCTTTAATTGCATAATCCCAAAGAACACAGCCTTGTAAAGGTGTTTGGCGGCGGCAATACTGCGTATGGCCAAAACTATGGACAATGGGGACATGGCGATAGCGCATCGGAGCTATTCGAGCCGGTGCGCATGGAGAGCTCCAGGAATACACCCGATTTGCAGCGCGCACGTTAATCCAGCGGTTCGATTGCCGTTAAGCTGGCTTATGAAGCGAGGTCGGTTGACACTCTGGAAATTTCTGATATATAATTAGGATGCTAATTATATGAACACGATCTCAGAATGGAGCCGTAACGCATGTCTCAATCCGTCCTATATTTGAAAAGAACTTATATTATTATGCGCAAAGAGCTTGACGTGCGGTTAAGCACATTCAATCTGACGACTTCGCAATTCGAGATCCTGGGTTATTTGGCCCAATCCGGAGGGTTGGAGCAGCAGAAGCTCCAGCATCATAGCGGGATTACATCCGCGACTTTGACCGGAATATTAGATAAGCTGGAGGCTCGGTCATACATCTCCCGTAAGCCTAGTCATACAGACGGAAGGGCTAACGTTGTGACACTCACGCAGCAGGGCAACGAGGTGTTCGGTAAGCTGGTCGATCTTATTCTGCAATTCGAGAACGAGATGCTTAAAGGGTTCACGCAAGCCGAGAGAGATTTGCTGGGACAGTGGCTGCAACGAGTGGCCAAGAACCTAGGGGATAAGGAATATTATTAATAAGGGCTTTTAGCCTTCACTAATAGCTAGCATCCTAGCAATCCAAGAGGAGGTGAGTGCAATGGTGCGTGTATAAGGAAGAAGATGAATAACGTTTGTTTTATAGCTAGGATCCTAATTAATAGGGGGAGGCATTATGCGAATCGTAATTACAGGAGGAACAAGCGGAATCGGTTACGGGACGGCGCGCTTTGCCGCGGAACACGGTTGGGAGGTAACGATCGTCGGTCGTAATCGAACCCAAGGAGAGAAGATTGCCGCCGAGCTGGGGGCGGGCTACCTCTATGCAGATCTGTCCAAGATGTCGGATGTACGTCGATTAGCCGAACAGCTCGAAGGGCCGATTAATGCGTTGGCACTGTGTGCGGGAGGAATATCTACAGACAAAGAGGCACGGCTGACCAAGGAAGGGTTGGAGACGACTTTCGCAACAAACTATTTGAGTAAATTCGCGTTAACGGAGATGCTTCTTCAGCAGAACAAGATCGTACCTGACGGATGCATCGTTATGGTAGGAGGTAATGGCGTCCACAAGAATGCTTCGACCTCTTGGGCTGAACCTCAAGCCGGACTACCATCCGCGATGAAGGCAGCGCTTGCGGTCGATCTCTATGCTTCCGAGCTCGCCAAGCGATATTCGCAGTTGCGCGTGCATACCTGCTATCCGGGAATGGTTCGAACGAATTTGTTCCAAGAGGCACCGTTGCTGTTCCGATTGTTGTCTCGAATGTTCGGCCAGCCGATAGCCAAAGGCAGCGCTTATCTGGGTCGGCTGATCTTGGAGAAGCATTCGGGGGTGCATTGGAAGCAGGATCGCCCAATGCGTTTCCGCGTTCCTTTGCCCGTAGACCAAGAAGCTGAGGCGCTATGGGTATATAGTCGACAATATATTTGACCACATAACAAAGGGGAGTTAAGCATGCGTTATAAAGCAGGGTGGCTGGTGCAAAATCATATTTTGGCTTTGACGCATTTTGAACCGGTGGTAACGATGGAGGATTTCCGAGATATCGCTGCGGATGCGCACATAGCTTTGCAAGAGGCGACGCAGCCCTTTCACCTTCTGATCGATAATCGGATTATCGCCGAAAGGACGGTCGCCACTCTGGATTCGATGTTGAAAGCTCTGCCGATCCTCCAACATGCGCACCTGCGATGGATTGTTGTCGTACTGCCCGAAGCCGTCAAAGAGACTGCAGCAGCTAGACAAGTCGAGCGGCATGGATCGATTCAATTAAAATTTGCGGACAGTCTGGCTTCCGCATTCCAGCATCTTGCCCGTGAGGATGACCGTATAGACGGGGCGGCCGGCATGGAATCGAGTTGGAGCGATTGGATCTCTTATGAGGGGAATCCGGTGGCTACGGGGGAAGAGTAAGAACGAGGAAAAATATAATAGTACGCAGATTTTGAATACATCGCCAAGTGGCCTATGCGCCACGGCGATGTATTTTTTAGACAGAGAAGTCAACACGGAGTCAACTATTAGCTTTAGAAAATAGCTTTTGTAAACTGAATTAACTGGTGCAAATAGGATATCCCACACATCTGGGAGCTTTGCAGCACTTGAATCAACCTGATTTTTAGCAAATGAGATCCACTGTATCGACGATAACGGTTGTCAGGATCCCGATCCGCCGTTACATATCCTGCTTGCTCCCAGTAGCGAATCGTCGATTTGGGAACCTGCGTTAGTTCGGAAACTTCGTTGATGTTGAACGGCTCTTCGGCATACGCGGATTTATTTTCGTTAGCGTATATCCGTATATCCTGGTTCAACCTCTCTAATTTCTTTTTTTCCTCGTACAAAGCGACTTCTTTTTTCCTAATGATCCACATTGCATCTTGCGGCTTGTCCCGTTGGAGACAACGAAGTACCTCGGTCGTCACGATCCGAGGAATACAACCATTTAGAGAATTGGCGGAAAAGTCCGCAAAGATTTTTTATAGTCGGTGTCAAACGATTACTCACTATAGCGCTCTTGCCGACAAAGCGGAGGTTCAAATTGATTATGAAGCCATATTATGGCGAAATTGCTCTTGACCTTAAAGCAACTTTAAGGTGTATGATGATCTCACCTGAAATATTCCGAAAAGTGGGGGGTTGCATATATGGAGACACCTAATTTTAAGTTTGACGGCGGTTTTATTATGGTGCCATGGGATCAGTTCGATGAGGCAGTAGAATGGTATGGCGATAAAATGGGTTGGAAATTATTAGGTACAGGCGTTGGGCCGGTCGGCGGGAAGGCTTTCTTCAAAATGCCTGGGTCTGGACAAGCCAATTTGAAATCGTTCGAAAGCGAATTAAGCCACTTTACGTCCGAAGATTATTTTGAAGGGAATTGCAGGTTCTGCTTTCGTACGGCCAATCTGGATCAGACATTAGAATACTTCAATAATCAAGGCGTCAAGTGCAGCACTCCGGTGAAAATGCCCGATGGAACGCGTTCTGCCGATATTATTGCATTCGGTAATGTACGCCTGACGTTAAGCGAAGACAGGAAGTTGGAAGGTAAATTCCCTGAATCGCGCGTCATTCAATACGCTGCTAAGCCTTTGTGGTTAGGTGTCACCGATTTGGAAGCTTCAATTAATTGGTATTCTCGGATATGCGGTTGGGAAAGTTCGAAGAAAAATTTTCAAGACAAGGGATTTGCGTTAATGCGTGAAACATGGGATTCCGTCTGGCTGGAGAAAGTGAACGACGAGCAATCACCTAAAAAAGCCAATCCCGGAGCCAGGTTATATTTCAGGATAAAAAAACAAGAGGATCTGTATAAGGCGAACGATTGGCTCAAAGGGCAGGGAATTGAAGTGTCCGAAATAGTAGGCGAGCGCTGGAAAGGATTCCACTTCTATGATCCGGACGGCAATCGTTTGAATGTTTGGAGTTACTATTGATGAAGTTGCAAGGAGGGGATCCACTGTTAACTGACATGACCATCCAGAGCTTTTCCGAACGGACGGGTCTTCCTGCCAGCACGCTTCGTTATTACGAAAAAGAAAGGCTGCTGCAGCCGAGCCATCGGGCGGATAACGGGTATCGATACTATCGGGAGGATCAGATTCCGAGTGCCTTGAAGATTCATACGCTGCGCCAAGCGGGAATTGGCCTAATCGAGATCCGTCATTATCTTGCTGCGGATGCTGACGGGCAGGCAGGATGGCTGTGCAAATGGAGGCAGGATGTCGACGCGAAGCTGTTGGCGCTGAATGTAGCCAAACAGTACCTGGATGGTGTAGATTCCGTTGATGAGCATATCCAGTTGGTTAGATGGTCTCAGTCCACGAGGATGCTTTGGTTTCGGCATCGTGTCAAGCGCCAGCTTCATCCGTTTGCACAGGCTATAGATGAGAGTTCGGCTTACTTAGAAAAGCGAGGGCTCTTGCATGCGAAAGAGGCTTATGTACGGCAGGAACGAATAATCGGAGATGAGATGCTCGGCAAAGTCGGTTTTCGCTTGCCTTTGAAGTCAGCCATACCGGATGATTGGAAGCAGGAAACCGAGCTTGAAGTTGAGCTTGAAGTCTTACAGCCCACACTGTTCGTTACCCTTGATTGCTTGTCTACCGATCCTTACGCTTGTTTTAGTTTGATGCTCGTTTTGCAGTCGTTCGGATTCGAGCCGGCAGGTCCGAATCTGGAGCGGTATCAGCTTCATGACAAGCTGCATTACCAATGGATGATTCCTGTGGTTCATGGAGAAGAAACCGGACCTTATACATCAGACCAATGAAATAACAATTCTGCAGCTGGAGCGATTGGATCTGATACGGTGAAAATTCAGTTGCGGTGGGAGAGGGTTAAGGGAGTAGAAAGCGAATTTAAAATACAGAGCCCGGCGAGAGGGATGTCGAGGTTCTGTTTTTTTTTATGGACTGAAGGGCATGTTTTAGAACGAATGACGTTCAGCATTGCACAACGTGGAATGGAGTGAGAATTACAATGGAAGAGCAACGCAATTGGGCGGGAAATTACAGATACAGTGCCGCGGAGCTGTTCGAGCCTGAGCGTATGGAGCAGCTCCAGGAATGGGTGGCGAAACGCCATAAAGTCAGAGCGCTTGGTTCGCGTCACTCGTTCAACAGCATTGCCGATACGTCCGGAAGTCTGGTTTCGTTGAACAAGATGAATCAAGTGTTGGAGCTTGATCGTTCGCGAGGGACCGTCACGGTGGAAGGCGGCATCCGGTACGGAGAGTTGGCTCGTTATTTGCATGCAAACCACTATGGTCTGCATAATTTGGCTTCTCTTCCGCACATCACGATTGCTGGCGCTTGTGCAACGGGTACGCATGGTTCGGGGGATCGGAATGGCAATCTTGCTACCGCCGTACGCTCAGTTGAGATTGTTACTGCAAGCGGGGAAGCGGTCAGTTATACACGCGGCGTACAGCCGGAAGCAGATGGAGCCATCGTCGGTCTCGGAGCGCTAGGCATTGTGTCGAAGCTGACACTAGACATCGTGCCGAGCTTTGATATCAGCCAGCAGCTGTTTGAGAACCTGGCTCTATCAAGGCTGGAAAGCCATTTCGACGATATTTTCTCGAGTGCGTACAGCGTCAGCCTATTTACGGATTGGAGCAGCGATCACTTTAATCAAGTGTGGTTGAAACGTCTCTCCAATGTGGCTGATACGTCAGTGGAGGATGATTTCTACGGGGCAACGAGAGCTACTGTGCCTTTGCATCCCGTGCCGGGTATTTCTGCAGAGCCATGCAGTGAGCAGCTAGGGAAAAGAGGACCTTGGCACGAGCGGCTGCCGCATTTTCGGATGGAGTTTACTCCGAGTGCGGGAGAGGAGCTGCAAAGCGAGTACTTTGTGCCGAGAAGCCAAGCCTACGCTGCGTTAGAGGCGATCAACAAGATACGGGAACATATCGCTCCGCATCTCTATATTTCAGAAGTGCGCTCGATTGCCTCCGATCAGTTATGGATGAGTCCAAACTACAAACGGGAATCGATCGGCATTCATTTTACATGGAAGCCTCATTCTGAGGCGGTTGAGCGTGTGTTGCCGATTATCGAAGCAGCGCTCGAGCCATTCGAGGTGCGCCCGCACTGGGGTAAGGTGTTCACAATGGCGCCTGAACGTTTGAAGTCGCTCTACGAGAAGCGCCTTGAATTCCAAAGTCTCGCAGCTAACTGCGATCCGCAGGGGAAGTTCCGCAATTCGTTTTTGGATAAGTATGTGTGGTAATAAAGAGAATGCTTAATCAGGATAGCAGTATATGACTTGGGGTACATCGCCTATGTGGCGATGTACTTCTTTGCGTTGAGCTCATGCGCGTCAAAATCAACAAGGAGTCATCGCTCAATTCCTGAAAATACTTACTACGTTGAAAAACCTAACGGACACCAGAGACGCTTATCGGACAGAAAACGCAAATCCGGATTTCTAACGGACATTAGCGACGCTTAAAACACCAGATGAATGGTATTTCGCCACTTTGGGCGCGCTAAGCGTCACGTATGTCCGTTAAAATGGTGGAAGATGAAAAAACGCTTTTTAAGGTGCAGCTATGTCCGTTACAATCTTTTCCCCGACCGCGCCTCAGATCTTTTGTCCCTAGTATAGCTGTTCTGTCGCAGGAATTGACCCCACGGGGGAAATAGATTCCTTACGAGATTATAGGAAAGTAACCTTGATTACATCCCTGCCGATGAGTGTCCCCGAACTGTTGTAAACCGATGCGAGAATATTGAAAGTTCCGCCTGCCAGCGTGATCTTCGTACTGTTCGATAACGTATGACGAATGTCGTATCCGCTGGATGGCACGTTGAGCATACCCGAATAGTAGGATAATGATCCGTTGTTCGTCTCCTGAATGCGGAGCTCGTACTTGTAAGCTCCAGCTGGCTTCGTAATGCCGATGTAATCGGGAACCGCGCCGATGCTGTTTGGATACGGGTTGAATACATAAACCCCGTCGGCCGCGCTCGCTTGGGAAGCGATCCCGAGCAGCAAACCGATGACCATGACAAGCGACAATATTCTCTTCATTAATCATTCCTCCTAGTAAGGTTCGTTTTACCCGTTCCGGCCGAAAAGGGGATGTACCTTTGCAGAGAGCTCTCGCGATGAATATAACATCATTTAGCAGAGGTTACTATATTTAGAACGTTGGATTGTATGTCTATTTCTATCGGAATCTTTTCTATAAAAACGTAAAAAAGGCGAGGATTGCTCCTCGCCTCTCGCCATTTCACTTCGGTTTGGTTAAGCTGTCTACGACAAATTCAAGCTGGGCTTCCAACGAAATCGGATCACTGAATACAAAACCGCGGCTGTTCTCGTGATAAACGCGATTGTTCTGGACAGCGGGGAGGCTATCCCAAATGCTGCCCTCAAAAACCGGAGCCGTATTTTCTTCGCCCGTCCATCCGCTTATGAAGATATAATCTCCCGCGTATTCCGGCAACAGCTCAAGCGACAGCTTGGCCCAGCCCTGGCCGCTGTCGATGGCTTCCTTCTGAATAATCGGCGGGGCCTTCAGGCCGAACTCCCCGTAAATAATGTCTCCGCCTCGGCCAAAGCTGCCGTAAGCGTAAAATTCCTTGGCGCTTCCCGTATCGAAGATCGAAACGGTGCGGTCGCCTACCGTTTGCTCGACGAGCGGTTTGTATTCCGCGATTTTAGCGTCCCACTGCGCGATCCAAGCCTTCGCTTGCTCTTCTCTGCCTGTCATCTTGCCGAAATCCAATAATTGCTCCCGTAGAGGGATTCCGTATTCGACGGCTACGGTCGGCGCGATTTTGGAGAGCTTCTCGATCGTTGCAGGGTCGTTCCAGACGACGATTAAATCCGGCTGCAGCTCTATTATTCTCTCAAATGGTACATCGTTGCCAATGTTGACAACGTCGTCCAGCATTCCTTCTGTATAGTTGTTAAAGGACTCATCACCGGCTCCGACAGGCTTTAGACCAAGCGCTAGCAAATGTCCGGTGAAGGCTCCTGCCACCATGACGATCTTTTGAGGGTTTTTGGGGATTTGCACTTCGCCGTTAACAGCCGAATAGGTTACCATTTCCGCACTGCCGGTTGTACTTCCAATTGCTGCGTTGCCGGAATTGTTGGCAGTGCTCTCTGACACTGCCGCTTTGCTTGCCGCAACGTTAGAGCCGTTCGCGCCATTCGTGTTCGCTGGTCCGGAGCATGCGCTGAGCAATAAAGTTAGGCACAGCAGCAACGTAACGCCAACAGGTAATTTGCTTCTATACATTAGTAAATCTCCTTTTTCGCTATATTGATAATGATTATCATCGCTCATATCAATATAACGACGAAGCCTGCGCGGAACAATGGACGATCCAAGCCTAATGATAGGACGATAGGAGCTTCGCGCAGCATGTACGGACGCAACCTTGAATTGTTTGGGTGTCGCGCCGGCGTGCTTTTTGAACGTTCTGATGAAATAGGATACGTCAGCATAGCCGACACTTGCCGCGATTTCTTGCAGAGATAAATCGGTTTGTTGCAGCAGTGAGCTTGCTTTGTTCATTCGAATGCGGATTAAGTAATCGATGATGCTTGCGCCGGTTTCGCGTCGGAAATGCTTGGACAGATAAGGCACGCTGTAGTGAAAGGTGTGCGCGAGTGATTCCCGGGTTAAAGGCTCGGCATAGTGCTCCTGCATATAGCGAATAAGTTGAGAGGCGAGATTAGGCCTGACGATGCTGACCTGCTGTTGATCCATTTGCCTGAGCAGCTCATATACGAATTGATAGAATAGCGTTTTGACATGGAGTCGCTCCAAACGTCCTTGAACAAGCCATTCGCTTAGCATTTGCTCAGCCAGTTCGTAGAGTAGGGCAGGGTGGATCGGAATAAACCCGTACTGGAGGCGGAAGGGCAGGTGTTGTTCCGTCAGCCGAAGCGCTTGCTGCTCGGCAGATAGCGGTAAGGAGGCTTTATAGAAAACCAAGTAATAGTGAAAGGATTCATCCGTTAAGGCAATGTCCAGCCGTGTGCCTTTGCCCCCATGAAGTATATAGAAACGGTTAGCGGCATGTTCGTTTCCGTCTAAAAATAAGGTGGCGTTGCCATGCGTAACGTACAGAAAGGCGCTGGCAGGGAACAGGTAAGATTGCACGGATTCGCCGGCCTGCAGGGCGATCTGTCGGATATCCATGATTTTGAGCGCTGCCTGGTTCCAGATCAGTATGTGCTCTTGTACGTTCACGGTTGCTTTCAATGAAGTGTTGTCTTCCTTCCGCGAGCTGTTGAAGCCAGCCGTTTATGTGGTATCGTTAGCATTAAAATTTGGACCACCCGAATACCGGTCTCAAAATTCTGCGCATCCAATAAGCCATGATCGTCCCAGGGGACCATGCGCCGGGACTCTGCAAATATTGCATGTATTGATCGTTAATGATATAAGTCCAGGTGGAAGTAGGGGTCTTCAACCCGAACTTCTCCCACGTCGCCGGATCATTCAATCCTCCGAGCTTTGCGAGCATATTCGCCGTCTCCCTATTCAGTTCGGCCGGAATTTGCTCAAATGCTTGGATGATTAGCTCATGAAACTCGTCGATGGGGTTGCGGTTAACAAGGCTCGTCAAATGGATGCTTTCGCGAATGTAAGAAACGTATGCCAGATGGTCAGCCCAAAGTTTGTCCATGTAATATAGCCGCACGCGCTGCTCGGAAGGGGTCATCGGCGTATCGCCTTTCAAAATTCCGAGCCGCTCCTCGTATAGCATGCGCCTTTGTTCCTCCACCATATCCGAATAACTGTTCAGCTCCTGGCGGATATGAAAGTTTTGGCCCATGATAACGCGCTGAATATGCGCAATTTTGCTGTGGAGCACCGACTCTTTGAGAGCCTCATCCTGCCTAATGTCGCTTATCGCCTTATCAATGCCGAACCTAAGCAACAGATCGTCTTCCAAGCTTACGAAAAATACGGAAGCCCCTGGGTCGCCTTGGCGACCGGAACGCCCGCGCAACTGATCGTCTATCCGCACGCTTTGGTGCACATGCGTACCAATCACGTACAGCCCGCCCAGCTTGGCGACGATTTCCGCTTGCTCGGGGTTGCCGCCGCCGAGCCGAATGTCGACGCCGCGCCCCGCCATATTCGTGGACACCGTCACGGCGCCGAATTGTCCCGCTTTGGCAATGATCTCGGCTTCTATTATGTCGTTCTTCGCATTCAAAACATGGCAAGGCACGTCGGCGGCCGCTAGCGTCTCCGCCAGCATGTCGGACTCCTCGACGCTGGCCGTACCGATGAGAATCGGACGTCCCGTTGCATGGACGGATAAGATTTCTTGTAGAAGCGCCTTAAGCTTGGCTTCTTTATGGGTATAAATTCGGTGCGGATAGTCGATCCGTATGTTTGTCAGGTTCGGCGGTATTTGCACGACTTGCAGATTATATATCGTTTCGAACTCTATTGCAGAAGCGTGCGCGGTAGCCGTCATCCCGCAAATCTTTGGATATAGGCTGAGGAAGTGCTGAAGGGTGATCGTACCGAGAATTTTCCCGCCGGCTTTCGATTGCAGCCCTTCCTTGGCCGAAAGCGCGGCTTGCAGCCCGTCCGGCAAATGCCTGTTCTCCGCCACGCGGCCGGTGTATTCGTCGATTAGTTCGATTTTACCGTCACGGATGATGTAATCGATGTCTTTCTTCAATAACAATTCCGCATGAAGCGCGCAATTTAACGACATCAACAAAATACTATTATGGCTTTCGTACAAATTGCCGCATCCCAGCAGCAATTCGGCTTTCGCTGCGCCTGCTTCGTTTAAATAAACGTTCCGTTTGAACTCATCGAATTCGTAATGATCATCCTGCTCGAGCTGCCTGGCCACTGCCGCGAAACGAATGCCGTCGTTGCCGGATGAGCCGGGCTTGCCGGCGATAACTAGCGGTACCCGCGCCTCGTCGAGCAGCAGGGAATCCGCTTCGTCGACGATAACGTAGCGGAAAGGACGATGCACGGTATCGACTGAGTCTAGAGCGATCGTGTCGCGCAAGAAATCGAATCCCGCCTCTTTGGCCGTAACATAGGTTATATCCGCAGCGTATGCTTCGCGTTTCTCGGACAGGCTCATGCCCGCTTGAACCGATTGTACCGTTAACCCGAGGAAACGATAGATCGGTCCCATCCACTCCGCATCCCGATTCGCCAAATAATCGTTAAAAGTCAGCACATGAACGCCTTCGCCGGTCAGCGCATGCAGGTAAGCCGGCATCGCAGCGGAGAGCGTTTTTCCTTCACCGGTATGCTGTTCAATCAACATTCTCTCGTGCAGAGCGACGGCAGCCATGATTTGGACATCGTAGGGCCGCAATCCGAGCGTTCTTTTCGCTGTCTCGCAGACTAACGCGTAAGCATCGACAAGCAGCTCATTCAAAGGCGTACCCGATTTTGCTGCTTTTTGCAGTCGGAGGGAATCGGCTTGAAGCTGACCATCGTCCCATGCTTCCAAATTCCGTTGTCGGATCAGCTCCGCTTTGTCCCGATAACCTTTCAACCTATTCCGGGTATCGCGGTCTTTGAATTGTTGCAGCAGCTTGAAGGCTAGATTCATAGGCTCTTATTCCTTTTCTAGTTATTGGGTAGAAGATATTGTAATTTATGCAATGCAAAATGTAAACCATATGTTGCATTTGAATGACGCAAAAACGAAGAGGGTAGTGTCGCTTACCTACCCGCCGGGTAGCTAGGCATCCGATCATCTTGTATGTAAAATAGGGAGGATGAGATAAACAATTAATTCCAGCAACATGATGAGTTGCAACTATTATGATAAAGGTGAGTGAGAGAACTCATGTCCAACCGTATTTTGTCCTTTATTATTGCTTTAACCCTGCTGCTTGGCCTCATCCCGACTGCCGTGACGGCAGCAGCAGCTGAGCCTTGGGAGCTTCAGACTCAGCTGCCTACTAATGACGAAATTAACGATGTTGCCTTTGTGAATGGCGCGTTTATGGCGGTAGGAACCAGCGGATTAATTATGAACTCGAAGGACGGCGAGAGCTGGAGAAACAGCCCTTCTGGAGTGACAGAGCATTTGAACAGCGTTGCCTACGGCAACGGCACCTACGTAGCGGTTGGAACCGGCGGTACGATTGTTACATCCCCCGACGGAGAAAAGTGGACCAGTGCCGTCTCGGGTACGACACTTTTCTTGGAAAGCGTCGCTTACGGCAATGGCTTGTTCGTAGCGGTTGGGGGCAACCGGTATGAGCAGCTGCTCATTCTGACTTCAACAAACGGCAAAACGTGGAATGTCGGCTTGTCCAGCGCAGCTGTGTCATTGCTTGATGTTGCTTACGGCAATGGCCTGTTTGTAGCGGTCGGGAATAACGGGAAAATATACACATCCCCCGGCGGTACAACATGGACGAACCTCAATCTCAAAGAGCCTAGTCGATTAACGGACGTTGCCTATGGCAACGGCAAGTTCATTACTATCGGTTCCGGCAAGTCGGCGGTATCCAGTGACGGCATTAGCTGGACGCAACAGAACGCAAGCGGCGCAGGGACAATCATGAATCTCGGCTACGCCAACGGTCAATATATTGCGACGGGAGGAACGTATGGAGCATTCAATACTTCCGCCGACGGCATCACATGGACCGCTTCCAAAATTCCCGATGCGACAGGTGTTATATATGCCGTGGCTTACGGCAATGGCATTTATGTCGCGGTCGGAATGAGCGGATTAGTCGCAACCTCCGCCGACGGCTTGAATTGGAGCGTTCGTTCGTCGACGGGAGGCGGCACGATTCAAAGCGTCGCGTACGGCAACAATGCATACGTGGCGGTCGGCACCTACGGTGCCATTCTATCGTCCGTTAACGGTGGACGTTGGGTAGCCCGCAATCCTTATAAGGATTTAACCTCCGCACAATTGCTGAGCGTTGCTTACGGCAACGGCACATTCGTAGCCGTCGGGGAGCTTGGCACGATCGTTACCTCCAAGGATGGCGTGAACTGGGCGCTGGCTTCGGCGGGGCATACGAAAAAAATGAGGGGAATTACGTTCTCCAGCGGCAAGTTCGTTGCCGTCGGCGAAAAAGGCTCGATTCAGTATTCGACGGACGGTTTGACTTGGAATCAGGTCGTGTCCAATTCGGCAGCTGATCTTTATAGCGTGACCTACGGAAATGGGGCGTTCGTCGCCGTCGGAACGGCGACGGGGCGGGCAGAAGTCGTTATTTCTAACGATGACGGCATCACATGGAGCGCCAAAGCGTTTACGAATGTTTACTTTCTTAAAGGAGTAGCTTACGGCAACGGCAACTTTGTCGCGGTCGGCGGGGCCGTAATCACGTCGATCGACGGGAAGACCTGGTCGACGATTAAAGTCAATCAGAATTACGCAGCCGTCGCCTACGGCAACGGCACCTATATGGCCGTAAGCGCCAGCGAACCGGCTCAAGCATCTCGCGACGGGGTCGTTTGGAACAGCGTCGGACCGGTAGGCTCATTCGACTATTCTGTCGCCTACGGCAAAGGTCAATTTATTTTGGCGAGCTATGGCGGGGCGATTCGGATGTACGGCAACGCCGATCTAAGCGGGTTAAGCGTGTCGAGCGGCAAGCTGAGCCCGGCATTCGAGCCTGGCACGACCTCGTATGAGGTTAATGTGCCGAACGATGTTAGCAGCATCACCCTGACTCCTGCCGTCATGGACGTGACGTCCGCCGTGACGGTGAAGAACGCATCGCCGTCTCAAGCGGTCGCGCTAGGCATAGGCCTTACGCAGATTCCGATCGTCGTAACTGCGCAAGACGGCACCGTGAAGACCTATATCGTCAAAGTGTTCCGGGCTGCTGCTGATGCCAGCAATCCTAACTTGTCTCAATTGCAATTATCGAATGCCACATTGAATCCGCCGATGTCGTCTAATGTGATCAACTACACGGCGAGTGTACCTAATACGAGCAGCAGCATAAAGGTAGTACCGTACGTAACGGCGGCAGGCGGGACGGTGAAAGTCAATGATGTGGCCGTCGCAAGCGGAACGGCTTCAGGCGATATTCCTTTAAACGTTGGGGTCAATAAGATAAGCATCTTGTCCACCGCACCGAATGGCAAGACGATTAGGATCTACACGGTGTCTGTCACGCGGCAAGCACCTGCAGACAGCAATGCCGATCTGCTGGGAATTCATCTCGACAGCGGCACTCTCAGTTCGGTATTCGCTCCAGCAACGACGGGCTACTCTGTCAACGTTGCGAGCGGGGTGAGCAGCATGGTCGTCACGCCTTCCTTATCCGACCCTCGCGCGACCGTTAAGGTCAACGACACGGTCGTGGCGAACGGCTCGCCATCCGGGGCCATTCGTTTGAACGCTGGAGAGAATGTGGTCACGCTGACAGTTACGGCATACAACCGTACGACGACCAAGAAATACGTTCTTAAGATTACGCGGGCGACTGTGGGGAGCAATTCCCTCTTGTCGGGATTAAAGCTTTCGAACGGAGCGGTCAGTCCTGTCCTTGCTCCCGGGACGTTGACCTATGCGGCCGGTGTCGGTTCCAATGTATCCACCATTACGATCACGCCGACGGTCGCTGAGACCGGCTCGAAGGTTACGGTGAACGGTACGAGCGTTGCGAGCGGAACGGCCTCTGCTCCGATTAGCTTGAAATACGGGCTGAACGTCATTGCGGTAAAAGTCACTGCCGCTAACGGAACAGCCAAGGCATACACTTTCAATATCACGAGAAACGCCGCTACTAACGCCAACCTTTCCGAGCTAAGCTTGGACAGCGGGACGCTTCCGGCATTCAACCCGAGCGCAACGAATTACGCAACGTTCGTTCCGAACGGCGTCAGCAAGATTAGGGTGACGGCGGCAACGGCGGACAACTATGCCACGCTATCGATCAATGGAGTGACAACGTTGAGCGGCAATCCATCGGCGCTTCTGGATCTGGCCGAGGGGAGCAATGCCATTGCGCTGAAGGTAACCGCTCCGGATGGAGTAACGACAAAAACGTATCAATTGAATATTACCCGCGCTACCGCGGAACAGAGCAATGCCAGACTGAGCTCGTTGACATTATCGAGCGGGTATCTGGGATTCGCGCCTAATCGACTCTCCTATCCGCCTGTTATTGTGGACTCTGCGGTCAGCAGCATCACGGTAACGCCAACGGCGGCTGTCGCTGGCTCGACTATAAAGGTGAACGGAGTGCCTGTCGCGAGCGGAAAGGCATCCGGCGCAATTCAGCTAAGCTACGGGCAATCCACCTTCATAGTAGATGTAGTGGCGCCGGATGGCATTTCGACGAGGCGCTATGAGGTAGTCATGAATCGGGATACTTCGAATAGCAACTAGTTGACAGGCATTCTGTAGGCAGCAACGTCATTGCCGTCGAAGTTATAGGCGAGGTGCCGCGAGCAAGCTGAATCCCTGGTATTTCCCAAGCATATCCGAATACAGCACATTGTTGGAACAGCAGGGCTTCCGATCGACCGACCAAGATCAAGGACAATGAGCAAGGCCTACATCATTGGTTGAGTGGCTTCGCCGACAATTTCTTGCAGCACTTTTCAAAGCAGAGCGTCAAGCTGCTTGCGCGAAAAAAGCTGATAAAGCCCGGAACGAATTGTTTCATGATGGATCATGGTACGCGGATTATAAACGATTAAGAGTGATGGCGATTAAGCCAAGAGAAAACAGTATATAAATGATGAATACACCGCCATGAGTTCAGGAACTCTTTGGCGGTGTATTTGATTTGCTAACCAGCCGTGGTTTAATATCGAATGACAATCTTGCCAAAATACGAGCCTTCCGCGAGGTGGGAGAGGGCCTTAACGGCCTGCGAGAACGGATACTCCGAGTCAATGACAGGGTAAAGTCGATGGTGTTCGATCGCAACGTTCATGTTCTCGAACATGGCCCGGCTGCCTACGTTTATGGCTTGAAGTCTTGCTCTTCGGAGAATGGCCGGGACGATGGCTAAACCTTCGACGCTGGCTCCAGACAGAATGCCGACGATACTGATTTGGCCGCCTACCTTTAATGCGGAGATAGAACGATTAAGCGTTGCCCCGCCTCCGAGATCGACGATATGATCAGCCCCTTTTCCTTGCGTATGCTCCAGTATGGCTTTGTCCCATTCCGCCGTTTCCTTGTAATTGATGCCGTAATCGGCGCCTAACCCTCTGGCTCGTGCAAGCTTTTCATTGCTGCTGGACGTCACTATAACTTTGGCGCCTTGGAGCTTGGCGAACTGAAGGGCGAACAGGGAAACGCCGCCGGTGCCTTGGACGACAACTGTATCTCCTGCTTTGACTTTACCTTCTTCCACGATCGCATGCCAGGCCGTGACCCCGGCGCAAGGCAGAGTCGCGGCTTCGACATCGCTCAAATGTTGGGGGACGCGAACTAACCCTTCTTCAGGCAACACGACATATTCCGCGAGCAGCCCCTGGAGAGGGCTGCCTAACGTGGTAACCCAATTCTCCTGCGTGGCCTCGCCTGACTTCCAGCTTTGAGTAAAGATGGCGCTCACTCGTTCTCCCATACGGAACCTGCCGGCATTTTCTCCTAAGGCAACGATCTCGCCTACTCCATCGGACACCGGAATGAGGGGCTCTTTTAGTTCAGGATTGTAGAAGCCGTCTATGACTCCGATATCACGCGCGTTCAGCGATACGGCTTTCATTCGAATGAGGACTTCACCTCGGCCTGGAGTGGGGATGGGGCGATCGACTTCTGCGATGTGATCGAGTCCGAAGCCGCCTTGAAGGACGTATGCTTTCATTGTGCATCTCTCCTTATCTTAGGTATAGACATACAATAATCCACGCACTAAGATGTAGCTAGACGGCACTTTAAAGTCGGTTGCGAACCTTAAGGTGCGTAAGGAGGCGAGGCATATGAAGTCGCGGGATATCTCATTGGAAGATTGCAGCTATACCCATGTGTTGGAGATTATTTCGAATAAATGGACCGCATTGGTCATCTACTCTTTGGAGAACGGTACCATTAGATATGGTGAGATAATGAAGCGCATCGAAGGCATTTCGCAGAAAATGCTGACGCAAACGTTGAGGCGATTGGAGCGGGATGGCTTGGTCAGTCGGAAAGTGACGCCATCGGTTCCACCGATCGTTGAGTATACGTTAACCTCGCTCGGGGAGACGTTGATTCCATATATGAGGAATTTAGTAGAGTGGTCTTCCAATCACTACTCTGCAGTCAGGAAGGCAAGAGAAGAATATGACTTCGGTGACGCGGATACCATCGTGAATGAAGTAGAACGGAAAGATGCATAGCAATATAAAACCATCGTCATGTGACTGTACACTTTGGCGATGTTTTTTTGTCTCCAGAGCGAAGGAATGAGTAATAATACACACAATAAACCGAGGAAAAGCCATGTTTGGGAGGCTCGCAATTAACACGCTGAACCTCATGTTATTTGTAGTAAAATTAATCTAAAATGCAAATACAGTAATAACAGGAACATAGGAGGCAAGAAATATGAAAATCAATAGAATCGATCATGTGGGTGTGATCGTCAATGATCTCGCTGCCGCCAAAGCTTTTTTTCTTGATCTTGGCCTTGAGGTGCAAGGGGAATGGGAAATGGAAGGAAAGTTGTTGAACGAGGTAGTTGGGCTTAATGACGTTAAAGTAGCTTGTGTGGGGTTAGGGACGCCAG
This sequence comes from Paenibacillus sp. YIM B09110, assembly GCF_037167145.1. Lineage (NCBI taxonomy): Bacteria > Bacillati > Bacillota > Bacilli > Caryophanales > Paenibacillaceae > Paenibacillus > Paenibacillus sp. YIM B09110. The sequence goes on along the minus strand of NZ_JBANSP010000006.1, from coordinate 265,563 downwards.
ACGGTCAGCCATGGATAGAGCTAATCCAATATTATACGCCGTTAGATGAAAGAGAGGTTCGGCAGCCTTTTTCAAATACATTGGGTATCCGGCATATTGCCTTTGCTGTTGAAGATCTTGAAGCGATTGTCGCCAAATTGAAAAAGAAAGGCACCGAATTCTTTAGTGAAATTCAGAACTATGAAGATAAGTACAAGTTATGCTTATGTCGCGGGCCGGAGGGCATAATTTTAGAGCTGGCGGAGAAAATCAATTAAATGTAATGGATCGAATGTGCCTCCCGATAAGCATTCAGAATGGAATCTATACAGGCTAATGGGCCAAATGGCATCAAAACAAAGGTAGAGCTCGAATGAAGGAGGACCTCGTGGCTGAGGTCCTCTTCGTAGTTGTTATTTGTTCTAAGCAGGGCTTATAACTTAAGATTCATTCCGTGCTTCTAATGAATCGTTCGCATTTTGCGCAGGCAATTTTTTGATAAACCAACCTAGGATCAAAACAAGTATGGCAAGAATAAATGCAATCCAAAAAACGGCCTGCAAACCGGCTACCATGCTTTGTGTCTTCTCATGCATGGCTGTAGGATCGAGCGTTTGGTGAAGATAACGCTTGGCTCTAGATGACATGATTCCGACGAACAAGGCAATGCCGATTCCTCCGGCAATCTGTTGGAGCGTGTTGTATATGGCTGTGCCGTGGGGAACCAGATGAGGCGGAAGCTGATTCAGGCCTGTTGTCTGAGCCGGCATGACGACGAACGATATGCCGAGGAATAAGAGGATATGATTGAATAGAACGGAGCCTTGCGCCGTATCGCTATCCATGCCGGCAAATAGCCATAGCGATATGGCGATCATGAGCATTCCGGGCATGATGACGAATCTTGGCCCGAATTTATCGAATAATTTGCCCGTCACCGGCATCATGATTGCGTTTAAAATCGAGCCCGGCATTAAGAGCATACCTGTCGCGAATGCAGTCAACTGCATCACATCCTGTATATAGATCGGCAGCAATGTCGTGGTGGCGAATAATATCATCATTAGGACGACCACCAATACCGCAACGATCGAAAAAGCGGATTGACGGAATACGGAAAGATCGATCAAAGGCTCTTTGAGCCTCAGCTGGCGCCATACAAAGAAGATCAAGAAGAGGCTGCCTGCGGCAATTAGGCCGTAACCTTCGGGCTCAGACCAGACATGGGTACGGCTGAAGCCGTAGATGACGCAGCCGAAACCGATGGTTGACATGACTATGGATAAAAGGTCGACTCTCGGCCGGGTCAGTTCTGTCACATTCTTTAAGTACTTGAGCGCATAAACGATCGAAAACAATACGACGGGAACGACCATATAGAATAGCCAGCGCCAGTGCAAGGTGTCAATGACTAGGCCCGACAAAGCCGGTCCGACGACGGGGGCGACCATAATGACCAAGCCCATGAGTCCCATGGCCGCACCCCGGCGTTCCGGAGGATAGAGCGCAAGAATCGTATTCATCATTAACGGGATCAATAATCCCGTCCCGCCAGCCTGAACAACCCTGCCCATAAGCAAGATCTCGAAGCCAGGGGATACCGCGCACAGGCAGGTGCCGGCTAAAAATAACCCCATCGCAGACAGGAACATTTGGCGAGTCGTAAACCATTGCTGCAGCAATGCGGTCACCGGCACAAGTACGCCGATCACGAGCATATAACCGGTCGATAGCCATTGTATGGTCGAAACCGTAACGCCATATTCGCGCATCAATCCTGGAAACGCATTGACAAGCAAATTTTCGTTAAGAAAAGCAATGAATGCGCCGATGAGCAGCGCGGTTAACATCGGTCCTCGCTTTATTTCGCTTACCTCTTGAATCCGTTTATTCATATTTTACCTCCCTAATTTTCATTGCGTTCTTTCCTTTGTGTGTAACGTATATCTCCCTGTCGGCCTGAACAAAATTTTACGTGAATCCGAATGAATTGGAAAAAGCGATACTGCTCCTCCTACGCGGGTATTCATTTCGATTTCGAAGAAATAAGGGGGAGTTTCACGTTATTTTGCATATTTGCTAATTATCTCTTGACGGGATGCGATTAGAGGTTTATAGTATCGTGCCGATGCCAAAATACGAATAGCAGAAGCCAGCGCAGCGGGGAAAAGACACCCGCTGCGTGTTTTTTTCGACTATTTGTGGAAATTATTCCATTGTGTTAAACGCGCCGAAAACTATGATTAAGGTATAACTCCATGATCCTGCAATGAGACGAGAGGATGCTCAGACACGCATGAACGAAGAACGAAGTAAAGGAAGGAGAGACGTTGATGTAGGAGATTTTTATCGGTTCAATATGTAAGCGTTTTACTTGGAGTCCGTTTTGCCAATATGAACTTAAACGGAGGTTATCGGCCAATGAAGATGGTTCGGAAGAAAGGCTCAAGAAAGCTTGCCATTCTGCTGGTAGTCGGCAGTCTTGCATGGTTGCCCGCAGTACCGGGAACAGGAGGCGTAGCTTCGGCGGCGGATCACGCCATGTCCCAAGCGTTCAATACGTCGACCGGCGTGCTGGATGTGGATTATGCTACGTATTTGTCCAAGCATGACGTTGTGTACCAGTCGCCGGTATCGGATCCGAAGGGAGCTTTGACCGTCGGCAACGGACGGGTCGGAGGCATGGTGTGGGACACGCTGGGCGGTATCACGATGCAGGTGTCGGGCGTGGACGCTTCCCAGGAAGGCTTCGCTTCGCAAGGGTTGGTCAATCTGTATACGAATCCGGGGCTCAATGCGGGCTATACGTCGTACAAGCAGCGGCTGTCGCTATATGACGGCGTGCTCACTACCGAGTATGACAGCAACCGTAAAATTACGATTATGGGCGCACCGAACTCCGAAGTCATGGGTATCCATGTCGAGGACAGCCGTACCGGCTTGTCCAGCGTCTCCCTGGATTTAAGCCTGTGGGATGTTAGCAACTTCAGCGGAGGCGACGTGCCGGATATCAACACTTGGAGAACGGTCTCTACTTTCGTCGACCCGACGGTCGTCGGATTGAGCAGGGGACAGACGGATGCGAATAACTTCGGCTATACGCTGGCGGCTACCGTCGAGGGAGCAAGCTTCACCACTCAGGCGGTCGGAGGCAACAAGGTCAGGCTGAATATTACCCCTTCTTCAAGCTACACGATCTGGATTTCCAGCGCGAGCCGGCTGAACGCGCCGGGCAACAACTCCGTGACCGCCGCCAAAAACCAACTTACCGGTGTCAAAAATACCGGCTATAACGCTACCCTGGCCAGCTACAAAAACTGGTGGCATAACTTCTGGGCGAAATCGTTCGTGCAGTATTCCAATGCATCCGGTGACGCCGACTATATGGAAAGCTTCTACTACTTGAGCACCTACATGATTGCGGCCGGCTCTTACGGCAACTATCCGTTCCACTTTATTAACGGCGTATTTAGCGCCGTTAACGACAATGACAGCGGCAAATGGAGCAATGCTTACTGGTATTGGAATCAGCGGGATATCTACCATTCCTTCCTGGCCTCCAATCACGCCGATATGGTTAACGTGTTCAATAATTTATACAGTCGAAATTACAGTACGTTGAAGGCGTATACGATGACACGGTACGGAATCGACGGCATCTGGGTGCCGGAGACGATGGGCTGGAACGCCAGCGCGGCGGGAACGATCTACAGCGATTATACGCAGGATACGCTGTCGACGGCGGCGGAAGCGGCTCTGAACATGTATGCGCAGTACAAGTATACGAACGACGCTAATTACTTAAGCGGCACTGCGTATCCGTTCATGCGCGAGGCGGCGAAATTTTATGCCGATATTGTTTCCTACGACAGTGCGACAGGCAAGTATTATATGGCTTCCTCGAATGCTCACGAGCAGCATTGGGACGTGCGGAATGCGATTACCGATCTAGCCGCGATTCGCGCTTTGTTCCCGGTTGCTATTCAGGCCAGCGCCAGCCTTGGCGTAGATGCAAATTTGCGCGCCGAATGGCAAACCGTGCTAAACAATCTGGTAGCTTATCCCATCGACCCTAGCGATCCGAACAAATACGCGCCGCATACGCCGCCGATTTCCCAGAACCGGAACAACGAGAACGTCGTTCTGGAGCTGGCATGGCCTTACAGCGTTAGCGGCATCGGCTATCCGGATTATCAGAAGCTGGTTAACAATTACAACGCACGGCCTTATCCTTATAACTCGAACAACGTATGGGATCCGGCCCCGATTCAGGCCGCCCGGCTTGGTCTCGGCGATGAAGCGTATCTCGGCATGAGGATGATGCTGCAGCGCTATCAGCACTACCCGAACGGAAGAACGACCAATTCCAACGGCGAATTCGAGTATATGGGCGTCCATTTGTCGGCAATGAACGAATCGCTGCTCCAGAGCTATAACGATAAAATTCGGGTGTTCCCGGCGCTGCCGACCGAAATGAATTTCGTCAGCAAATTTACGCTGCTCGCCAGCGGAGGTTTTCTGGTCAGCTCCGAGAAAGCGGCTAACGAGATCAAGTACGTTGGAATAAAGAGCCTGAACGGCAAGCCGGCTACCATAGTGAACCCATGGGGAACGCAAGCCGTGCAGGTCAGAAGAATGTCCGACAACGCCGTTATTACGACGTCCTCGAGCAGCGAGTTTACGTTCAATACGTCGGCCGGGGCGGTATATGTCGTGGAACGCACGGCCAAACCTTTTGCCAATTTCGAACATACGCAGCTGACGGGAACGGCCAATCAAGGCGTAAAGTCGCTGAGCGGCACGAATTCCAAGCTAGGTCTGGACGCTAATGGCGGCAGAGCGACGATTACGACCTTCTTCGAAGACTCGAATTACGGAGGCGCCGCCAAAACGCTTGCAACGGGAAGCTATACGACCGCACAGCTTACCGCGGCGGGCATTCCGAATAACTGGGTATCCTCCGTCAAGGTTCCGCTGGGCTATACGGTAACCGTCTATGATAATGACAACTTTACGGGGACGCAATGGTCGTTTACGGCGGACACCGACTTCCCAAGCAGTACGAATCCAAATGCCAACGATAAAATGTCCTCGGTCGTAATTGTTGGGAGCGGCGGAGGCGGTGGAAGCGTTGTGAAATACGAAGCGGAGAACGGAGTCAGAACGGGAGCGGTAGGCATCTACAATGATGCGAGTGCCTCGGGTGGCCAAGCGACGGATCATTACTCCAATGTTGGCGACTCCGTGTCGGTCGCTAATGTACAGGCGGGCTCCAAGCTCGTGATCGGCTACTGCACCGCCAACAATCCTGGACGGCTGAGCCTGTACATCAACGGGGTAGACAGCGGCAACGTTACGTTCCCGTCCACGTCCAGCTGGAATACGACGTATTCCACCGTTACGGTGACGATTCCGATACCAGCGGGCGCTACGATTAAGCTGCAACGCGACAGCGGCGATGACGGCGCGAATATTGATTATGTGGGTGTGGGCCTATAACGTTAAACTATAAAGTATATAGGTTTAATATATTTAACTTATAAATACGACTGTGCCATACTATCCCTAACATAAACGTTGGGAGATGGTTCCATGAGTTCCAATCAGGTTTGGCAATCCGATCATTATGACAGCAAGCTTGGCTTTGTATCTGAATTCGGCAAGGATGTCGTACGGCTTTTGAACCCGATCAAGGATGAGCGGATCTTTGATTTGGGCTGCGGAACCGGGGATTTGGCTCATGAAATCAGCCAGGCAGGCGCGCGCGTGACGGGGATGGATTTATCGGCGCCCATGATCGAGCAGGCGCAGCGCAAGTATCCCCACATTCAATTCATGGTCGGAGACGGCGAACGATTCACCGCGGATGCGAAGTACGATGCCGTCTTCTCGAACGCAGCGTTGCATTGGATGAAAAATCCGCAGTCGGTATTAGCCGGTGTATGGAATAGTTTGAAGCCCGGAGGCAGGTTTGTTGCAGAGTTTGGCGGCAAAGGAAATGTGGACGCGATCGTCCAGGCCATTGGCGAGGTGCTGCGCGAGGATTATGGCATTGATGCCGGCAAGCTGAATCCTTGGTATTTCCCAAGCATCGCAGAATACAGCATGTTGCTCGAGCAGCAAGGCTTCCGCGTTACCTATGCGATTCATTTCGACCGTCCGACCAGGATCAAGGACAACGAGCAAGGCTTGAATCATTGGCTGAGGGGTTTCGCCGACAGCTTCTTCACGGCGCTGGGCGAGGCGGAGCGGGATGCCGTTTGTTCAAAAATAGCCGTTAAAGCCCGAAACGACTTGTTTCATGACGGTTCTTGGTACGCGGATTACAAACGGTTAAGGGTGATGGCGGTCAAGCCGGGATAAGTGACGAGCAGATATGGTTGAATAGCACATCAAGCAAATGAGTGGCCGGAATGCATCCGGTCGCTCATTTGAAGTTTGCGGACCGTATGGAAGGACTCCCGTCTTTTGCGCTGTCTAATGGTAATAGTAGGTTTGGCTTGTTATGACTCTGCCTTTTGAGTCTAGGCTTTCCACGCTGTACCCATCCTGTTTTATCACCTCGATATATAGACAAATTATAACTGGTTTAGGTTCATATCCCGAAACGTACTTTTCATGGTATTCTCAAAAGTAAGAAAGACGGATAAAGGAGAGTTTATAGATGAGAGTGAAATTAGAAGGCATTACCGTATTATCGGACGATGTATCCCGGCTGGCGGCGTTTTATCACGAGGTGCTGGGATTCGACATTGTCGTTCAAGAGGATCATTACGTCGAATTTGCAAATGACGGAGTCCGTCTAGCGATTTGCTCCAAGCCCTTAATGGCCGATAACACGAACGGACATTACTCTTTTATAGAGGAACGCAAGGGACAAGCCTTTGAACTGAACTTCCAATGCGAGTCACCTGAAGCGGTTCGGGAGAAGTACGAAGTCTTTGTCTCGAAGGGGGCGACTTCCATTGCCGAGCCGACCGTAAAGTCCTGGGGGCATACAGCCGGCTTTTTCGCGGATCCCGATGGCAATATTCATTCGCTCTTTGCGGTTAATCCGATTGCGGAGGAAGAAGCGTAGAGGAATAATCATTATTAATGAATACATCGCTCATGTAGCGGTGTATTTTTGCGTTATACCCATTATTGCTGTTCCAAAACATTCTCCATCTTTTGAAATAGATAGTTGGCCAGACCGGAGTAATCAAAGCCCTGGCGTGACGGTGACGATGTGTCAAGCAAAGTGACAGCCCACATCGCATTCCAAAACGAAACGACATAGTCCATATCGTGAAGCGCTCGTATAAGCTCACTGGACGTGTACCCGAAGTAGGCATGCAGCAGCTCGAGCTGCTTGTCATGCCCCATCGATTGACCGATGCATGCAAGATCGTACATGATGTCGCCCATCCCTGCAAACTCCCAATCCAATAGCCGAAGCGTTCCATCATCCATAAAATTATTGGCGAAAGGGTCATTGTGGCAAAGCCCTCGGAAATTGTCCGAAGCTGCCGCTCGCGAAGCTTGTATGCGGTGAAGCCGTTCCAACATTTTGTCAAGGGAGTCAGGCAGCTGCTGTCCGCGGCTTTGCGCTTTTTGAATCCATGACTCAATGTCTTTGTAAGGCGAAAACTCGAAATCAATCTCAGCGGCGGTATGTACCATTTTGAGCAAAACGCCTATACGGTCTACATTCATGTCTAAGTCGTTCGATTCCCACGTACGCCCATCAATGAACCGTGTAATCATGTATCCTTGTTCAACGTCAAAATACAAAAGCTCAGGCGCAGTCTTTAAATCGCTCACAGCCTCCATCGCAGCTAGCTCGGCCTGCCGGTTAATGCCTAACAATCCGGTTTGAGCTCCATTCACTCGGACAACCACTTTTTCCAAACCGTTCGATACAACATAGTTCCGGTTCGTCAATCCGCTCTCTTGAAATTTCATTTCTAGCGTTTCCGGCATCCACCCTAGCTTATTTGCCACTAAATCGAGCACTAACTCCACGGGCTTTCCCTCCCATCGAATCATATCGGTATGTTCATGTTCATTGTACCAATTAAGAAGCGATGCAAGGATAGACAATACTAACAAAGAATTATATATAATTAACATCGACTTGAACAACTCGGTAAAAAGGTTAATATGGAAATGAAGCTATAATTCGGAGGGGGCAATCGGGAGAATGAGTCAACATGATGATACTCTAATTTTGAAAGCGGTTACTGATCGGATGATACCGAAGGATGAGTGGCCGTCGGCGTCCGAAGGGGGAGTCTTGACTTATTTGGAGCGCTACGCCGTTCAAGATGCCGCTACCTGGACGGATGTGATAGAACCCGGTCTTCGCGCATTAAATGCGGAAGCGGTAGAACTTCATAACCAACCCTTCGCGGAACTGTCGGCTCAAGAGCAAGATCGATTGCTTCGTGATGCAGAGCTTGGTTCCTTTCCGGGGTCTAAACGTTTCTTCGACACGCTGTTGAGCTTAGTTGTCGAAGGGTACTATGGAAGTCCGGAATCAGGCGGGAATATCGGAGGCAAGTCATGGGATATGATCGGCTATCGTCCTGGCCCCGCGTCCGGAACGAATACGGTGGTCCCGGAAGACGATTTGCCGCAAATCCCGTTCAATCAGTTGAAAGACCGCTATGACGTTATCGTTATCGGTGCTGGGGCCGGCGGTTCGGTAGCGGCGGCAGTATTGGCCGAGGCAGGGCTTCAGGTTCTCGTCGTGGAGCGCGGCAGTTGGCTCCGGTACGGTCATGTCGGCAGAGATCACTTGCGCAATCATCGGTTAAGCAAATATGGGCATAACACGGGACCTGAGCTGGATGGCAACCCTCGCACCATAATATTGGCAGGCGGGGACGAGCGAATCACGGTGCCGTTCGAAGGGGATTACCATAATAATGCGATGACGGTAGGCGGAGGAACGCGGATCTATGGGGCTCAGGCTTGGCGGTTTCACCCGAATGACTTCCGTATGGCGAGTCGCTATGGGGTACCGGAAGGCAGTTCGTTAAGCGATTGGCCGATTCAATATGAAGAGCTCGAACCCTACTATAATCGGGCAGAGTGGGAGGTCGGCGTCTCCGGTGATGGGAATGCCCACTCTGGACGGGGGGAGCGGCAACGTGCGTACCCAATGCCGGCGTTGTCGCCTACTTTGGAGGCTGAACGTCTGGCCCGCGGAGCTAAGAAGCTTGGCTGGGAAACAGGGCCGGTGCCGCTTCTTATTAACTCCGTTCAGCGGGATGGCCGGCCTGCCTGCGTGAGGTGCGGCCAGTGCATCGGATTTGCCTGTCCGACCAACAGCAAGAACGGCGGGCACAATACAATGTTAGTAAGAGCCATGGCTACCGGTAACTGCGATTTGATCTGCGATACGTTGGTGGAGCGCATTGATACCGAAGGCGGCAAGCATGCGACCGGAGTTCGTCTCGTACAGCAATGGGATGGCTCTGTCCAGCGGCGGGAGGTTCGAGCCGGGAATATCGTAGTTGCCGCAGGAGCTATCGAAAGCGCGCGGCTTCTTCTCAATTCCGCAAATGATTCGGAGCCGAATGGAATAGGCAACCGGAATGGGCAAGTGGGGAGACATTTGCAAGGACATGTTTATTCCGGCGCTTACGGGCTGTTTGACGAGCCGGTTCAGGATGGTCTAGGTCCGGGCGTGAGCATCGCTACCTTCCGTTTCGACCATGGCGACGAAAGCGGGATTATCGGCGGCGGACTGCTTGCTAACGATTTCACCCGGTTGCCGCTTATCCATTGGTATCGGGCACTTGGACCGGATGCGGCGCGGTGGGGGAGCAAAGGCAAGGAAACGATGCGCGAGAGCTACTTGCGAACGAGCCAAATTCAGGGGCCGATCCAAGAGATTCCGAATCCGGAGTCCAGAGTGCGTCTATCAAAGTCGGTCAAAGACCGTTTCGGCATACCCGTAGCTAGCCTCTCCGGGAGCGTTCATCCCGAGTCTCTTCGAGCTGCTGACATGTTGGGAGAGCAAGCGGAGAAGTGGCTATGGGCAGCTGGAGCTCGCCAGGTGTGGCGAACCCGGCCGGGCAGCGGGCTAAGCGCCGGTCAGCATCAGGCGGGAACACTGCGCATGGGGAACGATCCTGAGACATCGGTCACGGATCCTCAGGGCCGAGTCCACGGCTACGACAATCTTTGGGTGAGCGACGGCTCCGTGCATGTGACCAATGGCGGCGTCAACCCCGTGTTGACGATTCTTGCCTTGGCTTTCCGTACCGCGGAAAACCTGGTGAAACAAGGATAAGCAGCAGGGCTGCGCATTAGAGATTTTGTCCAGCTCTAAGAACAATATCAGTGAGAGGCAGAAATTTATGGTAATATAGTTTCGATAGATTACTATTTCTATTTATGGAGGCGCTTACTTATGGAACAACAAGTTCAGCAAGAAGGATACTTCGGAGAATTCGGGGGCAGCTTCGTCCCACCGGAATTGCAGGAAGTGCTTAACTATTTAAGCGAGCAATTTAATAAGTTCAAAGAAGACCCGGAATTCAATGAAGAGCTCAGCTATTATTTGCGCGAATATGTTGGCCGCAAGAGTCCGCTGACGTATGCGGAGCGGCTGTCCAAGGCTTGGGGCGGACCGAAGATCTACTTAAAGCGCGAGGATCTGAATCATACCGGAGCTCATAAAATCAATAACGCTATCGGTCAGATTCTGCTCGCCAAGCGGATGGGTGCCAAGCGGATTATTGCCGAGACCGGCGCTGGACAGCATGGAGTCGCAACGGCAACGGCTTGCGCCATGTTTAATATGGAATGCGTCATCTACATGGGAGCCGAAGATACGCGCCGCCAAGCGCTTAACGTGTTCCGGATGGAACTGCTTGGCGCTACTGTCGTACCGGTTGATAAAGGTCAAGGACGACTGAAGGACGCGGTGGATGAAGCACTGGGCGATCTCGTTCGCAATTATAAAAATACGTTTTATTTGCTAGGTTCCGCGGTTGGCCCGCATCCGTTTCCGACAATGGTCAAACATTTTCAAGCGGTCATCAGCGAAGAGTCGAAGCAACAGATTTTGGAGAAGGAAGGCCGTTTGCCAGATGCGGTCGTGGCCTGCGCAGGCGGAGGCAGCAATGCGATCGGCGCATTCGCCCACTATATCGACGAGCCAAGCGTCCGCCTGATCGGGGTAGAGCCCGATCAAGCGCCAACTTTGACCGAGGGCGTTCCCGGCATGATTCACGGCTTCAAGTGTTTGGTGCTGCTGGACGAGGAAGGCGAGCCGCGGAAAACGTATTCGATTGCCGCGGGACTCGATTACCCTGGCATTGGTCCGGAGCATAGCCACTTGAAGGTGACGGGACGAGCAGAATATGCCACCGTTACCAACGACGAAGTGCTGAAAGCGTTCCAGGAACTATCCCGCACGGAAGGGATTATTCCGGCTTTAGAGAGCGCGCACGCGGTTGCATACGCCAAGAAGCTCGCGCCTACGATGAATCAGGATCAGATTCTAATCATCAATCTGTCCGGTCGCGGAGATAAGGACGTTGAGCAAGTATTCCAAATGATTAAATAGTAACACCATTAAATACACCGCCATTGGACTTCGTGCCGTGGCGGTGTATTTTTATGCTTGACTCCAGCCCTACACGAGACCTTACGATATATGTAGTTCCGGAACTAAGAATAACGCGGAGGAGAGTTGAATCTGATTATACCTTTGGCTATTGTTCTCGACTTAGATGGCACCTTACTTCATTCTACTAAAGAAGTTTCACAAAGAAATGCAGATGCAATTATCAATTGTTATAAAAAAGGGAAGAAAATGATTATTGCAACTGCAAGGCCTCCTCGTTCAGTGCGTACATTTTTACCGGATGAAATACTAGAACTCGTTTCTTTTGTATTTTATAACGGAGCTTACGTAACGGACCTGAGAGAAGGCATCGAAGAACATATTTCGCTTCAGCAAGACCTTTCTGCCGATATATTAGAATACTGTAATAGGGAGTACCCGCAATGTAATGTAAGTGTTGAGGTAATGGATCAATGGTTTGCTAACACGGAGATAAACGATAGTACCCTGTATAATCTCAAATATCAGCCGCAAATCTTGATGATGGAACAATTGCAACAATTAGAACCCACAAAAATATTAATGACAGGAATCGATGATGTTAGGCCGCTTCAGAACGTATTCGGAGACCAAACCAAAATCGTTGTGACAGATGGCGGAAAACTTATTCAAGTGATGAATAAAGGAGTGTCCAAAGAAACAGGAATATTAAAGCTGTGCAAACATTATGGAATCAAACCGTCTGAAATTATGGTCTTTGGTGATGATTATAACGATATTGAAATGTTCAGGATGTCCGGATACCCGGTCGCCATGCAAAATGCTATTCCAGAACTGAAAGAAATGGCCAAAGAAATAACGGATACAAACGACAACGACGGAGTTGCTCAAGTATTAGAACGTTTTATATAGTTGCGCAAAGTTCGCTCTGCATAGAAAACCGACAAATAGGAAGTAATTAAACCATCAGTAGACAAAGAGTACATCGCTTAATGAGCGATGTACTCTTTTGTTTCTGTGACATAGAAGTCAAAGCAACCCTGCGAAAGACTATATTTCCATATACATATATCTTTTTCCAGCTTCTATAATAGTTGAATACGGTGTGAGGGAGGGTCAGCCATGCCGCTGATTCATGTAGAAAATTTGCGAAAGGAATTCAAAAGGCAGAAGAGGGAGGACGGCTTTTGGCCGTTAATGAAAAGTCTCGTGTATCGGGAATACGAGCAAAAAGTTGCGGTTGAGGATATTTCTTTTACGATCGATCGGGGTGAGATTGTCGGTTATATCGGGCCCAATGGAGCGGGGAAATCGACTACGATCAAAATGATGGTAGGCATTCTCGTGCCAACTAGCGGCGATGTGCGTGTGAACGGACTTGTGCCTTTCGAGAATCGCATCGAGAATGCGCGGAAAATCGGTGCCGTATTCGGCCAGAAAAGCCAGCTATGGTGGGACACGCCAGTCATCGAGTCGCTCCGGCTGACGAAATATATGTATGATATTCCGGAGGATCGTTTTGTTCAGAATATGGCGCTTTTCGGCGACATTCTTGGATTGGACGAATTCAAAAACGTCGCCGTCCGATCGTTAAGTCTCGGCCAACGGATGCGAGCGGATCTATGCGCGGCGCTGCTGCATGATCCTGATATCGTATATCTTGACGAACCAACGATCGGGCTCGATGTCGTCGTGAAAGAGAGAATCCGCGAATTCATTCGCGAGATTAATAGGGAAAGAGGAACGACGGTCATTCTGACGACGCATGACATGTCAGACATCGAGAAGTTATGCAGCCGCGTTATGGTTGTCGATCACGGCAAGCTTATGTATGACGGCAATCTGCATACGCTGAAAAACGATTACGGCAACATGGAGACGATGGAGCTGGATACGGAAGAGGAATTTATGATGGACGATGCGCTTCTGCGCATGGGGATTTCGTTCAGTAGAACGGAAGACGCTCGCAGCCAACTCGTCTACGACAAGAATAATATGAACTCCTCTGCGGTTATGAAATGGATTATGGATCGCTATTCCGTTCGTGATTTCAAGGTTAAGGAAACGGAGATCGAGGAAATTATTCGTAAACTTTATGCCGGCTTTAGTCAGGAAGAACGCCAGCAGCAGGAAGTGAACGTATGAGGGTCGCACTCTATCGGGAAATGACGCTGAACGCCTTCCGGTCACTGCTCGCTTTTCGGGCCGAGGTACTGCTGTTCCTGTTCGGTCAGCTGTTGAAAATATTCGTGCAGGTGTATATTTGGCACGCCTTGTTTAGCGATTCGAACCATTTGACCTCGCAAGCCGGTACGATTTCCATACAAGAGATGATCACGTATGTGGTCATCAGCTCGGTCATTTCGGTATTCGCTACGAATGACGTCATCTTCAGAGTAAGCTCGAAAGTGTCCTCGGGCGAGATTGCGATGGATCTCATTAAGCCGATGAGCTTCCGATCCGTTATCTTCTGCCAGGCTTTCGGCACGAATATGTACCGAATGCTGTTTGAATTAATCCCGTTAATAACGGTCAGCTTGCTATTCTTCCATGTACAACTTCCCTCGCTGGCAAATGGCCTTGCTTTCCTTCTTCTTGTCATCAATGGCTTGATTCTTAATTTCTTAATTACGTATACGATCGGATTAATTGCCTTCTGGTATATTCTTGTCTGGCAAGTCAATACGGTGCTGAACGGGCTGATCCGGCTATTTTCCGGAGCGTTTATTCCGATTTGGTTTTTCTCGGACTCGCTGGTGCAGGTCTCGTACTTTTTACCATTTCGCCTCATCTATTTTGAGCCGATTTCTGTCTTTTTGGGAAAAGTCACGGGCTGGCAGGAGCTGCTTGCAATCGTTGTCCAGCAACTAGCTTGGATAGCCGGGTTTCTGCTGTTGCAAAAATGGATGTGGTCGAGAGCTGTTCGCCGGCTAGTCGTTCAGGGAGGCTAAGATGAGATACTTGAAGCTTTACGCGCGGTTTATTCCGATTTATTTCAAAAGCAAAACCGAGCATGGTTTTGGCTTTTATATGGATTTTGTCGGCTTTGCCCTCACTCATGTCGTCAGTTATATGGTCATATGGGCGCTAATGAGCCGCTTTCAGACGATTAACGGCTGGAATATGTATGAGGTCATGCTGATTTACACGCTTAATATGCTTACTTATGCGGTGGCGGCTGTATTTTTCTTTTTCCAGATGAATGATGTCGAAGAAGATGTGCACAAAGGCTCATTCGACAGCTTGCTCGTCAAGCCGATTAACCCGTTCATCCATATGATTATTCGCAGCTTCGGCCACTTCTTTCTCGGCGACATTGTTATCGCGATCATCATGCTGGGGTTCTGCTTCAGTCGACTGGATATTCATCCCGGCTTCGGCACCTACGTTAGCTTTGTGTTTATGTTGCTAGGAGCGGTGCTCGTTCAGGCTTCGTTCATCGTCATAACCGGCTCGATGTGCTTCTGGATCGTTCGCGCCCGATCGATTATGAATGTCGTTATATTCGGAATTCGGGGTTTTGCCGATTATCCGATATCGATCTACGGCAAGTTTCTGCGGATTATATTGACGTTTATTATCCCATACGGATTCGTTAATTATTATCCGTCGCATCTGATCCTAGGCAAGGAGGGAGGCTCGCTGTTTGCGCCGTGGCTGCCCTACGCCACTCCAATCGTCGGCCTTCTTCTGTTCTTCGTTGCTTACCGGGTCTGGAATGCGGGACTGAATAAATATCAGGGTACGGGGAGCTAATTTTCAAAATGGTTGAGTAAACAAGCGAACACATCGTCATGTGGAGCGAATATCCATGGCGGTGTGTTTTTTTTATGTAATCCAAAATATATGCTAGGCAGCTAAGAATGATAGGGAAAAGTTTAATAATGCCTCACTATATTAGAGGTTACCTATACGTTAAGCTATTAATGGTCCTTATATTTACAATTTTACCATTGCGATTATTGAGGGGTGATAATGGAAACATCTTCACTATCTGCTTATTCAGCAGTCTGATGGCACGGTTTTGAAAGCGTTTACCGGCGTATTGCTCGGAATTCATGTAATGGGGAGGCAACAATAATAATGAAAAAAAAGGTTTTGAGCCTGTTTTTGTCAGGTACTATGCTTTTGTCTATCTTTTTCGGATTAGCATCCTCTTCTTCTGCCGCAGATCCAGTCATCAGCTCTGGTAATCCAATTTTCACTAGCATCTTCACTGCCGATCCTTCTGCGCGCGTATGGAATGACGGACGTATTTATGTATATGCCTCACACGATATATTTCCTTCCAGGGGCAGCGACTTGATGGATAAGTATCACGTCTTCTCGTCGGATAATATGGTGGACTGGGTGGACGAAGGAGAGATTCTGCGAGCGGACGATGTGCCGTGGGGACGACCGGAGGGAGGCTTTATGTGGGCTCCTGACGCGGCTTACAAGAATGGAACGTATTATTTCTATTTCCCTCATCCAAGCGACACGAACTGGAACAATTCTTGGAAAATCGGCGTGGCGACAAGCGACAAGCCTGCCGCGGACTTCGAGGTTCAAGGCTATATACAGGGGCTTCCGGGCAGTAACTTAATAGATCCTAACGTGTTCCGTGACGACGACGGCACCTATTACCTTTATGCCGGAGGCGGTGGAACAAGCTACGGCATGAAGCTTGCTGCCAACATGACGTCGATCGACGGTCCTGTTAAGCAGTTCACGGAATTGGACGACTTTCACGAGGCTACTTGGGTGTTCAAGCGGGGAAGCACGTATTACTTAACCTATTCCGACAATAACGCAGGCGGCAACCGGATGCGTTACGCGACCAGCAGCAATCCGCTTGGACCTTGGGTGAATCGCGGTATCCTTCTAGATCCGGTAAGCAGCGAAACGTCCCATGGCTCTGTCGTGGAGTATAAGGGGAACTGGTATTTGTTCTACCATAATGCCCAAATTTCCTCTAACGGTACGCTGCGTTCCGTCGCCGTGGACCGATTGTATTTCAATTCCGATGGCACGATCCAGAAGGTTATTCAGACGACCGCGGGCGTCCCAGCCGTCGGGCCGCGTTCGCATGCTACGGAGATCAAGTACTACGATTTGATTAACGAGAGCTTCGCTGAATATACTCAGAAAACGGAATATGCCATGAATAGCAGCAACGTAGCCTTTGGAGGGGGAGCAACCCGATCGGGCGATAAAATTGAAAACATGCATACGTCAGGTTCTTATATCCAGTTGAATGGTATTAACGGCGGTACTGGGGGCAAGGCGCTTCTTACTGTGCTGTACGCTTCCGCTGACGGCGGCTCAGCCTTCAAGGTAGACGCCAGCGGCGATACGGCTGGAGACGGATATTTCCTTTCCCTTCCCGGCACTGGTGGCTGGGGCAGCTACACGGGTCGGACCAATCGTTTGATTGATCTAAATGCGGGCGCTAATAATATAGTTCGGCTCAGCGGCGGCATGGGGGGAGCGAACGTGTCCCGCGTAATTGTATCGTTGATTCCGCAATCTGCCCAGCCAACGGAATATCCGATGAGCGGAGCCAATGTGTCCGTCGGCGGAGGAGCGGTTAAATCGGGCGGCACCATTGAAAATATGCACATACCCGGTTCCTACTTCGAGGTGACGGGCGTAAACGGCGGGGCGGGAGGGCAGTCGACGCTTACGGTCATCTACGGTTCGGCGGACACTCAGACGACCTTTAGAGTGATCGCCAGCGGAGACCCTACCGGGAATGGCTATTCGCTCACGCTGCCTGGAACGGGAGGCTGGAGCACGTATACCGGACAGGTCAGCCGTGTCATTGATTTGAATGCAGGCTCGGGTAACGTGATTCGGGTGAGCGGCGGTCTGGGAGGAGCCAACGTAACTCGCATCATTGTCTCGTCGACCCCGTAAAGCCAAGGACGGTCCACTCATTAATGAGTCGGCCGTCTTTCTGTTTTCTTAGAATAATAAAATTTCTTAACAATTTATGTGAATTCACATTACAATGCATTGTTAAAATCCTTAATGACACGATGAATCTGTGATCAGAGAGGATGAAAACATGAATATTATTACAAAAGAATCGCGCAAAACGTTAATAATCGCGTTTGTATTAACGTTGCTAGGAGTAGAACTACTGTCGGGATTCGGGCCGAATCCGTATGTCCAAGCCGCAGATGGCACCGCATCCGTTATCGTTGAAGATTTTGAGGATGGCATTTCCGACGTTAAATTCAATCCTAAACGTATGTATGAAGCTACGCTGCACCTGGAAGACAACGCGAAGTACGTAAGGAATGGACAATACTCTGCCAGAATCGATTATGACATGATCGGGATCGTAGACAATCCGTCCCAAATCGAGGTAGGTTATCAAAGCTATATGCCGGTAACGGGCTATCCTATCAAAGTAGGGATGTGGGTTTACGGCAATAACGAAGGACATTTGTTAACGACGAAATTCAGAGAGCGAGGGGGAAGCGGCTCTTCCTTCCAGTCCGAATTCTATGATGCGGATACGAACGGCGTCAATTGGACGGGATGGAAATATATCGAGGCTGCCGTTCCGCAAGGGAAAACGGGTCCGATCGTTCTGGAATTGTTTTTCCAATTGAAGCAATCGGATATGAGTAAGAAAAACAAAGGATCCATATGGGTGGACGATATTCGATTTATTTATGAGGAAGTCGATGAGGATCATGACGTACCGGTCATTAAACCGATTGCTCCAGTTGAAAATGCCGAATTGACAGCTCCTTTGGATCAATTAAAGGTTGAGATGACGGACACGGAATCAGGCCTTAATATGGATACGTTGTCCGTTTATTTGGATGGGACGGATATTACGGCCGACGTGCAGTATGCTTCCGATTCCCATTTATTAACTTACCCAGGCGAACGTATTGACGGCGGGTATCATGTTCTTGCTATTCAGGTGAAAGATAATAACGGCAATCCGGCAGAGAAAACCTATGCCTTCACGATGAATGCTGGCGAACGTCTATTCATGAAAGCTGCCGAAGAGGCGGTTAGCAATGAAATCTATGCAGTCAAAGTGAATATTAAAGATTTCGCCAATGCAGAGACGGCGCAGTTCGAATTAAATTACGATCCGAATACGCTGCAAGTTGAAAGTATTGACGAGGCGGACGGCGTTACCCAAACGTCGGATATCGATAACGAGAACGGAATCGTCCAAGTAAACCTTGACGGGCTATCTGCGGCAGTTGCCGGCGATATCGCGACAGTCAACTTCAGAGTTAACTCCGAGGCTGTGCTGGCGCGAGGCGAGGCTTACAAATCCATAACGATGAGCGGTTCGGAGCTGGCATCGGGCGGAGTTCAAACGAGTTCGCCGCTCGCCGCGCCTATCCGCTACACGATTGCTTTTCCGTTCCATCTGGAGATGACGGGAGTTGGAATAGGGACTACCACGACGTTCACGGTTACAGACCGTAATCATCATCCGTATGAAGGTGTCGATATTTACTTTACGGGCTTATTGAAGCAAAGCTCGGTCGTAACGATTAATGCCGCAACAACTAATGTATACGAGGATGATGATGCTTCATCCGATGTGCTGATGGTTGCAACGGCCGGTCAACGTTACTATGCGTCGGGAGAAGCCGATGACGGTTGGTTCGAGGTTATTTTTGCCGATGGCCAAACAACGGGTTACATCGCTGAAGCCGATGTCGGCAGCCAATCGCTGGGCGGCAGCTTGGGCCAGACGGATGCCGATGGACAACTGACTTCGGATTTAACGACACTTGCGCTTGGAACCTATCAGGTTCAAGCCGTCTTCGGCGATCAGAACAGTAAGGTTGTCGACTATGAGGTCGTCGAGCAATACGGCACGAACGCCCCAGAATTCGTTCAAACGTATGTCGCGGAAGACATGTCCACGCAGCTGAGCGCGGCATGGCAAACGAATTCCGCAACTAAAGACAATTTCATTCAGTACATCGCTGCGAGCGATTGGGGGACGGAAGAAGAACCTAATGCCTCTTATGTAAAGCAGCAGCAATCCGAGAGCGAGCTTCAGGTGCTTAGCATGAAGGAGAAGGGCACCAAGGGCGAGATTCGCTTCCATAATGTACGGGTAGAAGGCTTGAAGGCAAACACGGCTTACAAATATCGCGTGGGCTATGACGGCCATTGGTCGGCATGGTATGCCTATTCCACGCTTGATCAAAACAAAGCTACGCCGACCTCTTTCTTGTACGTTACGGATTCGCATACGAAAGAAGATGACGGATTGGAAATCTATCAAGAGCTCATGACTAACGCGTTCGCGCAATATCCGTCTACGCAATTTGTCATGCACGGCGGAGATATGGTGGACGTAGGCGGAGCCCTCGAAGAATGGATTCAGTTCTGGAAAGCTTCTTCGATCTATGCCACAACGTATCCGTCCGCGCTAGCGCTCGGGAATCATGACGTGAAGAGCGAAGGGAAGGACGTGTTTACCAAAGGCGCCAATTTCCCCGAGAACGGGCCTGAGTCCCAAATGCAATATGCTTATGCGTACGATATCGACGATACGCACTTTGTCGTTCTGAACTCGGAAGGCACGGAAGAGCAAATGATGGATCAGGCTGCCTGGCTGCAAGAGGATCTGGATGAAAACGACAAAAAATGGACGATCGCTATGTTTCACCGTCCTGCCTACCATACGGAGGAAGGCCGTGACACTCTTGTTGAGTACACGCAAACGTATTTCGCGCCTATCTTAGAGAAGATGAAAGTCGATTTGGTTCTCGTAGGACACGATCATGTGTACGCGCGCACTTATCCGATGCAAGACGGAAAGCCTAACAAAAGCACGAATAAGGGCACTGTCTATCTAGATGGCGGCGCCGCTGGCTGGAAATTCTACGACGGCATTAAGTACGACTATTTAAATCACATATTCGACGAGGATGTTCCCGTATATTCCGCTATCAAAATTACGCAGAACGAGATTCGCGTCGAAGCGCGCACGAGCGAAGGTGATTTGATCGACGAGTTCTCGATCACGAAGCCGAAGAGCGGCGGGCCTTCGGTGCCGGATCCAATCGACGAGCCGTCGCCGGAACCGACCCCGGAGCCGACGCCAACCGCGGATAAGGTTATTTCGGATAAGGAAGTAACGGCAGCGATCCAATCTGGAAGATTGGTCATTGATCTAAACAGCGATGGCGGTACGATTCAAATTCCGACCGAACTGGCCTCCTTGATCAAACAATTGGAGAACGGAGAAATCGTCATCACCGTGCCCAATCAACCGAACATCGTCATAAGCGGACAAGAGCTGAACAGGCTGTTGTCGGACAACAGCGACGCGAAGTCGGTTGAAATCACAGTGGAGTATGCAACGCCAGCCGAGCAGCAAGCCTATGTGGAGCAAATCCAAAGCTCGAAAAAGTCGGCCAGCGCAGCAAGCAAAGCATTCACGGTTCGAGCAACTTCAAGCGCTGCAACGGCCGCGTTATCTTATACGCTTGGCGTGCAAGCCGATGGAATGTCTGCATATACGAATCTCTATGAAAGAGGCAGCGACGGCAAGCTGACGTTAGTCCAAGCGAATGTCGCTCTTTATGCGAATCGTCTTGCATTACTGGCCGGCCACACCTACGTGGCCATTGAAGTAGTGACGAATTATTCTGATATGAAAAGCAATCATTGGGCGTACGATTATATTCAAATGTTGTCCGCTGCAAATTTGGTTGCCGGAGTAGATGCCGAGCGGTTCGCGCCCAATACATCGATTACTCGTGCGGAGTTTACGGCAATTATCGCTAGGGCTTTGCAGCTCTCCGCAACCGGAGAAGGGCATTTCAGTGATGTGGACGACGATGCCTGGTATGCGGAAGCCGTCATCGCTGCCGCCGAGAAAGGCATCATATACGGACAAAATAATGAGCAATTTAATCCGCGTGCGCAGATTAGCCGTCAAGAGATGGCAGTCATACTAAATCGGGCGTATGCATACATGAATGGCAAAAACACGGAAAATACCTCAACCGCAAGCTTTACCGATATGAATGACGCGCAAAGCTGGGCAATCGAAGCGATTGCGAATGTAGAGCGGCTTGGATTAGTTCGGGGCGGAGGAAACGGGAAGTTTAATCCTCAAAGCTCATTGACCCGCGCCGAGGCGGCAACGGTTATTGCGAAGCTGCTCTCTCTATAACATTAAGAAAGCTTGCTTATCCGCGGCCTGTGCGGATGAGCTGGCTTTCTTTGTTTTGACGTCATTCAGTTTGGCATAATGTGCAAATCCTAGAAATTTTGTAGTATATTTGAATGGTTCGAAATCATATACCCACTTACTAGGAGCGAATACGATGAATTTATTTGAAGGCTGTTACAATCAATCCTTATCGTCCCGTTTGCATTGGATAAACGAACCGGTCAATTGGACGTTTCAGGAGGATCGTAGCTTATCGGTGGCTGCGCCCGCAATGGCAGACTTCTTTATCGATCCATCGGGAGAAACGAACAAAGCGTCCGCGCCATATCTGTACACTTGGCTAAAAGGCGACTTCAGCATCGTAACGCGCGTTAGCGTGGAGATGAAGCAGCAATACGATTCCGGTTGCCTCATGATGATGGCCGATGACCGTAATTGGGCGAAATTATGTTTCGAGTTTTTTGAGAATCAGCCCTCCATCCTAAGCGTTGTCACTAGAAACACATCGGACGACTGCGTGTCCGGCCCGGTAGAGGCAAGGCAGCCCTATTTGAGAGCGGCGCGTTCCGGGAACTGCTTTGCCTTCCATTATTCGTTGGACGGGGAGCATTGGAAGCTGGTCAGATATTTCGGAATGGATTGCCCCGAGGAAATGAAGGTAGGCGTCGTTGCTCAAGCGCCGATCAGCGAAGGATCCCATGCTAGATTCGAGCAGCTCACAATTGGAGAGGCCGGTTCGGGAGATATCCGCACCGTTGAATGAAAAAAACGAAAGCCGTGCTCCTTCTTATTCGAAGGTCACGGCTTTTTCAATGGATTAAGTCATCAGCAGCTTAAGCTGCCGCAAATACGAGCGCAGCTCCGGAACCGCCTCTAGATGCGCCTTCAGAACCCGGAGCAAGGTGAGGTTGGGTTGCTCCGCCTGCACTTCCGCGCGCAGAAGACCGACAACTTCACTTAACTCCTTGAGGGAGGCTGACGGCAGGGGAAGGGTCTGAATCCGCTCCTCCATCGCCTTAAGAAATTCGGCTACCGTTCCTTTTCGCGCCGATTCGTCGTTACGGTTCATGAGATGGGGCTCAACGATCCATTCCCCGATTATCGGCTGCGGCGCCGTGCGGATCATATCCTGTACGATGGCTTCCATGCGATCGACGATAAAGTCGGCAAGCTCGGGGATCGGCACCGAGATGACTTTCTGCAAGACGCCTTTCGCATATTCGCGGAGAATGCCTCGGAAGATCATGACGGCATCCCACACTTGCGGTTCAAGCTGCTCGCCGAAGGCTTCAATCAGCATTTCCTTCCGCCAGGTCAGCAGGGCGTTATTGATCTTCTTCTCTGCCTCTATGTAAATGTCGTTCTCCGTAATGGGAGACTCGTTGAATTCGATCATGAACAAGTGATTCTCAAGGATGTAGTATAGATAAAATTCGATCAAACGGCTGAGCTTCTCCTTAGGAGATACGCCAAGCGGCATTCCGGAGCGGTCAAGTTCAGCGGCCTGCTCGAGCAACGTCTGATGGCAGGCGACGAAAGTCGCTGTGAACAGAGCTTCTTTGGATGTGAAAATTTTATAGATGCTGGCTTTGGCCATCCCGCACGCTTCAGCGATATCTTGCATCGAAGTTGCGCTGTACCCCTTATTTCGGAACAAATCCATAGCCGCGTCGAGAACCTTCGCTTTCTTTAGATCCGTCATGTAGACAATCACCCCACCCTATATTGACATGGGATTCGAATGAGGTCAACGTTATATCGTTGACAACGAAACTATATAGTTCTATATTGAACTCATGAGTTTTATTTTATGCCTATAAAGGAGGTGTGCCGAAGCTTGGCCCTCGCGCCGGCTCGGCAGCAATGATGCGTATTGCAGAAGGACTAGAGATGTTGGAGCTTACGATGAAGCTTGGCGGCCGTACGATGATCATTCATCCTATGATCGTTCATGACCAAGACACTTGGACGTTAATCGATACGGGGATGCCGGGAATGGCAGAGGCGATCCTCGCGTTCGCCAATGAAGCGGGGATTTCCGAAAAAACGCTTCGAACGATTATTCTGACGCATCAGGACATTGATCATATCGGAGGTTTGCCGCAATTTCTAGGAGATAATGGCGAAGCAGCATTCGAGATATACGCCCATGAGGACGATAGAGATACAATCGACGGTCAAGCACCGCTTCTGAAATTCCCGCCAGAGCGGCTAAGCGCTGAGCTTGCTTCGTTGACGGACCATGTGCGCCTGAAGTTCGAGAGCACTTTCGTTCAACCCTCCAAGCCGAATGTAACAAGGCTGATATTGGACGGAGAGACATTGCCGATTGGCGGAGGGCTAACAGTCATCCACACGCCAGGCCATACGCCGGGCCACGTTAGTCTTTACCACCAAGCAAGCAAGACGCTTATCGCGAGCGATGCCTTGGTTATCCATAATGGCGAATTGCTTGGTTCCTCTCCTTACTCTACGGTTAACATGGAGCAGGCGATCAGCTCGCTCGAGAAGTTCAAGCCGTTCGAGATTGAAACCGTAGTTTGCTATCACGGCGGACTGCTGCGGGGAGACATTAATAAGCGTATTGAGGCGCTGACCGTGAATCCGTAAAGCTTTTATCTAGCCATATCTGACTATATAGCCTGATAGGGAGGGGAATCTTCCATCAGGCTTTTTGTATGGGTGTTACTTACAAAAATTCCTTTTAAATTATAGATCTTACAGGTAAAATATTTATAGATTAGGACAGCTCTTCGGCTTCATATTTAATTGATTTTGTAAGCGCTTTTTTGCGGCAATACGAATGCAGAGGCGACAGGGAGAGAATCCATGAAACGAATTCCAATGATGCTGCAGTTGGCACTGATTCTGTTCTGCGTTATGGCCATTCCAATGGCTATCCTGACATGGTATAGCGGCGGACAGATTTTGCAGAACTCCGAGAGCGCTATCGCTGAATCCTCATTGGCGGGTCTGAATGCGAACCGCAAGCTTAATGAGAATGCGCTGAACAATCTGGCTCAGGATGCGGTGCGGCTTGCCGCTACGAATATTTTCGACCGCATTCGCGTTTTCGAGACGTTTAATGAGCTTAACGTGAACTATAGCAATGTGAGCAAAGCGCAAGCTGTATTGCTGGAGCTGCTCAACTTGAATCATAGAGTGAACGGCGTGTATTCGTCCTACTTCTACCTGGGGGATTCCGACTATGTCATTTCCACCGACAAGGGCATTACGACGCTGGAGAGGTATGAGTCGATCGATTGGACCGAGGAAGCATTTGTCGGCAGAAGAGGGATCAGCGGGGTGTGGTATCCGCGTACGTTGGACTCGGGGGTAAAAGTGGTATCTTACGTGCTGCCGCTGAATCGCTTATTGACCACGACTCGCGGTTTCTTAGTCGTCAACCTGCGAGAAAGCCAAATTGGGGAATATCTTCGCACCTCCGAGCGGGGCAAACATGATTATTTGCTCATGGGAGCGGATGGTACGATCATCTCCCATAATGACAAAAGCTTGTTGCTTACGGACGGCAAGGAGCAGCCCTATATCCAAGAAATACTGGAGAGCGGCTCGAAGGAAGGTTATGCGTTCCATGAGATCGCGGGTGAGCGTCTGATCTATACGTGGTCTCGTTCTCCGCTGTTTGGGTGGTGGAATGTTAACATTTATTCAATGGACGAACTGATGACCAAGACTCACTCCTTACAGAGCAATATTATTGTTCTTACGATTATGATTATCGTTGCAGGAACCGTGTTGACCGTCTTTCTCGCAACCTGGCTATCCAAGCCGCTAAGGGAGCTGGTCCGCGTTGTCCGTGCACGAAGTAAAAATCTCGTTATTGGAAATAAGAACGAGCTTGTTTTCCTAGATGCGGCGATCAGACGTATGCAGGATGAGGAGGAAGGGCTCTACAAGTTGCTGCAGGAGCGGGAACAGGATACGCGCAGTTTGTCCATTCATAACTTGCTGCGGGGCGAAGTGGCGAAACAGATTGTCGAGCTATTTCCGGAGCCCAATTACTTCGTAGCCATTGTCTCGATTGATCAATATAGACGGTATGTAAGCAAGACCAATCCGGAGACCCGTAATTACCATCGTTATTTGCTCATAGCCAAATGCGAGAGTTCATTCGCGGACGGCGTACACGCGCGAAGCGTCTATCAAGGGGAAGGCTGCTTTGCCATTGTCATCAACTTTGGTTCAGCGGAGCTTGAAAGCCAATATGAGGGGATCAATGAGACGCTTGCCGCGATCAGGGATGCGGCAGCCGAATTGCTCGGTCACACTGTTACTATCGGCGTCAGCAGCCAAACTATGGAAAGCGCTATGATCGCTGATCGAGTGGTCGAAGCGATGGAAGTCATCAAGCATCGCATGATTGAAGGCAGCGGCGGTATTACGTATTGGAAGCAAGAAGCCGAGCAAGGCAAAAAGTATATTTATCCATCGAACAGCGAGAGGCGGATACTTAACTTTCTCGATAACGGGGATCAGGGCAGCATTATGAAAGAACTGGCGCTCATTCGGGGCGAGATCCAGTCGGTCGAGTACATCTCCTACGATAATATTTTGTTTATCTACACTCAATTGATAGGCGTTACGATCAAGCATCTCAGGGAGAACAACATTAGTACTTCGCGTTTGTTCGCCCGGCAAGGGAATATATATTCCGCCATTGCTTCCTTTGATACGCTGGATGAGCTTGAAGAATATTTGCATGGCTTCTTTGGCGAAATTATTCAATATGTTACGCGCAGCTCAGGCGAGGTCAACTACGGAGAGCGGATCATTCGGTATTTGGAAGAGCATTTCAGCGAAGAGATCGTATTTGAAGACATGGCGAAGGAAATCGGCATCAGCTATTCCTACATGCGTAAGCTCGTGTATGAGTTATCGGGCAAGAGTCTGATCGACTACACCAACCAGCTGCGAATCGAGAACGCCAAGCATCTGCTCTTGGAATCCAAGCTGAACATCGCACAGATTGCCATCGAGGTCGGATACATGAATGTTCAAAGCTTTAATCGTTTTTTCCGCAAGTACGAGGGCATGCCCCCGAGCAGCTACAAGGCACTGAAGCATGGAAAAGCATCAGAACAGGAATTGCTGTAGCAGGCTAACCTAATAACAGAAAAGTAAGCGGCGTGGAGCTGTCCTTCCGGTCTCTAAAGACTAACGGAGGCTGCTCCATTAATTTTGCTCATGCTAATCAAAATTGATTATTTAAGACTCGAAAACCGCGGAGTGACGGGCGAAAATCAAAAATGACAGGGGCAATCAATAGTCACGATTTACGGAATGGATGACGGAAGGCTATGATGCTGTCATAACCCCGCCAATGTCCGAACAAACCGTCGGCCGTGGAAGCCCTAATGTGGAGGAGGTGTAACTATGAATGTTGAAAGCGCTTCACTAAATAATGAAACCGCTTTAAAGAAACAAAAGGGTAACCGGAGAATGACATATTATCTTCGGCGGGACTGGCAGCTTTACTTACTGCTTCTGATTCCACTATCCTTTGTTGCCGTTTTCAAATACGCGCCGTTGTCAGGGCTCGTGCTTGCCTTTAAAAATTATAAGATCGCAAGGGGGTTCTGGGGCAGCGAATGGGTCGGTTTTCAAATCTTTCAAGAAATATTCGATAAACCCGACTTCATCCGCGCTGTCCGCAACACGTTGATGCTTAACAGCCTCGACCTTATATTTAGCTTCACGATGCCTATCGTGCTTGCGCTTCTGCTCAATGAGATCAAAAGCGTCAGATTCAAACGCGTGAATCAAACGCTGCTGTATCTGCCGCACTTCCTGTCCTGGATCATTATTGGTGCGATTGCTTACCAGTTGCTCGGCCAAGGAAGCGGAGCGGTCAATAATCTCTTCGAATTGATGGGCTGGAATCGTGTCCCGTTTCTTCAAGAAGACACGCATTGGCTGTTCAGTTATTTGGCTATCGGGGTCTGGTACAGTATGGGATGGGGCACTATCATCTACCTTGCTTCGATTAGCAGCATTAACCCTGAGATGTACGAAGCTGCTACCGTCGATGGCGCAGGGCGGTGGAGGAAGGTGTGGAACGTCACGCTGCCGTCCATCCGAGCCACAATCGTAACCTTGCTGATCATGAACCTGGGCAAGGTGATGGAGGGCTCGTTCGAGCGGATTTTTGCCTTGCAGAATAAAGCCACTACGGAATACACCACTACGATCCCGGTACTGGTCTACCGCTGGGGGATCGAGAGCGGCAACTTCAGCCGTGCGACGGCGCTTGGGTTGTTCCAGGCACTCATTGGACTTGTGCTCGTGCTGCTCGCCGATCGTATTGCCAAGAAGCTCGGCGAAGACGGATTGTTATAGAAAGGAGGCGAACCATGAAAACATCCAATGGCACTCTTGCCATGCATCGCAAAAGGCGCTTCGACATCTGGGATGTGCTGATCCGCCTCACCGTGATGATCTCTTCGCTGGTCTGCTTGCTGCCATTCGTGCATGTCGTGTCGAAATCCCTTAGTAATGATGCATACGTGATCGCGAATAAGGTGTTTCTCTGGCCGCAAGGTGTCACGATTGAGGCGTACAAAAAAATTCTCCAAGATGAGAGTATTCTGCGGTCGTTGTATGTATCCATTATCGTGACCGTACTATTCACGATTCTGGGCATGATCATCACGATTTGCGCGGCCTACCCTTTGTCTCGCATGCAATTGAAGGGGCGTACTGCGCTGACTTTTATCTTTATGTTCACGTTGTACTTTCACGGCGGAATCATTCCCGAGTACATGTTGGTCAACAATCTAGGCTTGCTGGATAGCATGTGGTCGATTATTTTGCCTCCGGCGTTCAGCGCATTCAACCTGTTGATTATGAAAACAGCTCTCTCCAGCAGCATTCCGGTCAGCTTGGAGGAATCCGCGCGAATCGATGGAGCCGGACACTTCCGCATCCTAGTCAATATCGTTTTACCGCTGTCCAAACCGATCATGGCAACGATGGCACTCTTTTACGCGGTCGGACGTTGGAACACCTACCAGGATGCGCTGTTTTACATTAAGCAAAATGTAGATATGCGGCCGCTGCAGCTGAAGCTGTATTACTTGGTTATTCAGGCCAGCGAGAGCTTCCAGCTGGAGGCGACGCAAGTGCAGCTGAGCAATCCAGAGGTGCTCAAAGCTTCCTGCGTTGTGTTCGCAACGTTGCCGATCCTATGTGTCTATCCGTTCATTCAAAAGTATTTTGTCCAGGGCGTTATGCTAGGAGCTGTCAAAGAGTAATAGGGAGCCTTAAAAAATACGATAGCGGAGGAATAAGAGATGAGCAAAATAAAAGTCTTCACATCGTTGTTGATGACTTTAGTTGTGGGAACCACTCTTCTAGCAGGCTGCTCGGATAACAATAAGGGGAGCAACAAAGCGACCAATGCGCCCGCAGCAACCAATAGCAATACGGCAACCAATGCCCCTGCGGAAAGCCCTGAAGGCGCTTTTGCCGATTACTCCAAAGGCTTCCCCGAGAAGGTCAATCTCGAGATTCCGGTATATGAACGCGCATTCGAGGGCTGGAATGTAACCGACAACTACTATACACGTTGGATTCAGAAGGAATTCGGCGACAAGTACAACGTAAACGTTAAGTTTATTCCGATCACCCGCAGCAGCGAAGTCACGGACTTCGAGCAGCTGCTCGCTTCCCACAAAGCGCCGGACATTCTATTCCACTACGACATGCCGCAAGCGCTTGCATACTATAGCGAGGACGTCATGCAAGAGCTGAATTATGAGGAAATCGCTAACTACGCCCCTACTTATTGGAAAAACATGAGCGCAACTATCGAACAATACGGCAAGGTAGACGATAAAAATGTGTTTTTCTTCGCTGCTCGCCCGGCTGTAGACAATTTCACGACTTTGATTCGTAAAGACTGGGTGGAGAAGGTCGGCATGAAGTTGGAGGATTTGACCTCCCTTGAGAAATACAATGAAATGCTGACCAAGTGGAAGGAAGCCGGTCTTGGAGCAGGCGCCGGCAGCTTGCTGCAGAACAACTACACGTATAACTACGCATTCCGCGATTGGCCGGTTGACGCCAAAGACCGCGCGCTCTATTCCGATCTCGGCGTAGCGGATCTGACGACAGCTGCCAGCGAGCGCTACTTGCGCAACCTGAACGATCAGTATAATAAAGGGCTTATCGACAAGGAGTTCTACCTGCGTAATGATGAAGCCAAAACCAAGGCGGAGTTCGTTGCCGGCAAGACGGGTACTTTCGGTCTATATCTTGCCAGCAATACGGATGTCATTACGGCGACCCTTACCAACAATCCGGACGCGCAATTCGCCGTTCTTCCTCCTACGGCAGGCACGCCTGAAGGCTACAAGCCGCAGGGACGCGCGTACTGGCCTTTCGGCTTCATTATGGGCATCAACTACGAATCGACGGAAATGGAACGCGCGGCGGTCTGGATGTACCTCGAGTGGATGAGCCAAGCGGAGAACCTGTTCTTCCTGCAGAACGGTGTCGAAGGTCAGAACTATACGCTTGACGGCGAAGGCATCGCCGTGAAAAATGCAGATTTCAAAGGCGAATCCGTTCAGTCGCAGAACAATAACAAGGATTACTGGGCGCTTGTCATCGAAAGCCCGCAATATCCCGATCCGGCTGTAACTCGCAAAGCTTACCTTCGCAACTGGTCGCCAGCTGGCTATGAATATTTGGCTGAGGATCTGTTGAAATATTACGATCAAATGGCGGAATTCCGCACGCCGGACGCGATGTTCAGCGTAGTGCTGGAGAAGGTCAGCGAATACAAGGCCGATCTGAACTCGCTGTTCCAAGAGCTGTACGTAAAGGTTGTTCTGGCGCCGACGAACCAATTCGACGCAACGTATGAAGAGGCTAAGAAAACGTACCTCGAAGCGGGCTATCAAGAGATTCTCGATGAGAAGCAAGCCGCTATCGATGCGGGTAAATTCAACTAATCGCTCGCGTAAATGAAGAAGGCAGTCGCTGTGACAGGTCATGAGCAATCATGCCGTCACAGCTTTTTTATAAGAAATTAGTTGCAATAGCATTATATTCGGCGTATTCTAAAATTAGTTGCAATAGCATTCTATTTGAGGGGGGATGAGAACAATGGAGTCCGAATCGCATGGCCATTATATTTCGGCAATCTACCGTCATATGCAGGTGTTCATCTCAGCGGAGCTGGCACCTTATCGAATCGGGAGCGGCCAATATATTTTTCTGATGGCGATTGCGAATCAGCAGCCAACCACACAAAAGGAGCTAAGCGAGAAGCTGCTCATCGACAAGACGACTACCGCGAAGGCGATCGCCAAGCTGGAAGCGGAAGGATACGTGCGAAGAGAGGCCGATCCCGCCGATAACCGCTACCAGCTGCTTTTTTTGACGGAATCGGGTCACGAGGTTGTACCAAAGGTTCAAGAAGCGCTGAAGCGAGTCAAGAGCAAGTCGAAGAAGGGCATGAGCGACGAGGAGTATGAGTTGTTGATAGGCCTGCTGAAGAACGTGCTTCGCAATATAATCGAATGATATTCGGGAGGGTGTAAGAGATGATTGCACAACCTTTTATCGCAGTGGAAAATTGCAAAGAGGAAATCAACTACTATCAAAGCGTGTTTGGCGGCGAGATCACGATTTTGCGCAAGCAAGGGGAAGAAGTGCTTAACGCGGATCTGCATGTGGACGGGGCAAGCCTCAAGTTTGCGGATACGAAGGCAGCCAAGCCTTCCGCCAAGGGCGATTATGTGCGGGTATTCTTAAAAATCGAAGCGGAGGAAACATTCCGAAGCATTTACGGCGAATTCGCAGCAAGCGGGACGATTCAAACGGAAGTGTATGAAGCTCCGTTCAACGGACTGCTGGCGATCGTGACCGACCGGAACGGCGTGTGCTGGGTATTGTCGTATTATCGTGACTAATGCTTGCTGCCGTAAAAAGATTGTTGTTGACAAATGCTTTTTCAATGTTATATTAAGTCCATGGGTTTACTATGAATTAAAAAATAATCAAATATTTTTGCTGACTGGTTCACTGGAAGCACAGAAGTCTAACGCTCGTTGTTAGTCCTCTGCGCTTTTTTTGTTATAAAAAAGGGGTCTGTCGATCCCGATAGGGGAGGAAGAAGCGCATGCCGACAAGCGAAAAAATCAGGTTCGAGAATGTAACGAAAACGTTCACCGTACGCGATTCCAAGCAGAAGGGGAAAACGCAGCAATTCACAGCGGTAAAGGATCTGGACTTTGCAGTGAGAGAGGGGGAATTTATTACGTTAGTTGGCCCGAGCGGCTGCGGCAAATCGACCTTGCTTGATTTAATAAGCGGATTATCGACGCCGACCCGCGGCCGGGTATATATGGACGGTCAGCCCATTACGGGTCCCGGTCTGGATCGCGGAATCGTTTTTCAGCAATATGCGCTGTTTCCATGGAAAACGGCTCGCGGCAACATTGAGTTCGGCCTCGAAACCAAAGGCGTTCCCAAGCAAGAACGGAAGGATTTAGCCGAACAATACTTGGCGTTGGTTGGGCTAAGCGCCTTCGGCAACCGGTATCCGCATGAGCTGTCCGGAGGCATGAAGCAGCGTGTTGCCATTGCCCGCAGCCTGGCTTTCAATCCGGATGTGCTATTAATGGATGAGCCCTTCGCTGCGTTGGATGCCCAGACGAGAGAAACGTTGCAGAGCGAGCTCTTAAGCATTTGGCAGAAAACGAAAAAAACGATTATTTTCATTACGCATGGCATTGACGAAGCGGTGTTTCTTGGCGAACGAGTCGTCGTGCTGACGCCTGGGCCCGGTACGCTGCGGAAGATAGTGGACATCCCGCTCAAGCACCGTTTGGACGATGCGGATTTGCGCTCGCATCCCGAATTTGTCAAGGCGCGCCATGAAGTGTGGAGCTTGCTTCACGAATTGGAATACAAAGGGGCATATATCTAATAAAGAGAGGAAGGCATGTGAATGGAAAACATTAAATCAGTCTCAGCTGGCATGCC
Source organism: Paenibacillus sp. YIM B09110 (assembly GCF_037167145.1). Lineage (NCBI taxonomy): Bacteria > Bacillati > Bacillota > Bacilli > Caryophanales > Paenibacillaceae > Paenibacillus > Paenibacillus sp. YIM B09110. The sequence goes on along the minus strand of NZ_JBANSP010000006.1, from coordinate 232,843 downwards.
GGTAAGAAGGGAAGGCCTTCGTCTATTTTCCGGCGTGCAAAAGCTGATCAAGCAATCGGTTGTCATCGTCTTGCTCATTGTGTTCTGGGAGCTTGCTCCGCGCATAGGCGTTTTCGATCCGGCGTTTTTTCCGCCCTTTTCGGATGTCGTTAACGCGTTGTGGGGATTAATCGTATCCGGGGAACTGTTCGACCATTTTGCGGCGAGCATGCTTCGGTCTTTAGCCGGGTTCTCTTTGGCGCTGTTGGTCGCCATTCCGCTTGGACTGATCATCGGCTGGTATCCGCTGGCGAGAGAACTGCTCAATCCAGTGCTGGAGCTGTTCCGCAATACGGCTGCCCTAGCGCTGCTGCCTGTGTTTATGCTCGTTCTTGGAATCGGCGAAACCTCGAAAATCGCCATCGTCCTGTTTGCTTGTACATGGCCGATTCTGCTCAATACGATCGCCGCGGTCGGCAATGTCGATCCTTTGCTCATTAAATCGGCTCGATCGATGAACGTTCCGCCCTTTAAGCTGTTTCTCAAGGTCATTCTGCCGGCTTCCGTACCGACAATCTTTACAGGTATACGGATGGCGGGGACGGGCGCGATACTTGTCCTGATCGCCGCGGAGATGGTTGGAGCGAAAGAGGGGCTCGGGTATCTGATCACCTACTCGCAATATAATTTTCAAATTCCGGAAATGTTCGCGGGCATCCTGACGATCGCCCTGCTCGGACTGTTAATCAATCAGGGATTAACGGTAACGGAACGCAAGTTCTCGAAGTGGAAGCAGCAAGTGAACGATTAACGCATAAGCCTTTTTTTATCGGCATTAATCATACTAAACATACTGGAATAATGGGAGTGAATAGTAATGACGAAAAAACAAATGAAACTCGGTGCGTTTTTTAATTTGCCTGGACATCATGTGGCTAGCTGGCGTTACCCATCGACAGATCCCCGGCGCACGCTGGAGCTCGAACATCTGAAGGAACTGGCGCTGATCGCGGAGCGCGGCAAATTCGATATGATCTTTTTTGCCGATATTTTGGGACTGCCGCTTTCGTCGCATTTTGCTACTTCGGCCGTCAAGCTGGACCCGCTTATCATTATCTCCGCGCTTGCGGCAGTGACGCAAAATATCGGCCTAACGGCTACGCTGACTACGACCTATAACGAGCCGTTCCAGGTTGCGCGCAAGTTTGCGGCCATCGATCATTTGTCCGGAGGCAGGGCGGCTTGGAACGTGGTGACATCCGCAAGCGATAAGGAAGCGTCGCTGTTCGGCAAGGATAAGCATTTGGAGCATGCCCGCCGGTACGAACGGGCCGAGGAATTCGTCGACACCACGAAGAAGCTGTGGTTCTCGATTGAAGCCGAGGCGCTTGTCGTCGACAAGGAACAAGGGCGGTTTCTCGATGTGGAGAAGGTTCACCCTGTCGATCATCAAGGAGAATGGTTCAAGGTCCGAGGTTTGTTAGATGCTCCGTCGACGCCGCAGGGACATCCGGTCATCGTACAAGCGGGATCGTCCGAGGCCGGCAAGGAGCTTGCGGCCAAAACGGCGGAAGTTATTTTCACCGCATGGCAGACGCTGGAGGAGGCGCAAGCTTTCTATCGCGATGTGAAGGGCCGGCTAGGGAAATACGGCCGTAAGCCTGAGGATCTGAAAATTATGCCGGGCGTCTTTATTACGGTCGCGAAGACGGAAGCAGAGGCCATAGCGAAGAAAAAAGAGCTGAACAGCTATATTTTGCCGGAGGTTGGCCTTGCGTACCTGTCCAATTTTGTCGGCGCCGATTTGAGCGGTTATGACGTGGACGCGCCTCTTCCGGAAATCGCGGAAGCGGAGGATAAGACGAACCCTCAGATTCGCTCCAATATCATTCGAAATCTGGCGGAACGCGAAGGACTGGAAACGATCCGCGAAGTATACGAATTTATCGCGGGTGCGCGCGGCCATCGGGAAATCGTAGGCACGCCGGCCCAAATAGCGGACCAGCTCGAGGAATGGTTCTTGAACGACGGGGCGGACGGCTTCAACGTCATGCCGCCTACATTCCCGGAGGGGTTGAACGATATTGTCGAGCTCGTCATCCCGGAGCTGCAGCGTCGCGGATTGTTCCGCACCGAATACGAGAGCCGCACGCTGCGCGGCAATCTTGGACTTTCAGTTCCCGTTAATCCATACAGCAAGCTGGCTCAGCCGGTTCAACCATAAATCCATTATTCATACGAGACAGGAGAAATGAAGCATGAACAAAATAGTTAATAAAACCGCTGTTTTCGCTATTGTGATAGGTCTTCTCGGCATGGTGCTGGCTGGCTGCTCGGACGGCAAAGTCCAGGCGGGAGAAGAAGATAAGGTGCTTGAGTACAACTCGGCTCCCGGCAACGTTTCATTTCCCGAATTGGCGCTCGATCTTGGATATTTGGGCGATTTGGAGCTGAAATCGATCGGGACTACGACCGGCGGTCCGGAGAGCATCCAGTTGACGGCCACCAAACAAACCGATTTCGGTTCCGCGTTCAACGGAGCCATCATTAAATCCTTTTCGCAAAATGTCAGAATCAAGTCTGTCATCGGTGCTTACGGAAGCGACAAAAATACGTACATCGGGGCCTATGTGCTAGATAGCAGCGAGATCAAGGCGCCTAAAGATTTTATAGGCAAAAAGGTTGGCGTGAACACGCTTGGCGCTCATTTGGAGTTTGTCCTTAAAGACTATTTGCGCAAAGGCGGCCTGACTGAGAAGGAAATCGAGCAAGTGACGCTGGTGACGATACCTTCCGCCAATGCCGAGCAAATATTGCGCAGCAAACAGATCGACTCCGTTTTGCTAGGCGGTATCGCAAGGGATTTGGCTTTGGACAGGGGCGGTATCGTCGAGATTTTTAAAGACATTGAAGTGTTCAACAGCGAGTTCACGGCCGGCGATTATTTTTTCACGGACGAATATATCAAGAATAATCCGAGCACTGTCAAGCAGTTCGTGGAGGGCGTTGCCAAAGCGATTGAATGGGCGCGGACAACTCCACGGGAAGATGTAATCAAGCGACTCGAAACGATAGTGGAGAAACGTGACGGCAAGGATAAGATCGGCAACCTGAAGTTTTGGAAGAGCACCGGCATCGCTCAGACCGGCGGGGTCATCACGCCTGACGAATACCAGGTATGGATCGATTGGCTGGTCGCTAACGGGGATTTGAAGGAAGGGCAGTTAAAGGCGGAAAATTTATACACGAACGAATTTAATTCTTACTATAAGCCGTGATTCAAAGTATAGCTCATGTTGGTTTCTCCTGTACAAAATGGTGGTGTGGCAACTTCCATTTTACACGAAGCCTGCATGGGCTTTTTTGTTTTTAAGGTTTCGCGCTTCATTTTACAATTCGTTTCATAAAAAAAAGCCGCAATATGCGGCTTTCGATAGTAGTGCGCTATTAACGCCCCGCAGGGGCTATGCGGTAGACGGCACGGTCGTCCTCTGACGGTTGCTCATCCAAGCGGCTGGCTTCCCAGCCGAAGGAGAGGACGTTTGTCAGCTTGTCAGCTTCTGAAGCGGTCAGACGGGCAGTAACCTGCTCTTCTCCGGCTTCTAAGAGCAACTCTGCCTCTATTCCCAGGGCAACCAAAATCCAGCTATGAATGCCGCGAATCGTATTGTATTTGATCTGATAGCCTTGCGTCACAGCCTGCTGAAACGTAGCTTCGTTGTCTGCGGCAAAGGCCGTTAGCTGCGAATAATCGAAATGAAATTTGCTGTCGTCTTTAGGCAGTTCTTCTCCGGCAACAACTTTCCGTATAAGCTCCTCGTCCGGCCATCCGAGGGATTTGAGCGATTCCAGCATAAGCGCATCCCATTGGGACAGCTTAGCGAGCGGGGCAGATAAGTTAGACATAACAATGACCTCCATAGGCTTAAATGTAAGTAATTGATAAGAAAGGCAGAAGACTGCCCGGCCATCGGTGATGTCCTGGGCAGTCTTCGAACTTAGCTATACCGTTATTTGCTTGCTTTGTATGCGTCCAGGTATTCTTTCACTTTGGCCGAATCGGCTTTCAGCTCAAGACCGGTCTTAACCATTGTGCTAAGCGTAGAGATCGCTTTGAATTTGTTGCCGCCGTAGAAGGCGAGAATTTCGTCTTGGTTAATGGAGTAAAGCACTGCTTTTCTCAGATCGGCGCTTTCGGCAACCGCACGGTTTTTCGTGTTGAACAACAGGTACGAAACCGCATTGCTCGGTACAGTTTGCAGTTCAATCTTGCTGTCGCCTTTCACAACGTCGAATTTGTTCTCAGGTACGGAGTACAACAAATCGATTTCGCCGCTGCGGAGCGCGGACAAGCTTGCGTCCATATCTTTGATAAAGCGGATTTTGATGCTGTTCACGTTAGGCTCGTGCTCTGTGCCCTTCATGTAAGCCGGGTTTTTGTAGAATACGGCTTCATACTCGTTTTTGTAGGACAGGATGTACGGACCGCTTGTGTAAAGCGTATTGTTGTACGTGCTGCCTTCGGTTACCGTGTTCTGGTCGCCGTAAGGGATGTCCTTGTTCACGTCGAACTTAGCAACGTCATACGTATTGATTTTCTCGACTTGTTTCTTCGATACGATACCCGCCGATTGGTGAGCCAGGTAGTTCAGAACTTGCGGGAAAGGCTCGGTCGTCGTAAGCTTCACGACTTGATATTTGCCTTCCTTGCTGCTTGCTTGCGTTTTGTCGGATACAAGCGACGAAATTTTTGCATCCAGTCCATTTTCAAGCGCTGCTTTTACTGTATCGCTGCCGCCCGATACTTTAACGGCATCAAGAGCTGCGACGTCGGTTACAAGCTCGACTTGACCGATATGCTCGTGCAGCGTAAACGTACGGTGGTCAGGCACGGAGTTTTTGTCTTTGGCACGGTTCAGGGAGAAGATAACGTCGTCTCCGCCTACGCGTTCGCCAGTATCGACCGCCAGCTTGTCTTTAACTGCAGCAAAGTTGATGTTGTCTCTCAGAATGAAGTAGTAATCGGAATTGCCTTCCGCAATAGCGTGATTGTAGGAAAGGGAGCCTTCGGACGTAATTTTGTCGTCGTCGGTCAAGTTCACAAGACGCACGTATTGGTTTGTGTTAATAATGTTGATCGAGCCGTCATTGCCTTTGATCGGATCAAGCGATGTCAATGTAGGCATCGTCGATTGAAGCACGATCGGATCCTTGTCTCGTTTGCCCGCATCGTTGAAATCAAGCTCTTCCCAAGCAAGGGAACGCGATTTGGACAGGCGAACCGAATCCGATTTCAGCACGTCCTTATTGAACGCTTGGGATTTCAGCGAGCTGTAGAGCGGTGCGATATACGCTTTGTCGAACACAAGCTGTTGCTCGAACTGTTTGTATGTTTCCGTGTATTGCTCAGGCGTCTCGGAGCCAGCCTTGTCGATAAGCGCATCAATCTCGGAGTCGGCAAGAATGCTGTAGTCGCCGCCTGTTTTGAACAGGGAACGAACCGCGTAGTCCGGGTTGCCCGTTACGCTCGTCCAGCCGGACAATGCGATATCGAAGTTGCCTGCATCTTGTTGGGATTTGAAGCTGCCGTAGTCGGCTTGAATGTTAAGCTTTACGTTAAAGCCGTTTTTGGTCAATTGGTCGCGAACGATGTTGAGGTCGGCTTCGTTGGAACTCATGCCGAGCAATTCAATGTCCACTTTCGTTCCGTCGCTCGGTGTTTCCGAGGTTTGCGTCGGCGCCGGTGATTCCGCGGCGTCGTCTTTGGTCGTTAATTTGCAACCGCTGAGCATAAGTGCAGCGCTGATTAACAGCAGAGCGGCAAATTTGGTTTTTCTTTTCATGATGATTCCCTCCACTTATCTATTTTTTTATATTAACTCACATTCATGTATCGTCCATGCATCGTTTCGAAACGTAGAGGCCGTAGGAATATGAATGAGGTTACCAAGGTTGATTGACCTACCGTGTTAATCCAGCTTCGGATCGAGCGCATCGCGCAGCCCGTCTCCCAGAAAGTTAAAGGAAAGCACAAGCGCGATAATCGCGAGTCCCGGGTAGATCGCCGTGAACGAGTGTGTCTCCAAATAGGCGCTTCCCAGCTTCAGGATGTTGCCCCATTCCGGAATATGCGGCTCAACGCCTAGACCCAAGTAGCTCAAGCTGCTTGTCGAGATGACGGCGGTGCCGATCGTCAGCGTTGCTTTGACTATCATGGGCGCTATCGAATTCGGAACGATATGCTTGAACAGGATTTTACCGTCGCCGACTCCGAAAGCGCGTGCCGCCTGCACATATTCAAGCGTCGATACGAGCATGACATTCGCTCTCATTGTCCTTGCGTAGGTCGGTATGGCACCGACGCTAAGCGCCAGAATCAGATTGGCGGTGCTTGCCCCGAATGCCGCAATAATCGCGATGGCGAGCAGAATGCCGGGAATGGCATACAGGACATCGAGCAATCGCATAATGATATTGTCCGTGCGTCTTCCATAGTAACCGGAGATTGCGCCAAGCGCGCCGCCGATTAGCAGCGGAATAAGGGTGGAGAGCAGACCGACGACAAGCGAGATCCGTGCTCCAAAAATAATGCGCGAGAACAAATCTCTGCCGAAATTGTCCGTACCGAGCGGGTAGGCCAGGTCGGGAGCGTGCAAGATCAGGCTATAGTTATTTTCAATCGCCATGCCGTAATCGAATGTCAGATAGCTCGTTATGGCGATCGTTAGCAGAAAGACGATAAACAGCAGTCCAAGCATAGAGGTGGAGCTTCGCGACAGCTTGTCGATCACTTCGGCGAGTCTTGAGCCGGAAGTATAATTCTTGTCCCGAAGTCTCGCGATGAGCAGCAGGCCAAGGAAGAGCGCGAACAAGTTGCCGGTCGCTGATGTGACAATGAGAATGCCTGCAACGAGACCCATCCACCCGGGGAGGACAGCATGGTCTGCGTACTTGGCTACGAGCAGCAAGGAAACCAGCTGCACCACCGCAATAATGATGAGCAGCGTCATGCCAAGTAAATATCCGTTAGCCACGAAGGGCTTGAATACGTTCAAGGCGGATACGGCAAAAACGAACAATGTCGTGAGAAGCGTGTATACGGCGAGCGTGTACGCGGCGTTTTTTCTCCGTCTGATAAGTCCGAAAGCCGATGTCGCAATGAATACGTTAGCGGTTAGAAGGCTTAGCAGCAGCACGTAGCCAAGCCGCCTGGTCGTGTTCTTGATCTCGCCGGTCTTCAATAAATTTCTTCGGATGATCGCCCATACCAATGTTTGGAGAAAGGCAAAGACGATCCAGGCGATGCCGCCGAAGAACGGCAAAGGGTTGAACGCGCCTTGGGCTGGCACATAGCTGGCGAACAGCAAGGCGGCGCCCAGTGCAGCTGAGACGATAGCGGAAAAGCTGGCATGACTATATTCGGAGCTCGACTTAAGTCGGAACCGCGCTTCATGGTTGTTAATGGCGTTATTTTTCAAGAGTAGCACCTGCTTTAGTATTGTTTCATCTTGGAGCGGATTCTAGGGTCAAAAAAAGCATACAGCAGGTCGACGATAACGTTGACGATCGATATGGTAATCGCGGTGTAGATTACGCCTCCCATAATGGCCGGTATATCGGGAATAAACTGCTTGTCGACAATGTAGCTGCCGATCCCGTTAATGTTGAATACTTTCTCGGTTACGGCCGCGCCGCCGAGCAGGGCGCCGTATTGCAAGCCGACAATCGTAAGAATCGGTATGAGCGCATTGCCAACGGCATGCTTCCATAGCACATGTCCGCGGCCCAGTCCTTTGGCTTTGGCTGTCGTTATATAATCCTCGTGAATGACCTCAAGCGTCGATGAACGGGTCATTCTTGCGACGGCAGCGGTTAGGCCGGTACCGAGCACGACAATCGGCATAATGGAAGATAACCAATTGTCGGGATTATACGTTGCAGGCAGCCAGGAAAGCTTGATCGAAAAGTTCAAGATAAAGATAAGTCCCTGCCAGAAGTTCGGAATGGATAAGCCAAGCAGAGCGATGAACATAAAGGTATAATCAAAAAAGGAATTCGAACGCGTTGCCGATATGATGCCGATCGGAAGAGCAATAAGCACCGCAATCAGGGTTGAGATTGTCGTCAGCGTAAGCGTAACGGGAAACTTGTTCGCAATCGCCGTCGTCACGGATTCATTCCCGGCAAATGACTTGCCCAGATCAAAAGTTAGTATGCCCTTTAAATTGTTCCATAACTGCACAAGATAAGGCTGATCCAGTCCATATAAATGATTGAAATTGGCGATCTGTTCGGCGGTAGCCGTCTCGCCTAGCAGATTGGCAGCCGGATTCATCGGCGAAATATAAAGGATCGTAAATACGAGAAACGATACGCCAAGAATGACGAGAGCTGCCATCACGAGCCGTTCTGCTACGTACTTGACATAAGGGCTTGCATAAATGGCCATCAGCACATACATAGGAAAGCCAACAATGACTGATAGCGCCATAAATACAGGATTAGCGGCAAGCGACTCATAAGTATCCGCTAAGGTATAGGTGTGAATCCGCAATCCTTCAAGCCGGTCGTGGAGCTTCTCATCGAACTTATCGGAGGCTATACGTTCCGCTTCCCGGCGCGTATGCTCTTCGGTGACGGTTTGACCAAAAAAGGCGTGTTTGCGGCGCAATTGCTCCGTTGCTTCCTTCAGCAGCTTCTCTCTGGCGCCGCTCTCAAGCAGGAGCTTGCGATTTTCTTCTATTAGAGCCTTCTGGCCGTCTTGCGCTTTGCGTGCTAGATGTATAAAGTAGACAACGATGGACACTGGCAAACCGGCAAGCAGCAGCAGAAATCCATATGTTTTATGAAGAAGCATCTTACGGTAGATGGCTGCTATGCGAGCCGTATAGCCATTACTTGTTGAAGTTGCGTGCCCTGTCAAGCTATTCCGCTCCCTTTCATCTAACAAAAATTTTAAATTGAATTATTCCGATCGATATAGTAGATTTTATTTTAACGGCTATGAAATGTCAATAAAGTTATAGTTGGTTAAAGTTCCTTGTTATTATACCTAAAGAAGATAAATGACGCATCATTTACACAGCTGAATTTTACAGAATAGCAGGTGCTTATATGGATACATTGTTACAAGTGAAAGATTTATCGGTTTCGTTTTTTGCTCATGAACGTGAAGTAGAGGCGGTGCGCCGAGTAAGCTTCGAGCTGCGCAAGGGCGAAACGCTGGGCATCGTAGGCGAATCGGGCAGCGGCAAGAGCGTTACTGCGCGTTCGATTATGCGGCTGTTGCCGTCGCCTCCGGCCATGGTCAAAAACGGAGAAATATTGTTTGAGGGCCAGAATCTCGCTTTCAAAACCGATAAGGAAATGGAAGAGATTCGCGGGCGCGACATCGGCATGATCTTTCAGGACCCGATGTCTTCACTCAATCCGACAATGCGTATCGGCAAGCAGATCGAGGAAAGCCTCGTTAAGCATCGCAAGCTGAATAAAGCGGAAGCGAAAGCCGAAGCGATCGCCATGCTGCGCATGGTAGGCATACCGAATAGCGAGACGCGGTACAGTCAATATCCGCATGAGTTCTCCGGCGGCATGCGCCAACGGGTCATGATTGCGATCGCGTTGGCATGCCGTCCTTCGCTGCTTATTGCGGACGAGCCGACAACGGCGCTCGATGTAACGATTCAAGCGCAAATCCTTAACCAGATGAAGGATCTTCAGCAGCAGCTCGGCACATCGATTATTCTCATCACGCATGACTTGGGCGTCGTGGCAGGGATGTGCGATCGGGTTGTCGTGATGAAGGATGGAGAAATCGTAGAGACGGGAACGACGGAGCAAATTTTCGCAGATCCGCAACATCCGTATACGATTAAGCTGCTTAATGCGCTGCCTCGTTTGGATGAGAAGAAAAAGCCGAAGGCTGTATCAAGCGCCGTTAAGCGCGAGGAGGGCGTTCCTCTGCTGCAGGTTCGATCGCTTAGACAGCATTTCGATCTAGGTAAAGGGCAACTGATTAAAGCCGTTAACAATATATCGTTCGACATCCATGCAGGGGAGACGCTTGGGTTGGTCGGGGAATCAGGCAGCGGCAAGTCCACCACGGGACGCACCATTCTTCGATTAAATGAAGCGACGGGAGGAGAGGTGCTGTTCCGAGGCATTCCGCTCCAGCAATTGAACCGCGGCGAGATGAAGAAGATACGGAGCCATATGGGGATGATCTTCCAGGATCCGTATGCTTCGCTAAATCCGCGGTTGCGCATTGTCGATATTATCGGCGAAGCGCTCGATGTGCATGGCATCGCGACGTCGAAGAGCGAGCGGCTGCGGCGCGTCGAGGAGCTTCTGGAGCTTGTCGGTCTGCAAGCTTCGCACGCGATGCGGTATCCGCATGAGTTCTCCGGCGGCCAGCGGCAGCGGATCGGCATTGCCAGAACGCTTGCGGTCGAGCCGGAATTTATCGTCTGCGACGAGCCGTTGTCCGCGCTGGACGTATCGATACAAGCGCAAATCGTGAAGCTGCTTGAGGAGCTGCAGCAGCGGCTCGGGCTTACCTATCTGTTCATTGCCCATGATTTGTCGATGGTGAAGCATATAAGCGACCGCGTTGCGGTTATGTACAAGGGCAAGATCGTCGAGTTGGCCGAAAGCGAGGAGCTGTACAGCAATCCGCTGCATGATTACACGAAATCGCTGCTTGCCGCCATTCCTGTTCCCGATCCGAAGGTGGAGGCGCTTAAGAAACGCGTAACGAACAACGAGGCAAGCAAGGCCGACCCGTATGGATTGGAACACTCCGAATTCGTTGAAGTAACTCCTGGTCATTGGGTAGCCATGGCTGCCGCTAATATAAGATAACGATGAATGAATGAAAAAGCCTGACAGGAAGGTGTGAACCTTACCGTCAGGCTTTTCGTATATATCGATATAGAAATTGGGTGAGCAGGAGGCGATTTACATGGATGAATTAGACAATAATAAGGCCTTAAACAAGGATGGTCGAACGGATGTCATCGAGCTCGTCTCTGGACAATGCGTCGTTATACAGTGCAATCCCGATAGTGGCCGTACATTCATCCGGTCCATGAGAGGAGAGCGTGTATCATCGGAATATCCGATCTCTTATCAAGGGGAGCGGTTAGCTCTGGAGGGCTCGGTAGCTGTCAAGCAAGTCGGGTTCTGTACGTTGGACGAAGGATTATACGAACGGCTGAAGGTGAGAGAATACCTTTCCTTTTGGGCAGAGCTGCATGAAGTTCAAGCCTCGCTGGCGGAGCTGCTTAGCATAATCGGATTGGCGGGCAAAGCCCATGAACGAATATCCAAGCTTAGTTATTCGGAGAAGCGGCTGCTTAGCTTTGTACGAAGCGTTGTTCATGATCCTGCCATTATCGTATGGGAAGATCCGGAACAGAATCTCGATCTGGAGAGCTGCATCATCGTCAGGAGGTTGATAGACGAGCTCATCCGCAGGGACAAGGCGATTCTCGTTACGTGCGCGACGTTGGAGCAAGCGCATTCGATTTCAAATACGATCTTTCGGCTGACGGGAAGCGGGCTCGTTCCGGTTAGCGTACCTGAGCAAACGGAAACGATTGAGACGAATGCAGACGTTGACGACGGGGAGCCTGAGACGTTTAACAGCAGCGAGCTTTCCGACCAGGCCTTGAGGCTAGCTAAGCTGATGGTGAAAACCGAAGATAAGTACGTGTTCATCGATCCCCGGGAAATTCATTATATCGAAAGCAACGAGGGCATCACCTGCGTACATACGAAGGAAGGCAGTTTTCCTTGTGCCTGGACGCTGGCTGAATTAGAGGATAAATTAAGGCCGTTTCGATTCTATCGCTGTCACCGTTCCTATATCGTCAATCTCGATCGGTTAACGGAGTTGATCGTGTGGAGCCGCAACAGTTATAGCTTGGTTCTGAGCGATGATCGCAAGTCGCGAATTCCGTTGTCGAAGGGGAAATTCGAGGAGCTGAAGACGATCGTAGGGTTATGAAGTTGGTTCCGTTCATCCCGCGAATGGCGTCGTTCGGCTGGCGAATAGCTCTTTTCGCAGTGAATTTGAGGCTGTCGCGCCGCTTTACGCTTAATCTGGAATGGAGCTTACAGGCTACGCGTCTCAAGGGAAGGTGTAATTGTCATGCAATCCATTATTGAGGTTGAACAACTCGAGAAGCTTTACAAAAAGAAGCAAGCCCTGAAGAAAATCAGCTTTCGCGTTCAACGGGGCGAAATATTCGGATTTCTCGGTCCAAGCGGCTCGGGGAAGACGACAACGGTGAAAATTCTCACCTCTCAGCTGCTGTACACATCGGGGCGGGTGAACGTGCTTGGAAGCGATCCCGGACGAAATCGTCAGTCGCCGTTTCTGGGTAAAATCGGCGTACTTACGGATAACAGCGGTCTGTACGAGCGACTTAGCGTGTATGACAATCTTTTGTTGTTTTGCCGGTTATATGGCGTCGCGGACCAAAGAATTGAAGCCGTCCTAGAATCGGTTAATCTAACCGAAGACATGCATACGCTGGTCGGGCGGCTGTCCAAAGGAATGAAGCAGAGGGTTACGCTCGCAAGGACGATCCTGCACGAGCCGGACATTCTTTTTCTGGATGAGCCCACGTCCGCTTTGGACCCGGTGAATAGCGCCCGCATTCAGGAAACGCTGCGCGAAATGAACCGCCGGGGGACGACCATTTTTTTGACCACGCACAATATGCAGGAGGCCGAAGACCTTTGTCACCGCGTTGCTTTTCTGAACAATGGTGAAATTTCCGCCCTCGACACCCCGCAGGCATTGCGACTGCAGTACGGCGATCGCTCCATTACCGTGACGACCCGGAAGGGGAAGCAGGTTATTCAACCAAACGAAGCGAGTGCGGATTATGTACGGAACTTAATGAACGGCGGAGAGCTGCTGGCCATCCATTCCAATGAGCCTACGCTAGGCGATATTTTCGTGAGATTGACGGGGAGGGGACTGGAATGACGGGGTTCTCCATGCGCCGATTCAAAGCGATCGTCAAGAAAGAATGGAAGGACGCGGTTCGGAATCCGCAAATTTTATTGAACGCGGGCATGCCTATTTTGATTGCCTTATTATTCAACCAGAAAGGAGCTGACCCGAGCGACCTTTCGTTTATCTCTGTTCCTATACTGGTTGCCATATCCATTACCGGAGCTTTCGTTCAAGCGAATATGATCGCGGAAGAGAAAGAGAAAAATACGCTGCGTTCGCTAATGCTGTCGCCGGCTACGAAACTTGAGGTGCTTGCGGGCAAAAGCGCGACGACCACCTTATTTGCAATTCTTGTAATCGCAGCGTGCTTGGCCATATCCGGCGTACCTCACGTCAATTACGCTTACTTGACGGTGTTGGCTATTTTATTGCTTCTTATCTTTATGGCTTTGGGTACGGTTATCGGCCTTATCGCGCGAACGGCATCGGAATCCTCCATCGTCGGCCTTCCTCTGCTGCTGCTCTTTATTTTCGGACCTATTTTTGTTCCCGATCTGGATATGCCAGCCTTGATGAACATCATTAACTTGCTGCCCTCGCATCAATTCGTGCTGGCGGTAACTGAGCTTCATCAGGAGGGCGGACTTTCTCCGATTCTAGGCAATTTGACAAACTTGATCGTATGGACGCTTATATCGGTGGCGTTATGCTTCCTCGTGTATGGGAAAAGACGGTTCGATAAGTAAAGCTGCGACGGCGCTAGGCCAATAATAACGGAGATGGAGGAGTTTCGATGAATAAATGGACCAAAAATATCATTATGGGCGTTGTCCTGCTCGCTGTATGCCTGGTTGTAAGAAAGCTGTGGCTGCCTGACGGGATCTTCGGTCTTTTCGATTAATTGCGATTGAAAGCATTTAGCCTGAATGGGAGGCCGAGCCTTCCGTCAGGCTTTTTTTATGGAAACATAGTTTACCCAATAAACTAAGTCTGTTAATCTAGGTGTATGAAAGCGTCCTGGGCTCGACATAAATTAATGAAAGAAGTTGAACCTTCGTGGGTTATATTCTGCTGCTGCTGGCGACGTTAGCATGGAGCTTTGTCGGTGTACTTGTCAAGACAGCGTCGACAATGGTGGACAGTTCGATTATTTCGTTTGCGCGCTTTTTTTTCGGTGTGCTTTTTCTTGGCCTCTATCTGTTTATTCGGGACGGCAAAATTCAACTCCGCATCGGGATGAAGTGGATTTGGATAGGCGCATTCGGGAAAGCGGCTAACTATGTTTTTGAAAATATCGCATTAAAAATCGGATATTCCTACGGTAATATTCTCGTTCAACCTGTTCAGACTGTCGTTCTCCTGTTTGCGGCCGGGCTGTTGTTCAAGGAAAAGATAACGACGCGCGGCTGGATTGCCGCTGCGTTTTGCGTCGTGGGCGTTGCTGTTGTCGGCTGGAACGGAACACCGCTTGACGAGCTAGTGCAGGGCAGCGGTCTAACGTCGCTTCTGTTCGCGCTTGCCGGGATCGGGGCTGCCGTTCACGTATTAAGCCAGCGAATGCTGCTGGATAAGATGGATAACGGCAACATGAACTTGTCTGTTTTCTTCCTAAGCACATTAATCGTTACTACTCCGATTCCGATCCAATCTCAAGGATTTATCGGTCCGGTAACGATTTGGGCTTGGGGGGCTTTGGTGCTGCTTGGCATCATTACGGGCCTCAGCTTTTACTGGTTCGCGGAAGCTATCAAGCGTGTCCCGTTCACAGTCGTCGCCATTATCGGCAACTGTACCGTCCTTTTCGCGTTAGTGTGGTCCTATTTATTTTTCCAAGAGCCGATCACTCTTTACTTGATTAGTGGTACGTTCATATTTGTAGCGGGGATCCTATTGCTCAATTTCCCGTTACCGCGCAGAAGCGTCAAGGGGCTGCAGCAGGCCCCAGCGAACACGGAATAACTGAACAATGTATTCCATTATGATATAGCTCGAATTACGTGATCGGACCCAGGAGGCTATTTTTGCGGTAAAGCATGGAATCGGTTTATAACGATCTAAAGAAGGGTATAACGGTTCATATTCGGTTATCCAAGGAGGCTGCGGGTATGAGCGAGTTATTGAAGGATAAAGTAGCGGTTATTACGGGTGCGGGTTCGGGAATAGGCCGTGCAGCGGCGCTTCATTTGGCTCGGAACGGGGCAAATATATGCCTGTTCGATCTGAATAACAATCGGACTGAAGAGGCAGAGCAGGCGATTCACGATATGGGAGGACAATCTTTATTCGTGGACGTGGACGTATCGGACCCGCTGCGGGTGCAGCAAGCGGTGCAGGCAGTGATCGAGCGTTTCGGACGGATCGACATCGTATTCGCCAATGCAGGGATCAACGGCACGCTTGCTCCGATCGAGGACTTAACGCCGGAGGCATGGGACGAGACCTTGTCGACCAATCTGAAAGGTACGTTCTTGACCGTCAAATACGCAGTACCGCATATGAAGAAGTCCGGCGGCAGCATCATTATTACGAGCTCCATCAACGGAAGCCGGAAGTTCTCCGGATTCGGCATGTCGGCCTACAGCGCATCCAAAGCGGGGCAAGTCGCCTTTGCCAAGATGGCCGCACTGGAGCTGGCCCGCTACAAAATCCGCGTCAACGTTATTTGTCCGGGAGCGATCGAAACGAATATCGGAGAAAATACGGATCGCACGAAGCAGGTCGATAAGATCAGCATTCCCGTCGAATACCCAGAGGGAAATCAGCCGCTTGAGCACGGTCCTGGCCAACCCGAGCAGGTAGCTGATCTGATTCTGTTCCTCGCTTCGGCGCAATCCAGCCATATTTCGGGGACGGAAGTGTTCATAGACGGGGCGGAAACGCTGCTGTAGAAAGCAAGAAGTCATTTTGCAAATAGTGGTATAATACGGGTAAAAACTTGGTGTTAAGCATTGGAGGAATTATCCGGATGCAATTGCGCGATATTCATGATGTTGATCGTAAATTAATTCAAGATATATTGGCGATAGATGAGTTAGTGTACGCTTCAGATTTTCGAGGAACGTATGAGGAAGTATCTGAACGTTTTAGGGCGAACAGGGATATGTTTATTCTTTTATACGATGATGATAAAATAATTGGGTATTTATGCCTGTTCCCTATAAAAGCTGAACTATATGAAAAAATCGTTCGTTCTGATCGGATGTACGATTCCGACATCCCCGGTTCCATGATAGAAAGGTATACCCCTGGGGAGCGCTACAAGCTTTTTATGATATCGGTGGCGATTCATCCCGACTATCAGAATCAAGGGCATTCAGGAAAAATCATTCAAGGGTTCTACAGCTATATGCTAAAGAAGCAGAAGGATAATATACATATTGATTCCATCCTTGCTATATCGGTCTCGAAGCCGGGGGAAAGATTTCTAGGCAAGCTTAGGTTCGCTCCGCTCAAAGAGATTAAGAGCGGCATTTCATTGCATGAGTTGATTATTGACGAGACGTTTTATTCAATGGCTGCGGGGGAAACAGATGGAACAATATAAATCGGATTTGTATTTGTTTATTTCATGCACGCAAAGCGAACAGAAATGGTTATCCAATGTGCATGATGAAGAGGGTCAAAAATATATCGAGGAGCTTGAAAAAACGGCCCGCTATGAATTTGACACTGGCATTTTCGAAAATATTAATAGGACATTGCTTGGCAGAATCACGCTTGTTTGTAAAGACGACAACCGAGAATCACCGAGTATAAATGGCAATCAAGATGCTTTTCTAGTCGTTACGACTTATAAGCGGGCAAACATTCATCTGCTTACGATTGTCATATCCGATGTGGAAGTCAATCATACTTTCCTGCTCGATCAGGCTTCGCGCAATGAATTAATCGTGCTAGTAGATGGCAACGAGACGTTATTCATCGATTGGGTAAAGGAAGCATACGGTTTCGTAACGATGGGCAAGGCGTATTCGGCCTCCTGCGTTTCGAAGCTGGTCGAGCCGGTCGCTCCCTACTTGCTGGCAGCGGAGTCCTATCATGAAGATGCGGCGATGAGAATCGCCTCTCCGGATATCGAGAGATTGCTGCAACAGAATGTGGCTCAGTACTCGATTTACGAGGCGTATCTGTCGCCTTCAAGCTTGCTGTATGTGATGCACGACTACCCTGAGAACTTTGTTGATAGGCTTTATGTAGAATGTCTTATGGTCTTTATTATGGAATTAGTTGTATTGCAAATTACGGCTATCGGCTGTGTAAATAAGATCATCATTGAAAAACTAAATGCACAAAAGGAAATTTCGCTGCAAGACATACTCAAGCTGTACGAGCTGTTTGCTGCTACTATGCCGCTATGGGATATTCGCAAGTTCAGGTATGATATTGCCCAGACGTTCGCCGATAAAGTATCGGAATCATTTAAAGTCGATGTTCTTATGAATACATATGAGAAAAACAGAAAAATGCTAGAGGATTTAGAGAGAGTGAAGGGCTCCATATCATCGGAAAAAGAGTCCAAAATCTTAAATGTGGTCGCTACGTCGCTAGCTATCATTCAGGTTTTGCCGCTCGGTTATGCGATTTCGCTTTACTTATTCGAGGGTAATAGCGTTACTTTGAAACAATATTTTTCATTGCTTTCGATTTCGGCACTTATCCTTCTTCCGATTGGCATTCTCAGGCTCAGAAAGCTGAGAAAGTGATAGATGGTTGAACACCCCGCAATGTCGGACACGATCAAGTGCCGCTTGCGGGGTGTTTTTGTATCACCTATTTCGTCAGCACTGAAAATTCTACCTAATGTCTCTGCTTTTTCGGTTATCCGTATGAAGCAGGCTAGGTACAATGAGAGAGCAGAGAAGCCGGTAGAGCTATACCGGCCCTGTAAACGAAAGCATGGAGGGGATTGTCTTGAGGAAAGCAATGAAGCTGCTAGCTCTGCTCGCTATGTCGCTTACTCTAGTTCTTGCCGGCTGTTCGCAGAACGGCAATGGCAAGGAAGGCGGACAAGCGACGTCGGCGCCGAATGCGAACGACGGCTCGAAGGAAGAAGGAACACCGGAAGACGTTACGCTCCGAATGTCGTATTGGGCAGGCTCGCAGCTTACGATCGACAAAAACAATGCCGTTATTGAACTGTTTCAAAAAGCGTACCCTCACATCAAGATAGAAGCGGAATATTATGCCGGCGATGCCTATAACGACAAGATCAATGTGCAGGCGGCATCCAACAGCTTGCCCGACATTATCCGCGTCGACTACGCGCAAATCAAAAACTACGTGAATAAAGGTCTGCTTATGCCGCTGGACGATTATATCAAAGACCAAACGATCAATATGGAAGGCGTAGCCGAGGTCAATATGAAGGGCGGCATGATCGACGGCGTGACGTATGGCATCAATATCGGCAATAACGCACTGGTGATGTTCTACGATCCCGATAAGCTTGCCGAAGCAGGGGTTCAAGCTCCAGGTCCCGATTATACTTGGGAGCAATACGAAGCGGACTTGCGCACATTCAAAGACAAATTAGGCATCTACGGCGATACGCATCTGGCGCGCGAGCACTTCGAGGTATGGCTGAGACAGCATGACAAGAAGCTGTATAATGCCGATCAGACAGCGCTCGGTTATGAGGATGACCAGCTGTTCGTGGCGTTCATGGAGCAGCAACTGAGATGGCAGAAGGACAAGCTGATTAGTCCGATCAGCGTCGAGCTTGAGATTCGCGGACTCGAGGACGGTCCGTTCCCGAAAGGCGAATCCGCTTACGGCGGTTACTCTTACTGGAGCAACCATGCCGATATTATGGAAACGCAGCTGGGCAAGGCGGTTGGAATGGCCATGTACCCGGGCTCGGGCGACGGCAAGGGCATGTATATGAAGCCGTCATTTTTCCATGGGATATGGAAGGAATCGAAGCACCCGAAGGAAGCGGCGCTGTTTATCGAGTTTTTCACCAACAATATCGATGCGGCCAAGTCGCTGAATGCTTACTTCGGCATGCCTTACCATCCGAACCTCGTAGAAGAGATGCAGTCTACGTTCTCGGAGACGCAGAAGCGGGTATCCGCTTATCTGCAGATGGTCGAGGAGCATTCGTCCGAGATCGATCCGCCTACGCCGGTAGCGGGCACGGAGATCGGGAAGCTGTTCACCAACGTCGCTTCGGAAATTTTCTATGAGCAAATTACGCCGGAAGCAGGTGCCGCCAAGTTCAGAGAGGAAGCCAATGCGGCGCTTGCTAAAGCCAAATAAATAATTACGATTGCCAGGAGGTGACAAAGCATGCGAGGTGTAGGCAACAAGTCGATATGGTCATCGGACAATACGGCGGGATATCTCTTTATATTGCCCTGGTTGTTCGGGTTCCTTATCTTTTCGGTCATCCCAATCGGTGCGTCGCTATATCTTGCCTTTACTCGGTACGACATTTTGTCATCGCCGGAATGGGTAGGGTTTGCCAACTTCAAAGAAATGTTTACGCAGGATAACCGATATTGGCTTTCGGTGAAAGCGACGCTTGCCTTCGTGTTCGCGGCCATACCGCTGCGCCTCGCCTTTGCACTGATCGTGGCCATTGTACTGAATCAGAAGCTGAGATTTCTCAGCTTCTTCCGATCAGCGTACTACTTGCCGACGCTCATAGGAGGCAGCGTTGCGGTGGCGGTCATGTGGCGTCATTTGTTCGGATTAAACGGGGCGCTAAACTCCTTCCTGGAGAGCGCGTTCGGCATTACGGACAAAATCTCCTGGATTACGCATCCTTCTACGGCGCTCCCTTCCCTGATCATATTGTCGGTGTGGCAGTTCGGCTCCGCCATGCTGATCTTTCTAGCCGGATTGAAGCAAATACCGAAGGAGCTGTACGAAGCGTCCGAGGTGGACGGCGCAGGCTGGCTGCAAAGGACTAAGTCCATTACGCTGCCGTTGTTAACGCCAGTCCTCCTGTTTAACTTAATCATGGGTATTATTAATGGGTTTAAAGTGTTTACGGAAGGCATGATTATAACGGGCGGCGGGCCGTTCGACAAAACGTTGTTTTATGTTCTCTATTTATACGAAAAATCGTTTCGATATTACGAGATGGGCTACGGCTCGGCCATGGCTTGGGTGCTGTTAATGGTCATTGCCATCTTTACCGCCATCGTATTTACGACATCCAAGCATTGGGTGTACTACGAGTCGAAAGGGGATTAAGCCATGACATCGTACGTACGAACGATGCACCGGATTAGAAGCGCGATTCTGCATCTTGCGGTAACGCTGCTGGCGCTTCTTATGCTGTATCCTATGCTGTGGATGGTATCCAGCTCGCTTAAGGATACGACGGACATTTTCGTCAATTCGCATCAGCTTATTCCTTCGGAATGGAGCTTCGATAATTACGTGAACGGGTTCAAGGGGTTCGCGGGCATATCGTTTGCCGTGTTTTTCAAAAACTCGTTCGTCATTACGATATTGTCCGTCATCGGGACGGTCCTGTCATCGGCGCTTGTCGCATACGGGTTTGCGAGAATTCGGTTCAAATTCGCGCCCTTCTGGTTCGCCTGCATGATGCTGACGATGATGCTGCCGGGTGAAGTGCTGATGATTCCGCAATATATTTTATTCCATAAGATGGGCTGGATTAACACCTTCCTACCGCTCATCGTGCCATCGTTTTTCGGAGGTGCTTTCTTCATATTTCTGATTATTCAGTTTATGAGGGGCATTCCGAAAGAGCTGGACGAAGCGGCAGTCATCGATGGCTGCGGCAAATACCGGATATTTGCCTTGGTTATCGTACCGCTGTTGACGCCGCCGCTTATTACAACCGCTATTTTCAAATTTTATTGGACGTGGGACGATTTCTTCAGTCCGTTGCTGTATCTTAATTCGCCGAAGCTGGCTACCGTGTCGCTGGCGATCAAAAACTTCTCCGATCCGACGATGAAGACGGATTGGGGCGCGATGTTCGCGATGTCCGTGCTGTCGTTGATCCCGATCGTGCTCGTATTCTTTATCTTCCAACGCTATATCGTAGACGGGATTAGTACGACAGGCCTTAAAGGATAATTCATCTCACTTATAAACGGAGGAATAAACCATGAGCCATTATCAGGCGAGTGAGCAACGATATGAGACGATGCGTTACAACCGCTGCGGCCATTCAGGACTTAAACTGCCGGCCGTATCGCTCGGAATGTGGCATAACTTCGGAGACGTGGACGTATATGCGAACGCTAAGGCGATGATGCTCCGTTCCTTTGATCTCGGCATTACGCATTTCGATCTTGCCAACAACTACGGGCCGTCGGCTGGCTCCGCTGAAGAAACGTTCGGCAAAGTGATTAGCCGGGAGCTGAAGTCCTATCGCGACGAGCTGATCGTATCCACCAAAGCGGGCTATTATATGTGGCCTGGTCCCTATGGCGAATGGGGCTCGCGCAAAAATCTTATTTCGAGCTTGGATCAAAGCTTAACCCGCATGGGACTGGACTATGTCGACATTTTCTATTCGCACCGGCCTGATCCGGAAACTCCGCTCGAAGAAACGATGGGGGCGCTGGACCAGATCGTCCGGCAAGGCAAGGCGTTGTATGTAGGCATCTCCAACTACAATGCGGAACAAACCCGCGAGGCAATCGCAATATTAAAGCGGCTGGGCACGCCGATGTTGATCCATCAGGCGACGTACTCGATGATGAACCGCTGGGTCGAGGACGGCTTACTGGACGCGCTTGAGGATGGCGGCGCAGGCTGCATCGCGTTTAGTCCGCTGGCGCAAGGCATGTTGACGAGCCGTTATTTGGGCGGCATACCGGTGGATTCGCGAGCTGCGAGCAGCAACAGTCCGTTCCTGAATACGAAGGACATTACGGAAGAGAAGCTGAACCGAATCAAGCGATTGAACGAGATCGCAGCGGAACGCGGTCAGACGCTTGCGCAGCTGGCGCTTGCATGGGTATTGCGTCAGAAGCAAGTGGCATCGGTCCTGATAGGCGCCAGCCGCATCGAGCAGATAGAGGACAATATAGGCGCGCTGAATCATTTGCAATTCGAAGAGGGCGAGCTGTCGGCGATAGAACGGATTTTGCAATAAATACGACAACCGAGGGAGAGGTGCAGAGAATGGACAAAGTAACGCGAGTATTGCATGCGCTTGATCAGAAACCCGTCGATTATCCGCCGGTAAGCTTTTGGTTTCATTTTAACGGCGATGAAGGAATGGGGCAGGCGTGCGTTGACGCGCATCTGAACTATTACAGGGAGAGCGACGTTGATTTTATCAAAATCATGTGCGACGGCTATTTCCAATTTCCGCTGACGGCCGAAATCAAAGAGGCTTCCGATTGGCGGAAGCTGAAGCCGCTTGGACCGAATCATCCTTATATCGCGGAGCAGGTGGAGCGGGCAAGGCTGATCACGGAAGGAGTGAACGGCGAATGCTGTACGTTCTACAGCTTGTTCGCGCCGTTCTCCTGCATTCGCTTCGCAACCTCCGACGAGGTCGTCATGCGGCATTTGAAGGAAGACCCGCAAGCGATTCTCTACGCATTGAGCGTCATTGCCGAGGATCAGGCGATGCTCGCGGAGAAGCTGATCGGGGAAGCGGGCTGCACGGGCATTTATTATTGCCTGCAAGGCGGCGAGCAGAATCGGTTTACCGATGCGGAATACCAAAGCTTGGTGATGCCAAGCGACAGATATGTGCTGGACCGAGCGAACGGGCTCAGCGAATACAATCTGCTTCACATGTGCGGCTGGGCCGGCATTCGGAACCGACTGGACAATTGGAAGGACTACCCGGCGAAGGCCGTGAACTGGGCGATCTATGTCGAGGGGTTAGGCCTTGACGAGGGCAGACCTTATTTCGGCAATCAAGCGGTGCTGGGCGGCTTCGACAATACGTCTGCCGGGGTGCTGCATAGCGGCGAACGGGAGGAAGTGGAGCGGTTCACGAACGAATTGATAGAGAAAGCGGGAGCGAACGGCCTAATTGTTGGCGCTGATTGCTCATTATCTCATGACATATCCAGGGAGCGAATCAAATGGGTAGTCGAAACCATCCGTTCGGCGTAGGGGACGAGACGCTGCCGTATACGCTCGTGGCGCACGACGAGCATGACGAGCGGCATCAAGGCGCTGTCGTATTCCCGATCTATCAGAACTCGCTGTTCACTTACGCGAGAAGCGACGACCCGGGCCATGGCTATAAATACAGCCGCATGGGCAATCCCACTGTCGTGGAATTGGAGAAGCGGCTCGCCGCGCTGGAGAACGGAGAAAGCGCGCAATGCTTCGCTTCGGGAATGGCGGCTATCTCCGCTGCCATCCTATCGCGCGTAAGCGCAGGCGACCATATCATTTGCGTTAGCCAGGTATATTTCGGAACCAGAGAGTTTATGGATCACTTTCTATCCCGCTATCAGGTGGAAATCTCTTATGTGGACGGCACGTCCGTCGAGAATATCCGCGAGGCGGTGCGGGACAACACGAAAGTGTTGTACTTGGAGAGCCCGACCAGCTACTATTTTCAATTGCAGGATTTGCAAGCATGCGTCGCTCTTGCGGGCGAATTCGGCATGGCGACGATACTCGACAATACGTGGGCGTCACCTTGCCGCCAGCATGCGCTGGATATAGGTATCGATCTGGTCGTCCATTCGTTGACCAAATACGTAAGCGGCCATAGCGACGTGCTGGGAGGGGCAGTCATCGGCAAGTCATCCTGGATCGAGCGTTTAAGCCGTGTCGACCATCAGCTGCTCGGCGGTATTATGACGCCGCATACCGCCTCTCTTATGATGCGCGGCTTGCGTACGCTGCCGCTCCGAATGGAGAGGCTCGGAGAGTCAGCGCTAAAGGTAGCGCTGTACTTGAACAGCTTGCCGCGGATTCGGAATGTGAATTTTCCGGGATTGCCAGAGCATCCGCAGCATGAGCTTGCCAAACGCCAGATGACAGGCTGGGGCAGTCTGCTGTCCATTGAATTGTCGGCAAGCCTGGAACAAGCGAAGCAATGGGTCGATCAGTTGACCTTATTCCGAATTGGGCTGAGCTTCGGCGGCTATGAGAGCTTGGTGCTTGTTGTCGGCGCGGCTGCCGACTCGGAGGAAAAGCGTCCGCTGACCCTGATTCGATTCAATATCGGATTGGAGGACCCGGCCGATCTGATTCGCGACTTAAGCAGCTTTTACGCTTGGTTCGGCGAGGGGCAGCAGGAGAGGGCAGGTCAGGCGCAATAGCGCATCATGACTTCTCGATAAGATCGGTGCGATAAGCGCCGATCTTATCGTCGTTGTACCGGGCTGGTATAATGAGAGAATCGAGGGGGAGCGCCAATGAAGCAAATGAAGCTTAAGCAGAAGCTGATTGTTTTTTTCGTCCTGACGGCTTTATCTACAAGTATTCTCGGTTACCTGTTCGTCCAATTCTCCCGTTCTCAATATAACGATGTCATCTATCGCGAATCCTCGGAGAAGTTTCATTTGTTCTCGCTGCGAATCGAAGAGAAGCTGCAAAACATCGATCTGCTTTCTTTGTCGATTTTGTCGGATCCCTTCATTCAATCCTATCTGCTCACGATTAAAGAACGACCCAATACGTTTGAAGCGTATCAAGCCGCCAACAATCTTAAGCGCAAGCTGCTATCCTATCAGCTGTTCGACTATGCGGTCGCATCGATCGTCATTATTGACAGCAACGGCGCCTATCACGGAGCGGGCGTGCATGCAGCTTCGCTTAGCAAGGACAATGTTCAGTCTGCCGTGGATACGGCAGCCGCTTACAAAGGAGCAAGCGTGTGGGTCAGCGGCGATCAGGACGGATACTTCCAGTCCTTGCGTGAAATCCGCGAGGTCAGCGACTATAGCATGGAGCCGATCGGTACAATGATCCTGCGGGCGAAGGCCGATAGTATCGTATATTCCAGCTCGGAAGAGAAGGAGTATTACGATTCGGCCATTATTATCGCAGCCGAGGGACGGGCTATGTTCTCCAGCCCGAATGCGGTACCTCTGAATGAATTGGAGCAGCATCTGCAAGATAATGGTTCCTATTCGGTTATCGCGTTAGAAGGAAACAAATATCTCGCGGCACGCTTCAAGCTGGATTACACGGGCTGGACGTTCATTCAGCTTGTTCCGTACGGATTTTTGTTCCTGGAAATCGAGAAGATGCAGGCCGTTCTGTTAGTGCTGTATGCCGTTCTGCTCATTATTGTGTTGACCGTGGGCGTGCGCCTGTCGAGCCATATTACAAAGCCGATCGGCAAGCTGATGAGCAAGATGGCTGTCGTGGAGAAAGGCAATCTGGAGCTAGACCGACTGGAAATACCGAATCAACGGAATGAAATTACGCTGCTGAGCCTAAGCTTCGATCGGATGATCGACCGTTTGAACGAGCTTATCAAAGAGAACTATATTAAGCAGCTCATGCTGCGAAATGCCGAATACGATCGATTGAAGGCGCAGATCAATCCCCATTTTCTATACAATACGCTGGAATCGATCAACTGGCTGGCTCGCATGAACGGCCAGCTCCAAATATCGGGGATGGTCAAGGCACTGGGCAAGCTGCTGAGAAGCTCGATTACGGAAAGTCCCTATACGACGATCCAAGAGGAAATCGACAACTTGAACCATTACATTTATATTCAAAAATTCAGATTCGAGGATCGCCTGGACTACCGAATGGAAATTGGCGAGCATCTCCGTCATTTATATATATCCAGCTTCATCCTGCAGCCCATCGTGGAAAACAGCATTAAATATGCGGTCGAGCCTTCCGCCGAGCCATGCCATATCGTCATTACGGCGGAGGAGCACCCCCACCGGAACCGGTTCGATATTATTGTCAGCGACTCGGGAGGCGGCATGGACCCGCTTTATTTGCAAAAGCTGGAGCGCGACGAAATTAGCGCCGAGGGAACGGGCGTAGGGCTTAAGAGCATTCATAACCGGCTGCGATTATTGCATGGTCCGGAGTACGGACTTACGATCGAGAACGAGTCCGGCCAAGGGACCGTCATTCGAATAGCATTGCCTTACATTCATACGCCCGAGTTATCCCAGCCTTTAGAAATGACGATGCGAGGTGAATCGATAGGATGAATACTCCCTATAAGGTTTTGCTTGTTGACGATGAGAGGATTATACGGGAGGGCATTGCATCGCTGGTCGACTGGTCCGGACTTGGCTTGCAGCTTGTCGGCTGCATGACCGACGGCCAAGCCGTACTGGAGGAATTGGATCATCTTCGGCCGGATATCGTCATTACGGACATTAAGATGCCGCGCGTCGACGGATTGGAATTGATTAAGCTGGCTAAGCAAAGGCGGCCCGATATTAAGTTTGTCGTACTGTCGGGCTTCGGGGAGTTCCGCTTTGCCAGCAAAGCGATGCAATACGGAGTCAAACATTATATATTGAAGCCTTGCGACGAGGACGATATTAAGAAAGTGCTTGAAGAGGTCGCCTTGGAGTTGAATGAGGAGCGGTTAAAGCAGCAGAAATACGGACAATTGGAAACGATGCTGTCGGAAGTGATGCCCAAAGCCCGCGAGAAATGGCTGTCCGATTATTTGCTCGGCCGATTTCCGTACGGTGCCGGCGCCGCCACTGTTGCTGCCAAAGATCGCCTGCAAATCGGCAACGGGGCTATGAGGCTGCTGCTGTGCAGACCGGATAAGGAGCTGCGCTATGAGGAAGCGGAGCAGCTCAGGCGGGTATTCGCCGCATCGTTCGGCGAAGAAGTGATGGGGCATTCCGCCCTCATTGATCATACGATCGTATTTGTCGTGTCGGAGTATCCCGTAACGGAGCTAGCCCAGCGAACGAAGCTAATCGCTAAGCGCTACGAGGAAGAGGAGGGCAGCCGGCTGTTGTGGTTAGTAAGTAATGCCGGACTGTTTCCGGAATTGCCGGACGTTTATGAACAGGCCAAGCGGCATATGGAGCAGCTTTTCTATTTAGGCGGAGAGACGGATACGGCGGGCAGTGCGGACCCGTTAAGGGAAGTGCAGGAGCTGCTACGGTGCTCCGGCATTTTGGCGAATATTCAGCTTGGACTAAGAGAGGCGCTGAACAAGGAGCTTGCGGTTTTTTTTGCAACGTTAAGAAGGCTGCAACTTCCGATCGGAACGACGACGGGCGCATGCATAGATCTCGTTAATATTTTGTATAAGCAATGTGTTCCTCAGCAATCGAATGAATATTTGAAGCATACGGCTCCGATATTGGAGATGAAGACGCTTGAGGAAGTGGAACTGTATATTTATGCGGAAGCGATGTCTATCCTGAACCTCTATTATGGAAATCCTGCCGCGAGAAGCAGCATGACGGCCCGCCGTATGGCGCAATACGTTCATGACCATCTGGACCTGGAGGAATTGTCCCTGCAATGGCTTGCGAAGCATAAGCTATTCATGAATGCGGATTACTTGGGTAAGCTATTTCGCAAGGAATTGAACATGCCTTTCCCTCAATACGTAGCGAAGGCCCGAATCGATAAGGCGAGGGAGACGCTGGAGCGTTCCGGCAGCTACAAAATATACGAGCTCGCGGAAATGACGGGCATGGGCAGCGATCCGAAATATTTCAGCAATCTGTTCAAGAAATATTCAGGTTGCACCCCTCAAGAATATAAGTCGCGAATAGCCGCCGAACGGAAAGAAGGATGAGCATGAAATTCGAGCTGGGCCGCTGCCTGCTGCAAGAGCGATTGGCGGATCATGGAATGACGTTAGAGCAGCTAGCCCAAGCCTTGCAGTATAAACGCGAGCTGCTGACGGATTACATGGAGAACAAGAGAGTGATGCCTTTGAAAAATGCAGTTGCCATCGCTCGCACGATAGGTTGTATGGTCGATGATCTGTATGAATGGACTGCTCTTGAATAGATGTCAGCTCTTGCGCGCACAATGTAGGGGGAACAATTAGAAACCGAGGTGGCGCATACGATGGACATTCAGCGGGCACAGGAAATTGCAGCTTCGCCGACGATGGAGCACGTGGAATATAATGGGTCTCGCATATACATTCAGCATGTGAACGAAGAGAACGAGACAGCGAGAATCTATCCTCTCGACCAGCCCGATCAAGAGCAAGACGTTCCCCTGCGGAGCCTCTCGGAGCCTTCTGCCCGGGTGGCCATGGAAGTCGAACAGATGGGATGCAGTCTGCCAAGCGATACCTAACATAAGCTGTTGTACGAGCCGGTTGTCCCCGCTTTTGGCGCGGGGATAGCCGGCTTTGTTTTTTTTTTGGATGGCAATGAACTGTAAAAGTCAAGATCGCCTCATGTACCAATGCCAATATTTGTATGAATATGGGAATGGACAGGTCGAGCGGCATACGGCAAGCGGCGTAATATTCATCATGACGAGACAGCGCGCTCGGGATTGTGGAGAAGGGGGGATCGGACAGCCGTTTGGAACGGTGGACAGGCTATGTTTGCATGCAATCATAAAGATTGAGGAGGAGAAAGAATGAATCATGCAGTTGACAAGCAAGTCTACAAGAAGTGGTTATCCGCAGTGCTCATGGCAGCGATGCTGCTGGCGACGCTGACATTAACGCCGTCACATGTTCGCGCGGCATCGGCGTTCACGCAGACAGCAGCGTCGAGCTACAATGCGCAGTCAGGCATACAGTTGGAGTCGTCTACCGAGGGCGGGCAAAATGTCGCTTTTATCGATAACGGGGACTACCTCAGGTTCGATGGTGTTGATTTCGGAACTGGTGCAAGCGCTTTCTCGGCGCGGGTGGCCAGCAATGCAAGCGGCGGAGCGATCGAGGTGCGACTGGGCAGCTTGACCGGTACATTGGCCGGAACCTGTACGGTTGCAGGTACGGGCGGCTGGCAGAACTGGTCGACGATATCCTGTGCCATTAGCGGCAATCCGACGGGAACGCAGATATTGTTCTTGAAATTTACCGGCGGAACGGGCAATTTGTTCAACCTGCTCTGGTTCCAATTCTCCGCAGGAAAGTCGGCATTCGTTCAGACGGAAGCGGAGTTGTATGACGTACAATCGGGCATACAACTGGAAACGGCGAGCGAAGGCGGACAGAATGTCGCCTATATCGATAATGGCGATTACATTCGCTTCAACAATTTGAACTTTGGCAGCGGCGCTAATACGTTCTTGGCTCGCGTCGCAAGCCAGTCGATCGGCGGCTCCATCGAAGTTCGTCTGGGCAGCTTGAACGGCACATTGGCAGGCACATGTACGGTTCCAGTAACCGGCGGCTGGCAGAACTGGACGACGGTATCCTGTGGCGTCTCGAACATAACGGGCGTACAAAACGTGTTTCTTAAATTTACGGGCGGAGTAGGCAGCCTGTTCAACTTGAACTGGTTCCGCTTCGATCCGTCCGCGCCTCAGCCGTCAGGCGGCGATGTTGTCGGCAAAGTCATTGCGGGTTATCAGGGCTGGTTCAACGCTGCCGGGGACGGTTCTCCGAACGGCGGCTGGATTCATTGGTCCAAGAATAGCTCTGCTCCTGGAACAGGCAGCAACGTGAATTTCGACCTGTATCCGGATCTCAGAGAATATTCGAAGACGTATGCAACCAGTTTGCAAAACTTGAATAACGGACAGCAGGCTAAGTTGTTCTCATCTTATGACCAAGAGACGGTGAACAAACATTTTGAATGGATGCAGACCTACAACATAGACGGCGCGGCCTTGCAACGGTTCGGCGCCAGCACGAGCAGCACCCCGGACAACTGGCGGACGAATCGGGACAGCGTTGCGGTTAAGGTTAAGAATGCGGCAGAAAGCTACGGCCGCAAATTTTATATCATGTACGATATTACAGGCATGGATGCAAATACATGGGACGATGCGGTCAAGTACGACTGGACGAACAATATTCTCGGCGGCATGAATCTGACGTCTTCCTCCGCTTATGCGAAGCAGGACGGGAAGATCGTCGTCAATATATGGGGTATTGGCTTTAACGATCGCCCGGGAACGGCGTCGGAATCGGCGGCGCTTATCCAATGGTTCAAGGATCAGAACGTCTACGTCATCGGCGGTGTGCCAACGTACTGGCGGACGGGCGTCGAAGACTCCAAGTCGGGATTCCTGAGCGTCTATCAGTCGTTCGATATGCTCTCCCCTTGGTATGTCGGCCGCTTCGGAGGATTGGACGGTGCGGATCACTTCAAGAACAATCTGATGCAGCCGGATCTAGCGGTGACGAACCAATACGGCATCGATTATCAACCGGTGCTATGGCCGGGCTTCTCCTGGCATAACCTGCATGCAGGGCCGCAGAACCAAATTCCGCGATTGCACGGCGATTTCATGTGGCGGCAGGCGTACAATGCCAAGAGTCTTGGCATTAACAGCGGCTACGTAGCCATGTTCGATGAATACGATGAAGGCACGGCTATCGCGAAGGCCGCGGAGAATTCATCGATGATTCCTGCCAATCATTATTTCTTGACGCTTGATGCGGACGGCGTTGCTGTCTCCTCGGACTTCTATTTGAGGCTGACAGGCGACATCAACCGGATGTTGAAGGGCCAAATACCGGCAACCGTACAGCATCCGACAAGCCATCAATAAAGTTCAAGCGCATGTGCGAGATGGAGACTCCTTACGGAGTCTCTTTTGCTAATTGCAGATGTATTTTCTTAATTGTATTTTAATACTGTTTAATGTATATTTATTCACAAAGTTCGAGTTATTAGTGGGGGGGGGCGTGGAATGAACTTTTTGGATATCGATAATCTGACTTCGAATCAAATCATTGAAATATTTCACCTGGCTGACCAGCTTAGAATGGGCGAGCATAAAGATATATTGAAAGGTAAGACATTCATCTTATTTTTTCCCGAAAATAGCATAAGGACGAGAGTCACATTTGAAAAAGGGATAAAGGATTTGGGAGGTCAATCCATATTATTCACTCCTGAAGCGCTTGATCGGAGGGAACAACTCGGGGATATGATTCAATACATAGAAAACTGGGCTGACGGAGTTATTGTAAGGCATCCCAATTTTACGAAAATAGTAGAACTATCAGAGCGCTCAGCAATCCCCATTATTAATGCAATGACTGACTATAACCACCCCTGCGAGATTTTATCGGATCTATATTCAATAGGTAAAGTTAGAGAAAACTATAGAGAGCTAGTGTATACATTTGTAGGACCGGCGGGGAATATATCGAGATCATGGATGAAAGCAGCAGCGGTTATGGATCTAGCTTTCAATCATGTTTGCATACGAGGGAATGAGCTTAGCGAACCATCTCCGACCTATACATTTCACACAGATCTAGAGCAGATTTTGTCCCGAAGCGACGTTGTTTTGACAGATTCGCTTCCTAATGGATTATTGAAGCAATCGTATATTGATCAATATCAGATTACCGTCGAACGGATGGATACGGCCAGAGAAGGAGCCTTATTATGTCCTTGCCCTCCATTTTACAGAAACGAAGAGGTGAGCGAATCGGTTATTGCTTCCCCGTATTTTGTTGGATACAAATTCAAGGGAAATCTAATTTACATCCAGCAGGCTATCATTTTATTCTGCCTTCGTCTTAATAGTACGGAGTGACGACGGAGGATGCGCGGTCACATTTGAGTGGAAATCATACAGCCTCATTCGCCTGTATGAAATCCATTCACTTCCGACTAGTTAAAAGACTCGCAACCTTTTCGCTGCGAGCCACTTCTTTCAGAGCTCAGTCTCCACTTTGCAGTGGAGTTTGAGGCGGTCCTGTCTTGCGTAAATAGAGACCTTCCGTATTGTTCGAGTTCTTTTGGGACAAGCCTTTGTTGCATGTGTATGGTAGCGTATCAGGAGTCGGTTAATTAGCCAAATACCAATTCGTATCGAGGCCGGTTACGGGACAATACGGGAATTTGTCCCCTTCTTTCAATGCAGCGCGCCGGCCTGCCTCGCAAATGTACTCGCCTTCTTGATCGACTTGCTCGCCCGTGTAATAAGAAGTTTTTGTCTGACTCATAACGACACCTCTTTAATTAGGATTTGCGAACGGATAGCCTGCGGACCGTCTGCTATAATGCTAGCCCATGCAACGTTCGCTTGCTTATTAGTAAACGATTCAGGCGAAGTTGAAACACCCTATCGACAATCAATAGCAATTCCATATAGCGTTATCGCCTATCCTATTGCATAATAATGGAAGGATGAAAGGGGATGACAGAATGCCGAACATTAAGGTGCTTATAGCTGACGACAATTCCTTCATTCGCGAAGGAATGAAAATCATATTAACGACGTTCGAAGGGTTCGAGGTTGTAGCGACGGTCGAGAATGGGCTGGAGGCCGTGGCCTATTGCGAACAGCATGAGGTTGACGTGGCGCTGCTGGACGTGCGGATGCCGGAGATGAACGGGGTGGAAGCAACTAAGCTGATCACTGAGCGAACAAAGACGAGACCGCTTATCTTAACGACCTTCGATGATGATGAATATATACGGGATGCCATTCGTTACGGAGCCAAAGGTTATTTGTTGAAAAATAACGACCCCGAACGAATCAGCGACGCGATCAAAACCGTCTACCACGGCCATAATGTTCTGCAAGATTCGGTGCTGGATAAGCTGAAATCGGTGAAAGAGCCCGAGCTGCCCGTACTGACCGAAGCTGCCAAAATCGACAAGAGCCTCTTTACGGAGCGAGAACTCGATATTATGGCGCTGATCGCCAAGGGGAGGACGAATAAGGAGATCTCCAAAGAAATCTTTATCTCTGAAGGCACAATCGCCAACCACATTACTTCGATATTGAGCAAAACAGGTCTCACCCACCGTACGCAAATCGCGATTTATTACTTGACCGGAGAGTTAACCTAATGACCGATCCAAGAGCTAGAGATGTATCGGAGCTTGCCGGAATCGGCTTTAAAGCGGCTCTGCTCGTCTTTACGGCGGGCCAATCGCTAATCTCGGAAACAAGCGCAACGCCTTGGTTTATATTATCCGTATTAATCTATCTTTGTACGAACTTATTGTTTTATATTTTGCGAAAAGAGAAGCTACGTCCCGCAATCGCGGCTTTATCCATAGGGGTAACCATGTTCGCCATCCAGGATTATCCGCTCATGTATTTGCTGCTGCCGGTCCATCTGTGGGAGCTGTCGGCCATCGCCTACGGTAACCAAAGGGCTGTATCATTCCTGCTCATGCTTATCCCATTAGCGATGCTGCCCCGGCAGCTGATGCTCCTGTACCTATTCGTTGCGGCTGTGACGTGGATATACTTTTCTGTCCTGCAGCGCTACGGAAGATCGCTGCGAGAACAACGTTCCGAGCTGGAACGAATGCGGGGCGAGCTGGAACGGCTGCACGTCAAGCTGCAGGAAAACGATGAGTTTCTGCGGCAAACCGAATACACTCTTAAGCTGGAGGAGCGTAACCGGATGTCTCAGCATATTCATGATCACATCGGACATGCCATGACGAGCGCGCTCATTCAGATGGAGGCGGCGAAGCGCTTGATTGCGAACGATCCGGACAAGACGTCGCTGCTGTTGGACAATGCCATTCACATTTCGAAGGAAGGAATCGAGAGCATTCGAATCGAGCTGAAGCGGATGAAGCCGCCGACGGAACAGATGGGCGTCAACCGAATGAAATTGTTCATCGACGAATTTGCGGCTAAACACCCGATTCGGACGGCCTTTTCCTACGAAGGAAATATCGATTTCATTACGCCGATTCATTGGAGAATCATTCAGGAAAATACGAAAGAGGCGCTTACCAATACGATGAAGTATGCCATGGCTTCCTCGGTCTCGATCCATGTACAGGTGCTGCCTACATTAATCAAGGCTACAATCAAGGACAACGGACAAGGGCAGACGAAGGTTGTGAAGGGAATCGGAATCGTGGGCATGGAAGAGAGGACGGCGGCCGTAGGCGGTAAAATCATCGTCGACGGCTCGAGGGGATTTTCGGTGACGACTTTAATACCTTATACCCCGTGAAGAAATGAGGGGTTACGTCATGAACTATTTCATGGGAGAAGGATGAACTTGTGCACTTCTGCAAGGACGTCCTTTTTTTGTACGATAAGAACAGAAGAACGGAACTAACGGGAGGGTGAAATAAGCGTGAACGTACTGGAGATTAATCAATTGACGAAAAAATTCGGTGATTATACGGCCGTGGATAACTTATCGCTGTCGGTGCAAGAAGGAGAAATATTCGGTTTCTTAGGACCGAACGGCGCAGGAAAAAGCACGACGATTCATATCGTGACTTCCTTGCTCTCGGCGACCAAAGGCGAGATTGCTATAATGGGCCGGAATATCGCTAAGAACGGCAAGTTTGCGAAGCAGTCGATTGGCTTCGTACCGCAGGATTTAGCGATCTACGAGAATATGACGGCTTATGAAAATGTGCACTTCTTCGCAGGGTTATACGGCTTAAGAGGAGCGGAGCTGAAGCGAAGCGTGGTCGAAGCGCTGGAATTCGTCGGACTATCCGATCGGCAAGGAAGCTTCCCGAAGAACTTCTCCGGCGGGATGAAGCGAAGGCTCAATATCGCCTGCGCGATTGCGCACAAGCCGAAGCTGATCATCATGGATGAGCCGACGGTAGGAATCGATCCGCAATCGCGCAGCTATATTCTGAACTCGGTGCGGAAGCTGAATCGAATGGGCAGTACGATCATTTACACGAGCCATTACATGGAAGAGGTCGAGGAAATATGCTCGAGAATCGCGATTATCGACCATGGGAAGATCATTGCGGAAGGAACGAAGGCTGAGCTGAAGGCGATTATTACGAATCAGAAGAGCATCAGCATCGCCGTGCGATCGGCCGACGATGTTCCGCTGGAAGGGCTGAAGGGCATTGTTGGCGTCAGTACGGTTGAAATCGCGGATCAGACGATTAATATTAGCTCGGCTGTAGAAATCAATAATCTAAATGCGATCATCCAGCTGCTCGTGGCAAGCGGCGTGGAAATTCGGGGCGTGGAAGCGCAGGAGCCGAGTCTGGAGACCGTGTTCCTGACATTGACAGGCCGAACGCTGCGCGATGAATAATCAAGCGGCCAGTGATGACACGACAGAGGGAGGAAGTATAGCCAATGAACGTATTGCGAATCGCAGGGAAAGAATTGAAGATTCTCCGGGATATTAAAATGCTGCTGTTCATGCTGGCGACGCCCGTCTTGCTCATGCTTATTTTGGGGACGGCGCTGTCTGGCAGTTTTCAAGCAACCGTGAAGGTGGAACCGATACGCGTTGTTTATAGCTTTGATGGAGCAAGTGGTGAGGTACAACAGGAGTGGGAGGCTTTGCTGCAGGATGGAGCAGCTTCCGGCATCGTCTTCGAGAAGACAGCGGATGGCGGGGAAGCAGACGTTAAAGACGATGTGCAAAACGGACTCTATACCGGTTATGCGCGGATCTCTGAGGACGGCATCAGCTATTACGGCAACAGCGGCAGGGCCATGGAGAACGGCATCGTCCAAGGATTATTGACTCCGCTAACAGACCGTTACAAACTGTCGGTCGCCGAGAGCGGTATTCCTAGCTCAGACGGCAATTATGTAGCGGAGACGCCGATCAATACGGGGCTGCAGCCGAGTGGCCTGGACTATTTTGCGGTAGCCGTCACCACCATGATTATCCTGTACAGCGCCTTAACTGCGGGGCAGCTTATCGAGACGGAGCGAAGCGGGCATACCGATATCCGCCTGCTGGCGTCCCCTGTGACGAAGGGAGAAATTTTCGCTGGTAAAATTGCCGGAACGTTTGTGCTGAATGCGATTTTCGTCGTCATTGTCGTCCTGCTTAGCAAATATATGTTTGGCGCCAACTGGGGCGGCCATCTGTGGCTTGTTTTCTTGATCCTATTCAGCGAGATTGTGTTGGCGCTTAGCCTTGGACTCGCCTTTGGTTACTTACTGAAGGGAAATGTGGCCGGCAGCGTCTTGATGATGATTATTCAAGTAGCGGCTTTCGTAGGCGGGGCATATACCCCGGTTGAAAATACGTCTGGACTCATGTACGCTCTCGCCGCGTATTCGCCGCTGCACTGGTCCAATGAGGCTATACTGCAAGTCATTTATGCGGGTGAGC
The DNA here is from genome assembly GCF_037167145.1 of Paenibacillus sp. YIM B09110. Lineage (NCBI taxonomy): Bacteria > Bacillati > Bacillota > Bacilli > Caryophanales > Paenibacillaceae > Paenibacillus > Paenibacillus sp. YIM B09110. Next base: position 196,832 of record NZ_JBANSP010000006.1, on the reverse strand, counting down.
TTGAGGCTTCGCTTCCAGCTATGCTGCTAAATATAGGCTGCTCGGTCCTATTGCTTGCACTGGCTATCGTGTTGATGAGAAAAAGGGAGGGTCTGTAATGAAAGAGACGACATGGCTCGTTCGCCGCATGGCGCTAAGCACGGTCAAAAACTACAAAGTCATGCTGTTATATTTATGTCTGCCGATCTTCGGCATCCTGTTATCCTCATCGATCTATGGCAGTTCCGATCAAAAGCCGTTAACACTCGGGGTAGTCAATCTCGATAACGGTCAGGCGGCGTCCGCGGATCTGGTTGCCTATATGAGCGAGCTCGATCAGGTAGAAGTGGTGGACATTCAGGCAGATGAGGCAGAAGACCTGCTGCGGAACGGAGATATCGATACGGCATTGACGCTGCCGGATGGCTTCGCGGTCAGTTTGCCGACAGGCGAACCGGCGAACGTCTCGCTGGCTTCCGTCAAGGGTTCGCAGGTTGCCCCTTACATCAAGTCGTATGTGAATGCCTACATCGGAAATCTGGCATCAATCGGGCTGGCATCGGGTGGCGATCAATCGAAATTTGATGAGTTGTATAAAAGCTTTGTTCAAGCGAATTTTGAACTCTCCGTCGAGAAAGTAGAGGATCGCTCCTTGGAGCATCGCAAGTCTTCGCAAACGGTAGGTTATTTAATCATGCTAATGCTGTTCTCGGCAGTCAATCTGTCGGCGATGATTCTGAAGGAGAAGGAGAACCGGACGTTGTTCCGACTGTTCGCTGCTCCGATCACGGGCCGATCTTATGTAGGGGCCAATGTCATTGTGAACGTCATTGTCTTGCTGATCCAGATCCTTGTGACGCTGACGGTGATGACCCGGCTATTCCATATGGAGTCCGGCATCCCGATTGTGCAGCTCTACCTGCTGCTGGGACTGTTCGCTATAGTAGCAGTAGGATTGTCTTTGACCATTGTGGCCTTCTCCACAAGCTCGATGGCGGCGAGCGGTATTCAGACGATGGTGATTATACCGACTAGCCTGCTTGCCGGCTGCTTATTCCCGCTCGCAACCATGCCTTCATTCATGCAGCAGATCGCCCAGTTCTTGCCCCAATACTGGCTGTTAGATACGGTCAGCAAGCTTCAGCAGGGTGAAACGGTATCCGGCGTAGTACTGAATCTCGCTATTCTAGCTGCCTTCGCGCTCGTCCTGTGTCTAACCGCCGCATACAAGTTCGGAAGGAACAAGGAGCTGCATTCGTTTATTTAAGCTGACCATGCCGCCGAATGATGTGATCTGCCGTTCGAATGGCGAGTGCAACCGTTGTTAAAGTCTGGTTTTCGGCTCCGATATAAGGCAAAGCGCTGTTATCGGCCACATAGAGGCCGGAAGCGCCGCGAATTTGCCCGTAGGGGTCAGCAACCGAAGTAGAAGGGTCATCTCCGATCCGGCATGTGCCTGAATCATGATGCAAATCTCCAAGAGGGGTCAGGCAGATGGGCGGCCTGCCATTTTGGGAAACCAGACGTACACCTGTATCCCTGGCAATGCTCCTGATCCCAGCCGTCATTTGGCGAACGACGTCCCAATCGGATTCGCTCAAGGAGAAATGCACCTGAATTTCAGGGATGCCGTACTCGTCTATTTTGTAAGGATTCAAGGTGATCCGATTCTCGTATCTAGGTTCGACTTTGCCGTAACCATAGAAGTTGACCGTCGTTTCGCCGGTTAACGGTCTTTCTAACGATACAGGATACCAATAGAAAGCTTCCGGGCCGGTCATTAGCACGGAGTACGGAGATTCCGGTTTTTGCGGTATCATGATGTTCAGGGGTCCCCAAGGGAGTGGAAAATCGGCCGTGCTTATACTTCCCGTCGCTTGCACGAAGGATTGATTCGTCAGATAATGTCCCAGCGCCGGTTGCCCAAATCCCGAATATAGCAACAAGCGCGGCGTTTCAAAGGTACTCGCGGACAACACAACGGTTTTGGCTTTCAGGGTATAAGCGGTTTTATCGGGGGAAACGACCTTGACACCGTTGACATTTCCGTCTTCATGGAGAATTTGTACGGCGCGTGCGTTGATGGCCAAATCAAAGGGTCTGTGATGCAGCGCTCTGGCAAGCAGGGATATCGAACTGGTGAACGTATCGGTATGCAACTGTCCGAACGATTGAGGTACGATATCGGCAGCGACCGGAAGGGGCGCTGCTTTGGAATAACCGCGCATCCACAACCGTTCCAGCAAAATTTCCGTGAACGAAGAGCCTTCGGCAAAAGCTTTGGTCACATTCATAACCTGTTCCGCCACGCCATAATAGCTTTCCATTTCAGAAACCGGCACGGGCCATCTAGCTAAATCCCACTCGCTCAATCGAGGTGAAAAGGCATACCAAAATAACGTCCTGCCTCCTAATGCAAATAGCTGCCTGGCACCCGGATATTCGGGAATAGAACCCGGCAAGGGCTTGGATAAGTAATTAAAATAAGCCACGAGGCGCTCCTGATTCATCGTGGCTAGATTACGTGCATGCGTCGGAATAACCTGATCTCCCCGATCAATGATCCCAATCCGTTTCCCTTCCTTTTTCCATTGCTCGCACAATCTCCAAAGGACAGCTCCTCCGCCGGCTCCGGTGCCGATAATCAGAACATCATATTCCTGCTCGGCCATCTGTTCAAGCGGTGTGAGAGGAATCCAATTGCTAAGAGTCGGGCCCGGTACGACCGGGCAAGTCGGAAGTCCGCTTTCTGACTCGGCCCTCGATTGGTCTTCGCTACTCAATTCGGCTATGGAAGGAAGATATATCGGTCTGCCGGTAATGTCCTGATCGGGGTGCTCGACATCCGGATTGAGTAAAATAAGGTCCTCAACGGGCACTTGGATTACTACTGCGATGGATTTAAGCGTTTCATTCCTGTTAGCAACCCATATTTTCAATACAACCACTCCAGTCACATTTACATTCATATGATTACATCAATGCTGGAAGTGGATATTTTATGCTACCCAGATCAGGGATATGTCACTAGTTTGACTGGTTCCGAAATGCAGCGATGGCCGTTATCAATAGAAGAGGGGCGACATACGCGAATGAAACCCATAATGGATGTACGATCGAAACGATCTCAACCCACTGCATATCGGATTTAAAGCCGACTAGCGTATTCAGAAAAGCGATTAGCGTGATCGGCATTACGATCGTTCTATAATCCTTCAGCTTAAACAGATGGGTCACATACAGGCACAGGACGTACAGCGTAATTGTCGTTTTCATATAGGAGCCGCTTATTAGCGACATGCCGATAACGGACTCGATTCTTGTTATGATTTCCTGAACATCGACTGTACGGGCAAGCTCGAATAACGAATACTTCTTAATCCCGGCAAGCGGTCCGAATAGCATGAGTGTGCAAGCAGTGGAGATGCATAGGGTGAATATATTCAAAGAGAGCGATAGGAACATATTGCGATTCAGCTCGCCTTTTGCTTGTGATTGTTTATTAACGAAATGAAGGAGCATCGCGAACAGAAAGACTTCGGCGTAAGGAAAGCCGAACGAGAAGAAAGCGCCGTTCAGAACCGGCTTTATTCCTTGAGGCATGACCGGAAAAAGAAATCCGGGATTATAGTTTTCCATGGCCAACAGCAGAACGGCGGAGACAAATAATACAACCAGGATCATTATAATCGTAAACATCCTGGCCATGACCTCAAGCCCCGCGCGAACGGTCAAAGCAGAAACCAAGTAGACTAATAAGGTGAAAGCGTAGGTCGGCGTTTCCCTGAGCATAGAGCTTTTCATGAACAGGCCTATATCCAGGACGATCGCCGTAAGCATATGCAGCATGAAAGAAAGGGGAAGCACGGAAATGATGATGGTCGGCCATAGCCCGATCAGTTTGCGGCTGTATTCCACGAAGCTCAGATTGGGAAAACGCGCGTGCAGATAGAGCATGCAGCCCAGCAGTAACATGCCTATGGCCCCGGAGATAAGAAGGGACAGCAAAGCGCCGTTCTGCGCTTTACCGATTAGCGGGGCAGGAATGTTTATGATCGAGGATCCGGTCATAAAGGTGAAGAATAGAACGCCCATTTGCTTGGCGCTAATCGTTTCAAGTTTGTCCATTCGCAATACCTCCGCTGCTGAAATTCATTCTTTGGGCACAGTTAGCATTTTATCGATCAACTTGGCTAAGTCTGTGAATATGAGATCGATCAACTCGTAAAGCCCGGGGAAGTCGAATGGCCATTCCAGGGCATAGTCGATAGCGAAATACAGCGAGGCGAGCATGAGAATAATATAAACGGCCTTTTCCGCCTTGTTCGTCACGCTTTTCAAATGAGACCTGTCGTAAAGGGAAACAGAGCCGTATGCAAGCAGCAGTACAATGATACGTTCTACCACATGTTTCCCTCCTGAAACTCTCTATTTGTTTTCTCCCGATACAGCCGGTTGTCCGATCGTTGTGCCGGTCGTTAAAAGCTTTAATTTAACTTGGATATCAAAGGGGATTTCGGCGAATTGGCTATCCCAGTTCTCCTTCATTTTGTTCCACTGCTTGGGATGCCATCTAGCAATTAAATTACCGATATCAGTAATATCCGTTTTATTCGCTTGAAGGACACGGATGGTCGAGAGCATTTGTTTCTTTATCTGTTCTTCCACTTTGCGGATGAACGTTTCTTCATCCTTTCTTGTTTTGATCTCCGTACATTTTAATTCTCCAATTGCCCCTTCCACGAAGGATTTAACGAGTACGTGCACCTTGTCCCCGGCCAGCTGGGGCTTCATCCTAGTTCTCAAGCCAAGCACTTCGAACGATTCCGTCTCCAGCGCTTTCCCCGGGCAAGGGATTTCGATAATTCCGGATCTAAACTCGTTACGCAGCATGACAAGCCCCTCTACTTTTTTGGAAGGCAGGATGCCTACCATCTTGCCTTTCTTAAGGAGGGCAAGACCGGCCGCATTTAATTCATTCTTATCTCCTTTGTTCTTATACACATAGGTGATTGCCGCATCGCTATCGGGGGCGTTCATCTGCAGCGCAAATTTGAGCAGGGTGGTATCGAGCGATTTGGCGGCATTTTTGTAGGCAACTTGTTTGGTTAACAAGAGCTGCTGGCCTATCGTCTGCTCGATAGCCGGCTTTACTTCCAATATTTTAGCCGCTTGTCCTTTGGCAATCATAATGGATATCGTGTGCCTCGGCTCATGATCGCGGTAAAAAAAATCGATCAGCTTGCCAACATCCGTCGACTTTGCCAGCTTCTCTCCGATCAAAATAATGCGCATATGGCTCCAGCTGGCCTTTCTTCCCAGATGAATGGGGATATCGCGGATCGCTTCGAATACAGAATCGTCCTCTGTCTTAATTAGCAGGTTCGCGGTTTCGTTCGCTGAGCCGGTACCGCCGCCGCCGCCTTTTTTTCCAGCGACCGGACGATACATTTGCGTAGTCAATTTGAGCTGTTTGTTTTTTCCTTGGTCAATCGCAATGGCCATCACAAACCCGGATTGATCCAGCTCTCTTTTGTTCCAGCAACCGGGAAGGATGATCAGATAGGCACATAATATCGTAAATACGAAGCTTTTTTTCGCCACATAAGAATTTATAAATTTCCGAGGTTTTCTCATCATCATAAGCTCATTCTTTCTTGGTTCGTAATGGTTGCAAGTTCTACTATCCTTTAGGTATATGCTTGCGGGGGTTTTGAAGCAACGTTTTCAAAGGAGCCCTTATGATGACATCACGCAACTCACTGATCCGAAACGGAGCGACAGGGGTCAAATAAGGTTGTCCAAGTGAGCGAAGTTTGCAAAGATGAAGCAAAATGAGCAGAAAAGCGATCAAAATGCCGAATCCCCCCATTAGCGAAGCGGAAACCATGAGCGGAAATCTTAGTATCCTCAGCGCGATAGCAATGTTGTATTGAGGAATCGTAAAGGATGCGATACCTGTCAATGCTACGATAATAACCATAATCGGCGATGCGATGCCGGCACTGATCGCCGCATCGCCGACGACGAGCGCTCCGACGATGCTGACGGTAGATCCGATAGGCTTTGGCAGCCGCAAGCCAGCTTCCCGCAGCAGTTCAAAGAAAAACTCCATAATTAGAGCTTCAAAGAAAGCGGGCAGCGGTATGCCTTCCCTCGTATCGATGACCGCAAGCAGCAATACGGTCGGGATCAGTTCGGGATGGAAAGTCGATAAGGCAATATAGACGCTGGGCAGCGTCAATGCCAATACAAAAGCGATCATTCGCAGGAAACGGATCATGGTTGAGTAAACGGTTCTTTGATAGTAATCCTCGCTGGATTGGAAAAACTCCGTAAACAACCCCGGGCATAACAGAATGCTTCCCGTACCCTGTACAAGAACCGCAATCTTCCCGTCCAGCAGGGCGGCAACCGCAGTGTCCGGGCGTTCCGTATACCGATGCTGAGGAAAAGGCGACCAAGTTGATTCTTCGATCATTTGTTCGATATAGGAGGTCTCCAATATTTCCACCTGGCTGATATGGCTGATTCTATTTTCGAATTCTTTCAGCATCTCGGGGTCTGCGGCGCCTTCTACATAGCCGTAAATGACACGCGTTCTGGTTTCACCGCCCCCGGATAATGATACCGTTTTGAATTTTGGCGTATTCAGGCGCACGCGAAGAAGCCCGATATTTTTTTGCAGGTTTTCAACGGTGCTTTCCCGAGGTCCCAGGACAACCGATTCGTTGACAGGCTCTGTAATCGGCCGCGATTCCATGGTTAGCGATTGATAGATCAACGCCTTATTCCATTGATTGAAAAAAATGACGATATTGCCTGCCGTAATTTGATCCACCGCTTGATTCAAATCTTCCAGCACATCGGCTTTCTTCTCAGAAACCCCGTCATGCTCGAAGAAGGATATTACATCCTCCGGAGTAACCGTCGTACCTGGACCGACCTCGTGAGCGACGAGGTCCTGCAGGGAAGACTTCATGTAATTGATAATTTCGCCCTGCATTAGCGTTTCATAGTAGACGGAGCAAGCCGTATGCTGCAGTTCGGGGCCGTAACTCCAGTGCCGGAATACGATGTCTGCGTTTTTGGCAAAGATCTCTTCAAGCTGGCTGAGATTATCCTCCAGTTGATCGGATATCGGCCGTTTTGGTTGGCCGCCCGACTGGTCTCCGCTTAAATTCGGCTGGGCTGCTGCTTGGGTTGATTTGCTGCTTGGAGTCGTACCGCTTAAAGTATCCGGACACATGGAATGTCACCCCCAGTCTGGTTCGATTTGGCATTATTATGCGGCGTTTTATCCATAGTTATGCAATTTTTTCTAATTGCACGAGATGTAGTGTCTTTAGTCCGGTTGGCCATACACGATATAATCCGCTGTCCGGATCGCCAAGGCTGCAGTTGATAATGTAGGATTCGAGGCGCCGGTCGAAGGGAGCACGCTGTTATCGGCAACGAAGAGGCCTTCTACGCCATGAATTTGTCCATATCGGTTCGTTGCCGATGTAAGCGGATTATCGCCCATCCGGCATGTGCCGAAGTCGTGGTTGTCCGCCCCTGGCGGCATCAAGCAAATGGCCGGTACACCGTCCATCAATTCCAAGTTTAATTGCATCGCCTTGGAGGCCTGTTGAATAAAAGTATACATTTCTTGAATAATGGCTTCGTCTTTCTCGCTGAAGGAGAAGTCGATCTGCAATTCCGGCATTCCATAGGCATCGACCCTGCTTGGATCAACATACACCCTATTCTCGTAACGAGATTCCACATAGCCGGACGCGCCGTAAAAGCTGATTTTCCACTCGTCCTTAATCGGTTTTTTATCGTAGCTGTAGTTGAAAAACTTTTCCGGCCCTTGAAGCTGCAGCCGATAAGGACGATTCTCAAGCTCCGGAACGACAATCCCGAGAGCGCCCAGCGGCTCTGGAAAGCCTGCGGTGTTTACGCTTGCCGTGGCGATCAAGTAGGAATGGTTCGTCAGATAACGGCCGACGGCATTTCCGGGAATGCCGGAGTTAAGCAGTATTCGCGGGGTTTGCAGGGCGCTGGCCGACAGGATTACATTTTTCGCTCGGATGATAAAAGATTGCTTATCGGGGGTCATAACCCGAACTCCCGCAGCCTTCCCGCCTTCCGTAACAACCTGCGCGGCATAGGTATTGACGGCAAGGTCGAAGGGACGCCGGCTTAACGCTCTCGCGAGCAGAGAAATCGTACTGAAGAAGACGTTGGAATTCAGCCTCCCGTAACGGGTTTGATCCATATCGGTCGCTACGGGAATATCGTCCGCATTGTAGTAACCGTTTTCCCGAAGCCGTTCGAGGAGAACGCGTGTAATGGACGAATCTTTCGTATAGGCAGCAGTTACGTTCATAACCTCTTCGGCGATATTATAATAAAGCTCCATCTCTTCATTAGAGACAGGCCAGCCTCTCCGAGCGAATTCCGGAATGCGGGGTGAGACCGCCCCCCATAATAACGTTCGTCCGCCCAAAGCATAGACGAGTTTCATACCGGGATACTCCGGAAGCCTTTTTCCGATCATATCGGTTATTTCCGGAGGCGCGTACAATCTGAAGCTGTCCCCGTCAATAGTTGCAATATTTGCGGCGTGGGTAGGCAGAAATGCAGGACCTTTCTCAACGATTCCAATCCGTTTGCCGTTATTCCCCCATTGCTCGCATAGACGCCAAAGCGCTGCTCCACCCCCCGCGCCCGAGCCTATGATCAGCACATCGTATTCGGTATTGGCCATCTGCTCGGCAGTGGTTGTAGGTATCCAAGTATGAAGGAAATCGGATTGCGGTACTGGAGGACAAAAAGGAGCAACGAGCCTTGAGCCCCTTGCCGGGGTGAATAACGTGTCTATATTCACGCTCATGCCCGCGATATCCATATAAGGATTTGCGATGTTGGGATTGACGGACATCAATAGATCCAGTTCAATCTGAAATCGATTGGAGATTTTTAGAAGCGTATCTCCCGAACCTGCAACGTAAAGTTTCAATGGTATCCCTTCCTTTCTTTTATAAAATATATGCTTTGGATTTGTGCAAATAACGCGATTGTTTATGGCGGGCGAGACATATACATCGAGAAAGGAGGGGGGATCGGAATTGGCGAGAACGATCAGAGTGACGATATGGAACGAGTTTATTCAAGAAAGAACGGAAGCGAAGGTCGCGGCCATTTATCCGCATGGAATCCACTCGGCGATTGCTGCGGGAATCGGAAAAAATAGCGGTTTTGTGATCCATACCGCGACTTTCGGACAGCCTGACCACGGTTTGCCGCATGAAACGCTGCAAGCTACCGATGTTCTGATTTGGTGGGGGCATCTCGCTCACGAGCAAGTATCCGATGAGGTCGTCGAGCGCATTTATAATAGAGTGCTTTCCGGTATGGGACTTATCGTTCTTCATTCCGGTCATCGTTCGAAAATATTCAAGAAACTAATGGGAACGACATGCGATTTGAAGTGGAGATCGGATGCCGAACGGGAGCGGTTATGGGTGGTTGATCCTTCCCATCCGATTACGGAGGGGCTGGGCGAATACTTCGAGCTGCCGATCGAGGAAATGTACGGCGAATTTTTTGATATCCCCGCGCCCGAAGAGCTGGTATTTATAAGCTGGTTCCAGGGCGGGGAAGTATTCCGCAGCGGATGCGCCTATTCAAGAGGACTCGGTAAAATCTTTTATTTTCGACCGGGAGACCAAGAATATCCCACTTACTATAACAAGAATGTATTGCGGGTTATAGCCAATGCGGTGCGATGGGCTGCGAGTCCTCACGGGGCGGAGCCGGTGTACGGCAATACGGCGCCGCTCGAGCCGATCATCCGGGATGAAGCGGGCGGAAGCTGGCCTAATACAGCGCCGCGCGGCGGCATTACCAAGCGGTATGTCGGTCAAACCCCCGAAGGACAAGACGTTTATCAATACGTCTTGACCAACAAGAACGGCATGCAGGCGGCCATTATGACGTATGGAGGGATAATGACAAGCCTTGCGGTGCCGGATCGAAACGGCAAGCTGGAGAACGTCCTTCTCGGTTATTCGTCATTGGAGGACTATTGGAGAATCGGCAATCCTAACTATTTCGGAGCGTTAATCGGGCGCTATGCGAATCGGATCGCGGATGGACGGTTCACGCTGGAAGGCGTCCGCTATCAGTTGTCCGTTAACGACAATCCCAATACGCTGCACGGCGGCAGTAGAGGGTTCGATAAACGAATCTGGCATGCCGAGGAAGTATGGAGCAACGGCGGCGTCGGGCTTTCCCTGCGCTATCTAAGCAAAGACGGGGAGGAGGGTTTTCCTGGAAACGTAGAAGCAACCGTCGTCTACACGCTAACGGACGGCAATGAGCTCAGAATCGATTATGCCGCAACGACCGACCAAGTAACGGTTGTGAACCTTACTCAGCATAACTACTATAATTTGTCGGGCGCAGGGAAAGGGAATATTCTCGGTCATATCGTCAAACTCCACTCTGATCGATTCACTCCGGTAAAGCAAGGACTCATCCCTACGGGAGGGGTGCAAAGCGTCGCCGGAACGCCGCTCGACTTTCGAGTGCCGACGCCGGTTGGATCTCGAATTCATTCGAGTGATCCGCAAATGCAGCTGGCGGGGGGGTACGATTTCAATTACATCATTAATCATGACGCGCAATCGGGGGGCTTCGCTGCCAGCGTCTATGATCCGATTTCCGGCCGTTTGATGGAGGTGTATACGACACAGCCAGCCATTCAATTTTACACGGGTAACCGGCTGGGCGGCAGCGATATAGGAGGGAATGGCCCCGCTTATGAGCAATATGCCGGATTGGCCTTGGAGACGCAGCATTATCCCGACTCGCCGAATCAGCCTCAGTTTCCTTCCACCGTGCTGGTCCCGGGTCAATTATACAGGCATGCGACCATTTACAAATTTAGAGGAGAGTATTCCTGAACGGAAAACAATTGATGCAGTCTTATATATAAGAAGCAAGGATCCGTCAAAAGGCGATTCTTTGCTTTTTTTGTTTCCCTTTTCGTAACATAGCATGGTACTCTAACAAATGTCGGGATAAAATATCATTATTTTACAAGTTGAATCAAAGGGGGATCTATCGATTATGCTAGGGAAATGTATAGGCGTCGGCTCCAGTTGCGAGGTGTATGAATGGGACGGCGAAGAGAAGGCCGTTAAGCTGTTTCATACCAATACGTCTCGTGAAGAAGTTGAGCTCGAATATCGGAATAGCGCTGCAGCATGGGGGAACGGGCTTCCTGCCGCTCGTCCATTCGAGCAGCTCGAATGGGATAATCGATACGGTATCGTATTCGAGAAAGTTGTCGGGCCAACGTTCGTGAATCGTTTCTTCGAACAGTTGTATGCCTTCCAAGCCATGGATTACGAGTATGCGGACAGCGATCTAAGGAAGTTCGCAAGGGTGCTGCATGACATTCACAGCGGAGACGTCAGCGGCATCGCTACTGAGCAGAAGGGGCACTTAAAGGCAATCATCGGCAGACCCTCCTTGCTAACGGATGAAGAATTAGTCGCTCTACATAACTATATCGATCAATTGCCCGATAAAAGACGGCTATGTCATGGCGATACAAACGTCAATAATTTCATATTGCGGGATACCGCGCCGGTTATGATCGATTGGATGCATGCCGCGATCGGCAATCCGGCTGCAGACGTCGCAGAGGTGTGCGTGACGATTCTGTATGCGGTGCTGCCGCCGGAAACGCCTCCGGACGTGAACGCGTTCTTCGAGACTTCGAGGGAGACGGCCTGTCGAATATTCGTAGATGAATATTGCAATCTGTCTGGCATATCAGCTGCGGAAATACGGCCTTGGCATGTTCCCGTAGCCGCTCGTCAACTCTCATCGGGCGCGCTATCGGATGAGCAAGAGAGGAAGCTTGTCGCATTGATTAGAACGGAGTTGGGTTTATAATGGTGTACTTGTTATTTGACTGGATTTCATACAATCATATGAAATACAGACAAAAGTAACGGCAGCAAGTTACGCCGAACGGGGGAGAAACGGGAGGTAAATTGAAAATAGAGCGCAGCGATTAAGCTGTCGCTCTGTTTTTCATTTTAAGGAAAATGCTTACGCTCGATGATGAACCTTCTCTATGCACGCTTTGATCGCATCAACAACGAGCGTTGGCTCTGAGAATTGAGGGAAGTGGCCGCTTTTGTCCGCCGGAATATGTATGCTGGTAGGAGACAGTGCCAGCAGCTCCAATTGATTGTCCAACCTTTGCTTACGAAGGGCCTCGGGCATCATGGGATTGCCTTTGCCGCCAGTTATAACATACACCGGAACGGCATGAAAGTGGTCGATTGCATGAATTTGTTCGACCGTTTGTGTAACATAATGTACTTCATCATATTTCTTATGGGGAGACAGGAAGTCGAACATCGAGAGCAGCTTGTTCATGGTTTTGACAGTCGTACTTTGGTGCTGATTGAGGCTTATGTCTCCAGGAGTGCTGGATTCGAGAAAGACGACGCCGGCCGTCTCGTCGGGATATAGCCGGGCATACAAGTTGGCATACAGTCCCCCTAATGAATGACCAACGAGCAAGTAAGGGGGCTCAAAGCCTACGAGCTGCAGAGCTTCGCGCAAGTGTTCGACTATCGTTCTTCCATCTTGAGGTTGCTGCGGTTTATCGCTGCCGGCGACACCTAATCGATTATAAGCAAATACAGTGGAGGACTCCGAAATACCCGGAAGTACTTTCATCCAACCTTCAATCGGGCCAGAGCCGCCATTAATGAGAACAATATTAGGTTTGCCGCTGCCGCTAATCTGATATTGCAGTTTCCCTTTTGAAGTATGGATCTCCGATTTCTTTACTACCAATGCCTGCACCTCACCTTGTTAGAACTGCTTCCATCAGTGATACGTTCTAATCGCGAGGTGGAAACATATTTATCCAAACTACGTTTATCGGTGAGATGCCAAGGCTTCTGTGAAAAAGGAAGCTGATCCTCTATATTTTTGCCAAATAGACGTCCAGTTGGTCGAATGTGCTGCCGAAGCCCTGCTCCATCGATCCGAACATGCCTTTATAGAAGGCATGCTCTGCTGGAGCCGCGTTCTGAGGTCCACCTTGAACGGTAAGGGTTGTTCTTCCATCCTGTTCTTCGAAATTGACGATATACAATATTTCAAGCGGAAACTCCGAGCTGAATGGAGGACGTATGGTGTTGCCCTCTGCATCTGCGAAGGTGCTGATGTAGACGAGTTTGTGCGGCGCATCGATCTCTTGATAGATGAACTTGGCCCACATTTGATCGCCTTCGGGAGAGGTCATGCTAAAGTGGAATATGCCGCCCGGGCGCAGATCAAACGTCTTTACTTCAAGCTTCATGCCGATTGGCCCCCACCAATGCTTCAAATGCTCCGATTCCGTCCATACTTTAAATACTAATTCGCGAGGCGCGTTAACCGTGCGGGAGATGACGAGTTTTCCATCTTCCGTGTTTGATTGATTGACGTTTGCTGCTTGGCCTTCAGTCATTTTCATTCCTCCAGATGTAAGGCTGAGATTTTCATGGACATAATATACCTTATAAAGAATATTCCTGTCAAGGAATATTGAAATGAAATAAAAGCTTGCTCAGAAGACCATATGTCGTCCGAGCAAGCAGAAAGGTGCTATGGCATGTTTTATTTGTTGTTATTTTCAAAAGCGCGAACAACATCGTCAATGGCATTCATATCCGCAAGAGGGGACATGCCGAGGCTGAACCATTCCTTGCCGCCCATAAGGTAAACGTGGTTATTCTCGACCGCCGTCATCTTCTTCCACAGCGTGCTGCTGGTCATTTGATCGTATCTGCTTTTGACTTCTTCGCTGGTCTCATCGTCCATCTGAACAATGATATGATCCGGATTGTATTCCGGCAGCTTCTCTAAGGAGATCGAGAGACTAAGCTCGGTTTGCGGGAATTCTTTGACCGGAGTAAGGCCAAGCTGCTTATGGATAAAGCTGCCCCGATCGATATTTTCTCCGTAGATCACGATTTCCTTTGCCATGATCATCATATACATGACGGTTTCGTCGCCAACAAGGGAGTCGAGCTTAACCTTGGCGTCGGCTTGTTTGGTTTCCAAATCTTGAATGATCTTTTCGGCCTGATCTTTTTTGCCAAGAACGTCGCCGATATCTCTAAGTTCGTCTCTCCAATTATCGCGCTGCGGCAAAAGAACGGTTGGCGCGATCTTGGCAAGCTGATCATAGTCTTTGTCAGACCACCATTCCGGTGCAATAATTAAATCCGGCTCGGATGCAAGGATCGCCTCGAAATTAGGTGTCTGCGCGATACCCATCTTCAGCGTATCTTTGAACGGTTCCTTCAGATAGGAGGGGAAGTCCGGATGATAGTTTTGTACGGCAATGGGAGTTACGCCAAGGGCATACAGAAACTCCGGGTAAACGACAGAAAGTCCGATGACCTTCTGGGGATCTTCCGGAATCGTGATGTCTCCTTTGGAAGTGGAAATTACGCGCTCCTTAACTGTTGCAGTTGTGCCTTCTTTCGTTTCGCCGGCATTGCCGGCCGCATTGCCATTGTTACCATTTCCGGTATTGTTATTACCGCATGCTGCGCATATCGCAATTAACATGACGATAACTAATCTCCCAAACCAACGTCTATGGCGATTCATTCTACGTGACCCCCCGAGTAGTTAAAACTGATAATCATTATCATAATAAGGAGTATAGATGAATTTGCATGTTCGTCATATTGACGATAATGACATTATTTTATGTACGATTGCGCCAAAGCTTCAACGCTTCATCGAGCATAAGGTCATGGGTGAAGGCTGTATACTCGATCCAGGGACTGGAGGGGAGGATGTCGACGCTGCTGTTCCTAACCGCCTTCAACTCGCGCCATTTGACGCTGTTCATGAGGGTTCGCCAACTTGATTGGGAATGTGCGTCCTCGTCCACGATGAGCAATACGCGATCCGCATCAAAATCGGACAGTTGTTCCGGCGTAGTCTGCTGATCCGGATTGCTTCGATCGACGCCGTGAGCGGGAACGATTTGCAGATCGTCGTAAAAAACCGTGCCTAAGCATCTATTGCCTAGAACGCTAAAGCGGTTCCCCGTAATTCTAAGGATGAGAAGGCTATCCCCGTTGAATGCGTCCTTTAATTGCTCTTTGATAAAAAGCGCTTTGCGATCGTATGCATGAAGCCAAGCTTCCGCCACCGCCGATTTATCTAGAAACCGAGCGATTAAACGGAGATGCGTGCGCCAATCATTTTCCTCCCAAGGGACAAAAAAAGCAGGTGCGATTTCCGCAAGATTGGCCTGCTCATGGGCAGTCGCCTGCATATCGATGCCGATAATGAAATCGGGACGCAAAACCCGGATTTCTTCTCTCATTAACGCATCATCGGAGCTAAGCGGCAGCACGGATTCAAGCTGGTATTTCCGTTTGTAGTAATCCGTCCAGGGGTGATCGGACGGCGCTGCAGACGGAGTAACTTGAAGCGCAATCAGCTGTCCGATGTTGAAGGAATGGCAGGCGACGATTTTTTGCTTGCCGTTCTTCATGAACGTAGCGGGAGGCATGCCAGTTATCTGCTTGAACTTACGACGGAAATAAAGATCGTCTTGGTAGCCTACATGCCTTGCGATATCCCGCAAACGATTTTGACTGCCCGATCTCATAAGCTGCTGGGCCTGCTTTATCCGGAAGGCAGCTAAGTAATCGATCGCGCTGAAGCCGTACCTTTTTTTGAATAGACGCATGAAATGACGGGAACTGATTCCCGCCACCTTGGCCAAATGCTCAATCGTCAGATCTTGCCGATAATGCTGCTCGATGTATCCCTTTACGTATTCTAATGTCGCTTCCGAATCATTTTCTTGCACATGAAGAGCATCTCGCAGAATCGTGTGCAACAGTTCTTGAAATTGAATTTGACCGCGGAAGCGTTGCAATTGATCCTCGTCATACAAACACTGGCCTATCGTTTCGCACAGGGCGTTAACGGAAACGGGCGACGCGACGGATACTTCTCCGTTGACCGGAAACGTGTTGATCCGTTGTATGATTTGTTTCTCATTGGAGGACGATCCGACATCTCCGATCACATCGAACCGCAAGAGAAATAAACCTCGTTCATCCAACGAATGAGCTGCCGCTTCAATAAGCTGGCCAGGCGTACATAGGTATACGCAGCCCTGTCTGAGCTCATTGAATTGTCCATCGATCGTGAGCCAGCCTTGACCGCTCGCTGCAACAAGAATCAGGTGGGCCTCGATGAACTGCAGCCTCAACTTCCATTCAATCGATTGAGACTGAATATGTTCGATTTCTCGAAGTTTGAAGCACATGTGCTCCAGCGAAATATATTCTTTACGCTTAATGTTATGATCTATATCAAGCAAGAAAGCTCACCGCCCTTATGACTAGCTAAGGATCATTTTAGCTCACTATCATTTTCACCGCAATTTTTTGAACGGACTGAAAAAACAGATCCGGGAGAGCAGAAGGCGTTACTGCCTGCGCGGTTCCTGTGCGACCAATCGGCGGCAAGGGCTTGTAGGAACGGCTCCTCCAAAAAGTGAAACTTCCTAATAATTGGGTGCGTATTAAAGGTTTGGCACCTAAAACTTGGGAGGGATCAAGAAGTAATGAACAAATTCAAGTACATGTCTGGTACCGCGCTATGGATCAAATCGTTTGCGGCAGCATTGTTGATCGCATGTCTGATGACCTCAACCGTCTATGGCGCGGCATCGGGGACAGAAGGCAGCGGTCAAACGAAGGAACTAAACGCGGAGAGCGCAGCTGCTTTCCTAGATACGTTCTTCGCTTCCGAAGCGGCCAAACCTCATTACACAGGAGCATCGGTCGTTGTGGTGAAGGACGGAAAGGTTATTGCACAGAAGGGCTATGGCGTATCGGACAAGGAATCAGGCAAGGCTGTTGATCCGGCTTCCACTGTTTTCCGCATTGCTTCGGTATCGAAGACGTTTACGGCTGTTGCGGCCATGCAGCTTATTGAACAAGGGAAGCTTAGCTTATCGGATGATATTCTGAAGGTTTTGCCGAATTTAAAGCTTGTTAATCCGTTCAACACGCCTGTCACGATCGAGCATTTGTTGACGCACACAACGGGATTCGAGATTCGCGATCCAAAACCGGAAGATCTTCATTTCGATTTCAACAAGACCGTCTCTATTGAAGAATATGTACAAGCCAACGTGCCGCCGGTTGTTCGCAAGCCTGGCAGCTCTTATATGTATGATAATTTCGCTTCTCTTGTGCTAGGACTAGTTGTGGAGAAAGCAAGCGGTTTACCATTCGAAAAGTATATGGAGCAAAATGTTTTCAAACCGCTGGACATGAACAACAGCGGCTTCAAGCTTGAAGGCAAACTGAAGGAACAGCTGGCTGCCGGATACAGCGCGGCAGGCCAAAAGGTTGAACCGTACGCCGTTACGCCAACGATTATGCCGCATGGCGGCATGCTTTCGACTGCCGAGGACGTAGGCAAATTCATGATTGCCTTCCTGAATGGCGGAGCAACGGAATCCAGCCGCATCCTCGCGGAGAACACGGTAGGTCAGATGGAAGTGTACCGCTCATCCATTCATCCGCTTCTGCCGGATACGACTTATGGATTCGAAGCGCCGTTCCAGATTCCTGGTGCGGGAAGCAGCTCCAAGATTATTACGAAAGCCGGCGATCTGACTGATTTCAGCTCTTATTTATTCCTTATTCCCGAGCAGAATACCGGCGTGTTCCTGACGTACAACCAACAAGGCGTTCTGCGCAACCTGTTCTACCCGCAATTCATTCAAACATTTTTCCCGCAATATGCTGCACCTGCACAGCTGCCGCAGTACTTGCCTGCTTCGGCAGACGAGTTGAACAAGTTCACCGGCTACTATGCGGATCTTCGGATCAAAAGCATTATTTCGAATCTGAAGTCGGGTGAGGCAGGTCTGACCATTGCCGACGCATTCATCGGACCTCGCCAGCTGAAGCAAGTAGACAGCAACTTGTTCGTGGACGGACTGACGAATCAATTCACCGCCTTCAAGCTGGATGAGAACGGAAACGTTCTCTATATGAAAGAGCCATATTTGAACCCGCTTGGATATGCAAGCAGAGGTGCAAAGGCTGCTGGCTTTACGGATGTGACAGCCGAGCATGCCTACGCAGAGCAAATATTTGCTCTTCAGTCACTTGGTTACTATGCAAACGATGCAAGCAGTGCCTTCCAGCCTGAGCGGCAGGTGACAAGAGGGGAATACGTGCAATTTATTTTGGAATCAAGCAATCTAAAGGGTAGCGAAACAACCGAGCTAGCGTTCAGCGACTTGACCGGCCATCCTTCGGCAGCCTTCGTTCAGACGGCTTATGAGCTTGGGATGGTGAAGGGAACAGGGAATGGCAAGTTCGAGCCGAACCGTGTCATTACGCGCCAAGAAGCAGCGGCTGTGTTATGGAGCTTGTATAGCCTTCAATATCCGCCGCAGCTGTTCGAGAGCGTGAAGCTTGCCGGGAAGACCGACGCTTGGGCAATACCAGCCGTTAAGATGATGGTCGCGCTCGGTATTCATGGACCGGAGGTTAAGCTTAATGTGGACGGAACAGCCGATTTCGGATCCAAGAACGTCCTGAAGAACCAGGAGTTGGCGGCTATTCTATACGCCTTGCTGACACAGCCGACGGATCAGATCGTAACCGCTCTAGCTAATGCAGGCGCGACTGCGAATCTCTTGCCGCAAGCTTCTTAAAGTCTAGCGTCCATACATCCAAATAGCATAAAATATTAATGCAGAGCCTGCGATTACGTGAACCGGCAACGGAAGCGATAATGGCAGGCTTTTGTGTTTTTAAAATAAATGTTGTGCAGAAGGGTGAGGTATACGAGTAGGTTAGTTAGGTTCATGCTATAATAGAATCCGCTAGTATGATATTCATCATTTGCCAATGGCGATGATTAAGGAGATTAAACGTTGAACAACAATCATATTGATGCTGTAACCGAACTGCCAGAAAACTTCGAAGAGCTTAAGAAAGCGGTCAATCGGACAGCGAGCTGGAGAGACCGTCTGAATGCCGTGAATGAACTCGGCCAATGGGACACAGCGCCTACCATTAAACTATTGCAGCATGTTATGAATGGCGATTCCGTATTCCAAGTGCGCGAGGCGGCATACCGCAAGCTAAAGCAATTGGGTGAAAATGTGCAAATGCCTGCTAAGAGCAAGGGCGAGCTGTTTAAGGGACTTAACAAAATTTTGCTGCGCATCAAGAAGAGCCTGCCAGAGGGACATACGTTCGAGGAATTTAAGGAAAAGCTGCAAAAGACGCGTTCGGATATTTACGATACGTACGAGGGCGACAAAGGCGCGGAGTTTGATTCCTGGCTTCAAGCGATTTGGGAAACGCCGGCTAGAAAGTAGTGGCGGTTCATCTCGTTATAGGGGAATTGTGCAAAAACAAGGGAGTGCGGGCGTCTGTCCGCGCTCCCTTTTTTCGTATGACATCGACTCGTCCTGCGCCAATTCTTTCACAATTCTTTTATTGGCCCTTGCTACCATGATAGAGAAAGGTACATCGTTACCTGAATCTATGTTCTAAGCGGGTAGAAGGGAGATTAATGATGAGGAAATCAGCTTTATGTTTAATCATCGCTTTGGCAGTCGGTTGGACAACTATATTTCAGGCACAATATGCTTATGCGGACGAGGATGGTTATTATACGTACACGGTTGACGGCGGGGCTGCGACGATTACGGATTACCCTAGAGGTGCTCCGGTGGACGTTATCATTCCAGACGCGCTGGGAGGGGTGCCCGTCAGTGGAATAGGTGAAACAGCGTTTTATATTACCGATCTCACAAGCGTCGCTTTCCCGGATAGCTTGACGAGCATCGGCGATGCTGCGTTCGGCTATAACTTTCTCACAAGCGTAGAGCTCCCGAATGGATTAACCTATATCGGCATGAGAGCATTCGCGAATAACCAGTTGACCAGCGTTGTCATTCCAGACAGCGTAACGACAATGGAGCAGGAGGCTTTTAGGGATAATCAGCTTACCAGCGTTGTTCTATCGAAAGGTTTGACAAGCATTAGCGACTTTGCTTTCAGAGGCAATCTTCTAACTAACATCGTTATACCGGCGAGCGTAACGTCGATTGGCGGCTATTCCTTCCGTTATAACAGCCTGTCGAGCGTAGTCGTGCTGAATCGTTCCACCGCAATTGATCCATTATCGTTTAATAACAATCAGGCCGTGCCGGCAAACTTGAAAATATTCGGTTACGCAGGTTCGCCCGTACAAACCTACGCGATTGGCAAAGGCTTTACCTTTGTAGACGGATCTTCTTTGTTCAGCGCTCTGGCAACGGCCAAGCAGTTATTGGAAGACTATGCTCCGGGTACGGCGATAGGAGAAGTGCCTTCGGGCATCTATGATGATCTAGCGGTCGCTCTCAGCGATGCCGAGCAGTTTATCGATGCGATTACCAATGCATCAGTAGCCTCTGATTTGGCTGCTGCCGCTGCCGAACTGAACGCGGTCATTCAGTTATTTAATGGAGCAATCGTTGAGGCGGGGGATGCCGCAGACTTAGTATCGTTGTTGGCGGTTGCGGCGCAAATGCTAACCGATCATCCCGTAGGCGCGAACGTAGGCGAGACGACAGTGGCGGCAAGGGACGCTTTCCAAGCAGCTATTGAAGCGGCGCAACTAATCGCCGACGATGCCGAGAACTATACCCAGCTTCAATTGGATACGGCGGTTGCCGATTTGAATGACGCCATCGCGATATTTGAAGCCGCTTGGGTTGAATTAGTGCTGGAGGCTCCGACTGCCGGACTATACGGCACTAATGACAGCCTTCGCTTTACGGTCAGCTATGGATATGAAGTAACCGTGACGGGTACGCCGACCATTCCGGTAACCATCGGCAATCACGGTACGACAGTGGTCGTTCAGGCTGCTTATACGGGAACGCGCGATACTGCATTGACAGAGCTAACCTTTGAATACGAAGTGCCTGAAGGTTTCTTGGATGAAGACGGTATTGCTATTGCCGCGCAAATAAATGTTCCAGGCGGAGCGGGTATTACGCGGGCGGGCGGCGTTGCAGCCTCTCTTGCATATGCAAGCGTGGACGTGAGCGGAATCCGCGTTGTATCGATTGCGCCGACGATTACGCTCGTCAGTGGCGGGATTGCCGGTAATAAGGTTGACGTTACGGTAACAGCCGATGTACAAGGGACTATGACAGGAAACACGTTGTCCAAGCTGGCTTGGATGAAAGGAAGCCATGGCATAGCCGATTTTGCCGGCGGCGCGGGGGCGGATATTTTGACGGCCGGACAATTCCAAGTTTCGGCGAATGGCATCTATACGGTCTATGCGAAGGATGC
This sequence comes from Paenibacillus sp. YIM B09110, assembly GCF_037167145.1. Classification (NCBI taxonomy): domain Bacteria; kingdom Bacillati; phylum Bacillota; class Bacilli; order Caryophanales; family Paenibacillaceae; genus Paenibacillus; species Paenibacillus sp. YIM B09110. Next base: position 175,419 of record NZ_JBANSP010000006.1, on the reverse strand, counting down.
CGCAGGCAATGAAGCGGTGAAAGGGATTTCCGTTACAGGAATCCAGACACCGTCCCCCGGTTCCGGAAATCCTGATATTGAAATTCCGGCAACGGCAATCATTCTCGTGGACGGCATCCAGACGGAAGTAGGCGTTACGACCGAAATAACCTCCGAAAAGCAGTCCGTTATCAAGCTTTCGCTGACACCGGAGCAGTTGGCCAAATCTTTCGAATCTGGCCGAACGAATATGGTCATTACAGTCAATGGCATCGGCTCGTCCGTACAGGTGAACCTGCCTGCGCCAACGCTGTTGCGACTGCTGAAAGAACGGCCCGATGCCCGCGTTCAAGTGATCGTGAACGGAAATAGTTTGGATATTCCGCTTGCCGCGATCGAACAGCTTTCGGCGACAACTACCTTTTCCCTGAGCGTAACGGAAGCTTCCAATGCGGCAAACGATGGTTTACAAGCAGTGGTCGATAAGCGGGGAGCCACCGCCCTCTTAGATCGCCCGCTTGTATTCGCCTTGGAGGCGGACGGCCGAATCGTGGATGATTGGCAAAGCATTAACGCTCATAAGACGATAAAGCTGGCGGCCGCAGTCAACCCTGACAAAGCGACAGTCGTTTGGATAGGTGACGATAAGATGCTTCATTTTGCGCCAGCGACATTCGCGAGCGACGGAACCGTAACCATTCGGTCACCGCATGGAGGCATGTATACGGTCATCCGATTGGACCGAAAGTTTACTGATCTGCAGGGACACTGGGCTCAAGCCGATATCGAACGGCTTGCAAATAAGCTGATTGTGGATGGAAGACCGGATGGCTCGTTTGATCCGAACGCTACCATTACGCGGGCGGAGTTCGCTGCTCTGCTTGTTCGAGCGCTTGGTTTGCCCGAGACGAGACCAGGCGAGCCATTCATGGATGTGGAGTCGGCAGATTGGTTCGCCGGGGCGGTGGGGGCCGCGAAGCAAGCCGGCTTAATCGGCGGTTATGAGGATGGCTCATTCCGGCCGGAAGCGAACATCACCCGGGAGCAAATGGCCGTCATGATCGCCAAAGCGCTGATCTTCGCCGGGCAATCGCCGCAGATGGAGAGCACGATACCGACCTTCAGCGATGCCGCCGAGATTTCAAGATGGGCGGTTGAGGCGATGGGACAATTGGCAGGCTTGGGCATTATCCATGGCGTTACCGATACGACATTCGTTCCGCAAGCGAATGCCACCCGGGCTCAAAGCGCCGTTATGATTACTCGGATGCTCGCTTACTTGCAATTCATCAATAAATAAAGGAAAAGAAGCCCTCGTCATCCTTAGAATGGCGTGGGCTTCTAGTTATATAAGGTTTAATCATCGATCAACTAATTCGCAGTAACGCTTGGATGGGTCTTGCGGATACCTGCTACATACTCATCCAATTGCTCGGCGGGCTTAAACACCGAGCTGCCGTGGCAAACTTCCAATCTGGCAGGGCGCAGCTTGCTTACGATCGTGCTGCTATTCAGCACTTCGCTCATATCCGGAGTAAAGAGGGGCTTGCGCAGCTTTCCGTTCTTGGACGAGAACAAGTCGCCTGCAAGCAGCACTTGATCCGCTTCGTGATAGTAGACCGCATGACCGGGGGAGTGTCCGGGCGTGAAGTAAGGCGCTAAGCCGCCGATCGGCTGCAGCTGGCCTTGCCCGTTTTCCTGCAGCGCCTGCGTCGCTCCTTTCGGCAAAGTCGTCATTAGCTTCTTGCCCGAGTAGGGGAGCTCGCCCTCGATGAACGGAATTTCTTTGCGATGCGCGAAGACCGGTACATTATGCTTGCTTAGAATTGCCTTAAGCGAACCTACATGGTCCGAATGCCCGTGTGTCAGAAGAATCCGTTTGAGAGGACCGGCTTGGAGCTGCTCGATGAATTTCATAATGCCTTTCGCCATTGTCGGGATGCCGGTGTCTATTAAAGTGACTCCATCCTCCTCGACGACAACCCACACCGTTATAGGAATGATTACCCACGTTCTTAGACTCCACACTTGCTTCGAAATTTGCGTTGCTTTCATTGTTATCATCCTCCAATAGCTAATTTGGATTTAAATCCGATTAACAGAGAGTCGAAGGCTTCCTCGAAAGTGGAGTGAAGGCGCGCCATGATGTCGTCGAGAGGTTCATCGGTCTGCGAGTAAGTGGTGACGATGCCTTGCAGCATATAGAAAAAGATGCGGTTATAGGCTAGCAAACGTTCATCGTTGATTTGCAGTTGCAAGCATTGTTGCAGCGTATGCCCGAATTGATTAAATAATTCAAGGCGGATTTTGTTGATGGCGAGCTCCGGCTCTTGATCCACTCGAGTTCCTTTCGTGATGAAGATAACCGAGTACATCGATTTATGCAGCAAGCAGACGCGGATGAAGGCTATGCTAATTTCTTGAAGTCTCGTTTCGGGCGGAAGCTCGCTTTGCGCGGCAATCGTTAAGAAACGTTCCTTAAGTTCGGTTAAAGGGTTCATGGAGAGCTCGTGCAGTAGCACCTCCTTGTCTTTAAAATAAATATAGATCGTTGTATGAGAGCAGCCGGCCTCCTTGGCGATCTCTCTCATCGTTACAACGTCGTAGCCTCGCTCGGAGAACATCTTGCCTGCAGCGGATAAGATCGCTTGTTTCGTCTCCTCGGAGCGAAGCCGTTGTCTTGTCGTCATGATGGAAAACCTCGTTTCAATACGAATAAGTAACCGTTGGTTATAATATAACCAATGGTTACTTTAGTGTCAACAAATTCCTTTAAAGTGGTATAATCATCATTAGACAGAACATGAACACAGAAGGAGTGAGGCTGTTATGGAGCAGAAGCCGGATGGATCATATTACGCGGTCATTTTTACGAGCAAGCGTACGGACGGGGATCAAGGCTATGGACATATGGCTGATCGGATGGAAGAGCTTGCGGAGAAGCAGCCGGGCTTCATTGGAGTCGAGAGCGTCAGAGATGCCGCAGGAGTCGGCATTACCGTTTCTTATTGGGATAGTCTTGAGGCAATCGGCAATTGGAAGAGAAACGAGGCCCATCAAGTTGCCCAGGAGAAGGGCAAGCAGGTTTGGTACGAGAATTATACGGTTCGAGTCTGCAAGGTCGAGAGGGAGTACTCGTTCGGATTAGTTTGAATGAACGCAATGACATAGGAGGTAATGAAAAATGAGATCAATTCTTTGTATTCCCGAATTAACGTTGGAGCTGCAAGAAATGGTGCGGAGCGCTGCGCCTGGTTTATCGATACGATTCGGAGAAGCCTCCAAGAGCTTCAGCGATCATGACTACAAGGAAGCGGAAGTTATATTCGGTTGGGATGCGAAGGTGAAGACGGCAGCTTTGAAGGAGGGGACGAAGCTGCGCTGGGTGCAGAGCTGGTCGTCGGGCATCGATAGCTTGCCGCTTGCCTTGCTGGAGGAGCGGAACGTGCTGCTCTCCGATGCCAGCGGCGTACATGCAAGATCGGTATCGGAGACGGCTGTTGCCATGATGCTGGGGCTTGCCCGAGGCATTGCAACGGCCGTTCGCAATCAGCATACGGGCTTATGGGAAAGCCCGGCAACGCTGGCGGAGGTGAATGGAGGCACGGTGGCGATTGTCGGCGCAGGGGAAATCGGCCGAGAGGTTGCCCGAATAGCGCGGGCGTTCGATATGCGCGTGATTGCCGTACGCCGCTCAGGCGGTGCCATGCCGGGAGCAGATGTCGTCTACGATACGTCCCGCCTTGATGATGCGCTGAGGGAAGCCGATTATGTCGTTAATATTTTACCTCTTACGAACGAGACGGAGCATATATTCCATGCGGAGCGTTTCGCCGTTATGAAGCCTAGCGCATACTTCATCAATGTAGGACGAGGCGCAACGGTTCGGACTGATGATCTCATTGAAGCGCTGAATAAAGGGATCATCGCTGGCGCAGGACTCGATGTGTTCGAGCAAGAGCCGCTGCCGGCGGATCACCCGCTCTGGTCGATGCCGAACGTCATTATTACGCCGCATAATGCCGGCGGCATGACCATGCGCAACACGGAGCGGCTAGTGAAACTGTTCGTGGACAATCTAAAGATCTACTTGTCTAACGACACCGCAAGCTTGCGTAATCTCGTCGATTATAGCAAGAAGTACTGATAGAAGAAGAAGGAGGTGTCTCAAAAGCCATAGGCTTGAGGACGCCTCCTTCTTTTCAATCGTTACACCGTCGCCGTCGTCTTATACACCTCGCGGATCGCGTCTTCGACGTTTGGCTCTTTCACGCTAATATCTTTAATCGGAAGCTTCTGCGACAGCGCGGCGATCAGCTCGGAGGCGGATACGCTCTCCTTCTCGAATTGATACCAAATTTTGAGCCCCTCTTGTTTAATCACGATGGCGTTCGGGGTGGAGAGATCGTCGCACGGCTCTTGAAGCTCTACGACTAGCATACGGTACGGAGTCAGCTTATGGATGATCGAGTCGATGGGCCCGTCCTCGACGATCTTGCCGTTATTGACGACAATGATGCGGCTGCACAACTGCTCGACGTCGTCGAGGTCATGCGTCGTCAGAATAACCGTTACCTTCCGCGTACGATTAATCTCCTTAATGAAATTGCGGATTGCATGCTTGGCATCCGCATCAAGTCCGATTGTCGGTTCATCCAGAAACAGCACGGATGGAGAATGCAGCATTGCTGCCGCGATATCTCCGCGCATGCGCTGGCCAAGCGAAAGCTGGCGAACAGGCGTATTAATGAAATCCTGCAGCTTAAGTACATCGGTCAGCACGGCGAGATTTTCGTTATAAGCTGCTTGATCGATCTGATAGATTCTCCGCAACAGCTCGAACGATTCACCAAGCCGCAAATCCCAATAAAGCTGCGTGCGCTGCCCGAACACGACGCCGAGCTTGCGAACGACGGACTTGCGGTCCGCTTGCGGGGAAATGCCGCATACTTTAATCGTACCGGCAGTCGGGTGGAGAATGCCGGTCAGCATTTTGATGGTCGTGCTTTTGCCGGCGCCGTTCGGACCGATGTAGCCGACAATCTCGCCGGGAGCAATCGAGAAGCTAATGCCGTTTACGCCGTTAAATTTCGTTTTCTTAGGAAACAGCAGGCTTTTGAGCGAGCCGCGCAGTCCGCTTTCTTTTTTGACGATGATATATTCTTTCACGAGATCCCTTACCTCGATAACGGCTTCCATTCTCGTAATGTCCCCCTATGAGCCTGCGCTCTCGTAGTTTTTCATGCCGTATCTAAAAATAACGCTCGCGAGCAAGAAGCATGCCAATCCGACTGCCGGCGTCCAAAGCGCAAAGCTCAGCGGCAGCTCAAGACCGCCGTTATCCGTACCGAGAAATTCGGCAGCGGGGTAGAAGCTGATGAACCCGATCGGAATGACGAAAGTAAATAGCGCTTGCAGAAAATAAGGGTACATGCTGAGCGGGTACATCGTTGCGCGTTCCAGCATGGCGAGGGCGAAGCCTACCATGGAGCCGTTCCTCTTCGTCCAGAAAGCAATTGCGCCCAAGCTGGTGAATAGGGCGGCCCGGATCAGAATACCGCCGATCAGCACAAGGATGAGCTTGCCGACATTGACGAGCGACCATTCGAAACCAGCTATTTCGCAGCCGTAGATGAATATGATAATGCCAGGAATGCAATCAATTAAACCGATAAAGTTCACATAGCTTGCTATCAGTTGGAAGAAGACGTTCATCGGCCTCAGCAGCAGACGATCGAAGCCGCCGTTAATGACCATTTGGTCAATACTCCATGTATTGATGAAGAAGACGACGAAGATGCCGTGGCTGATTAGACCGAGGCCATACAGGAACGTTAGCTGGGGAAAATCCCATCCGTTCAACGGTTGAAACCGGTCGACGATAATCTTCAGCATCCAAATGCCTGAGAAATATTGAATAGGGATCATAAGCAGCCAGCTGAACAGAAAAAGAGGGTACTCCAGCTGACGCTGAACAGCTAGACGCGCGAAGCAGGAAGCGACGGATACATAGTGCTTGATCGAAGAGACCATTAAGGGTCATCACCCTCCTTGAATTAATGTTTTTTTCTTCGTGCGCGCCCATCCGGCTGCAAGGAAGAGAAAGAGGATAACGACCCACACGCCTTGGACAGTCATAGCTATTAAGGCATCACCTGCGTTCGTATTGCCGATATAAATGCCAAGCGGTGTCTGGTACGTGTATTGAAAGGGTAGAAACTTCGAGATGGTCTGGACGCTGTCGGGAAAAAACCATAGCGGTATGATGCTGCCGGATAATACGCGAACGATGCTGTCTTTGACCATCCCCATATTGCCGAGCTCCATGACCCAGAACGCAATCAGTCCGACGAGCGCGCTGAGCAGCCAAAGGATGGCATAGCTTAGCAGACAGCTCGGGAGAAAGAGAAGGAAGCTTTGGAAGGAAGCGGGCCAAGGGATCCCGAAAAAGATGGAAGCAAATATGATGAGCGGAAGCGCTTTGTTCATGAATGAACTAAGCATATCGCCGATGTCGTCGGCGAGGTAGCAAGCTAGAAGCGGAATTGGGCGATAAAAGTCGGTAACGATCTGTCCTTCTCTTATTTTGTAATAGATCGTGTTCTGTACGTCGCAAACGAAGATGGTCGAGAGTGTAATCGCTAGAATGGTGTAGGTCGTTACATCCTGCAAGCTGAGCGTTTCGACGGCTCCGGTGCCGCCTTTGTAGGCGGTCTGCCATAGGAAAACGGATGCCAGCGTGAGAATGAGGTTGGTGGCTACAGCGGTGAATACTTCAAAACGATAAGTCAGATTTGTAAGAAGCCTCATCTTCGTTATGTACCAATAAGCTTGAAGCATATTAACCCCCTCGAATGCAGCGCAATAAGAAATTATAATGTTAATATATTAATATATGTAAAAGAATTAGGCTACGGATATTTTTATTATAATTATATGTTCTTGATTATTTACCATATAGGCGTCGCAAGGCAGCCTTATCAGGCTTGCCAACGGATGTTCTAGGCAGCGACTCCGCAATTTCCAAACGGGTCGGCTGCTTGAACAAAGCAAGCTCATGCAAGCAAAATTGCCTAACCTCATCCAACGTCAACAGGGCTTCCTCTCGCAAAGTAACGACGGCAACAACCTCCTCGCCTTCATCCGGCAAAGCTATACCGACAACTGCAGCCTCCATAACGGAGGGATGTTTGCCTATCGCTTCCTCTACTTCGGAGGCGTATACGTTCGAGCCGTTCACGATAACCATATCTTTTTTTCTGTCCAACACATACAAATAGCCGTCTTCATCGAACCTGCCGATATCGCCTGTATAGAGCCAACCATCCCGTATTGCCTTGTCGGTCTCGGCCGTGTTGCTCCAATAGCCGATCATCATCTGCTCGCCTCGGCATATGATTTCTCCTATTTCGCCTTGCTCTATCTCGTTGCCTGCGTCATCGACGATACGTAACTCATACGGGTGTTGCCCCCAATAAGCAAGATGCGAGGGGTTCCCAACCGAGAGCAGCCGTTCTAGATTCCCTTCAGCCAAGCACTGACTGATTGACAGCGAGCTAATGAATTGGCCGCTTTCGGTCTGGGAATACACTTCCGTAATCTGAGCGTTAGGAAATACGTCGCGTGCTTTGAGCAACGTTTTGACGCTGATAGGCGCTCCGCCGCAGGAGATTCCTTCAACACATTGCATCTGCCTTGAAGCGATATTTTCCAAATAAACAATATCTCGAAAAAGAAGCCCTACGGTGCCTAAAAATTTAATTTGCTCGCGTTCGACAAGTTCGACGACAGCTTCAGCGTGCAACGGGTAACTCTCGGGATAGATGAGGCAACCCCCTTCATACAAAGTCGTCCACAATATGAATTGGCCGGTCAAATGGGCTTGATTAGGGACGAGCGACTTCTTGGCGGAGTTATGGCCTCCGCCTCTAGCCGGATTCATGAATGCCCATTGAGCGATGCCGCGATGGGAATGCATGACACCTTTGGAACGGCCTGTTGTGCCCCCTGTGTAGATGATTAGGGCAATATTCTCCGGGTCCGCTTGATGCCATTCCGTTAGAGGGGGAAGTGTTGCTATGAAAAACGCTATCGACTCTCCTGCAGCGCCCGACTTGAGAGCAATCACGGCTGCTTGAGGTCGAGATGAAATATAATCGTATACTCCCGTATGCGCCGAATCATAGACAATAGCAGCAGGGGCTGCATCTTGAACGATTTGGTTCATTTCTTTGGACGTTAAGTCGGGGAATATCGCAACAGGGATGGCGCCTATCGCAATCGCAGCTATTTCCGCAATGGCTAAATAGGGAGACGGATGACCGAGGAGGACAATCCGATCGCCTGGTTTAATAGGAAGCTTGCTATAACCGTATGCGACACAGCTTACTTGATGTATCAACTGCTCATAGGTAATCGTCGTGTCTCCTTGTTTCATTGCGTAATGAGTGGGGAGTATTTGAGCAACTTGAGGCAAAATGTTAGAAAGCAGCATGTTCAACACCATCCCTTAGCAGTATGTACTTACAACATACCAGTAGGAGCTATTACCAACAAATTGATCTTTCTTATGACAAACCTCAGCAAATGTTATAATATGGATGACTTAAAAGTAGTTCTATCGTTTCAATTCAGGGAACATATTGTCAAAAAGTAATCGACAAATTATTACTTAATGCCTATAATTGAAGACAGTTGGAAAAATTTAATTATGAGAGAGGTTATGTTCATGCGCGTTAAGCTAGTTAATGCTAATGGTGGCGTGAAAGAAGTGAAAGTCGGTTTTAGCTGGACTACATTATTCTTTGGTTTCTTCCCTGCTTTGTTTAGAGGCGACTTGAAATGGGCTGTTATTATGTTTATTGTTGCATCGGTTACCGGAACGCTCACTTTCTTTGTACTCGGACTTGGCGCATGGATTCCGGGCATTGTCTTCGCATTCATCTATAACAAAATGTACATAAAAGAGCTATTGGAGAAAGGCTACCGTCCTGCTGACGGACAAGCCCACGCCGCGCTTCAAACAAACGGGATTATTGCAGCATAAACTTGGCTAATTAGCTTCTATATAACAATTGCAATAAAAGTAACCGCCTCTCGATAGGTTGGTTACTTTTTTGCATCTTTTGGACTATGATAAGTGAAAGGAGCTGGTTGTCCGTGTGGTGATTTTTTGTTCTCCTTGCCCTTACCGAACAATGATAGGTGTTGAGGTGTACTTATGGAATGGCCGACAATGGTCAAAGCGTGGAATCAAACGCAGGTGAAACTGCTCGATATTCGCCATATTGTGATGCTGCCTGGGGAGAAGCTGCAATCGTATTGTTTGCCGGCCAATGCCTTTATTTTTGTTAATCAGGGCAATGGAAAGTTGATCTTGGACGGTAATGAAGTATTGCAACCCCAAGATAAGCTTATTCATGGGGGAAAGGGCGCGAGTTTGCATATCAGCTCCTTCGACCAAACATTTGACTACTATTTGCTCTTATATAAGCCAGCGCCATTCGAACAATATTATTGCTATCGTTCAAGGCAGCCTTGGTTAATCCGCGAGTTGCTGGAGCCTATGCATCGGCAGATGCAGCAGGGCGGCGAGATGAACCGTCTGCTTGCAACTGGAATGTTCTATCAGTTCGTCCACGAGCAATTCCGACAATTGCAGCTGGAAGGGGCAGAGGTAGCAGCTCCCGAGCTGTCTGAGCAGATTGCCGACTATTTGAAGGAGCATTATCGGGAATCTATTTCTATGGAGACGCTGGTGGGTAGATTCCATTATAGCAGCCACTACTTATCACGAATTTTCAGGCGCAAATACGGCTGCAGCCCGCTCGAATTTCTTGTGCGGTCTCGGATGAATAGAGCAAAATCTTTGCTCGCCGAAGGCAGCATACCTATCCGCGATATTGCTGACAGTGTCGGTTATACGGATATGTATTATTTCAGCCGTCTGTTCAAGAAACAGATCGGGATAACGCCCGCGCAATTCAAAATGCATTGCCTCGCAATAAAAAGTTCAAATCGTCCAAAATTTACACCCGAATCGTTCATTGTTCCCCAAGTAAGGGCAGACTATATTGTTAATAGTGATAATCATTATCAACAAAATAGTTGGGGTGTGGATGAAATGAAAGCAAGCTTTAAACCTTCTTTCGCAGTAACGCTGCTATTCAGCCTATCGCTGCTGCTGGCCGCATGCGGCGGTGCGGCGGGGAATGAGGAGAAGGCTGTTCTAGAAACTCGAAAGTACACGGACGCGTTGGGACGGGAAGTGGAAATACCCGTGCAGCCGGAGCATGCGGTTATCGTTACATACGGCGGTTATCTGCTGCCGCTCGGATTGAAACCGGTTGGCGCTGATCAAGGTACGTTGGATCAGTACCCCGATGAGATGAAGGATATCACGAGCATTGGAGAAGGGACGGGTAATGAAGAAGCCATTGTCTCGCTGCAGCCTGATATCATTATTATGCCGGATTACCATGATGCAGCAACGTTCGATAAGTACCAGAAGATAGCTCCGACCATTGCCGTAGCTTGGGGCGGAGACCCGGATGTCATCAACACGCTTCGCACGATGGGCGATATTATGAATCGAAAGCAGGAAGCGGAAGCGTGGATTACCAAGTTCGAGGAGAAGCTAGAGCTGGCGCGTGAGAAGATCGATATGAATATTGAGCCTGGCTCAACCGCAGTATCGTTTATCGTGTACGATGGGATGCTGCTGCTAGGGGGAAAAGGCGGCACGCTCGGCAAGCTAATCTACGAGGATCTAGGCTTCCAGATGCCAGAGCAATTCAATCAATACGCGGATGGCGGCGCGGAGCTGTCATTGGAGGCGCTGGTCGATCGTCCGGCTGACTACTTCTTCACGCAAATGACGGAAGAAGAGATGGGGCCTCTTAAGGAGTTGTTCAGTGAGCCGCTCTATCAAGCTGTACCTGCCATTAAGAGCAATCACATCATTAACGTTTCACGTGATAAATGGAATTATGGACCTTACAGAGTCGAGCAAGGCGTTGACGAACTGGTGGAGCAGATCACCCAGTTTAAAAAATAATTAGTGAGGCTGAGATACCCGCAGTAGCTGGTATCTCGGCCTTTTTTATCCATTTTCAACCCTTTATCTGAGTTATAATGAAGCCTAATCGTGTAAAATAGTTGTTTAACAGCTATAATTTAAGAAGTGGGCGCTTGATCGTCGACCATCTTTTACATAGATAGGATGAATGGCTATGATGAGGATGCTGGGCAAAAGCATTCGTGATTTTCGCTCCTCGTACCCGAAATTGCTTCTTTTCGAATATTTATATATGCTGCTGACGAGTTCGGTCATCATTCCCGTTATTACGTTTATTTTCAACCGGATACTGATGGTCGTGGGCTCAGGCTCGCTGCTCAACGGCGAGGTTTATCGGCTGGGCTTCAGCTATGAAGGCGTTCTTGGACTGATTCTGATTGGACTCGTCGCGTCCTTCGCTTTATTCATTGAACTATGCGTACTTATCATTATGGTGCAGCAGAGGTACTTCGGCAGAGAAGTAGCGATTATGGACGCCTTTCTGACGACGCTTCGCCAGACGCCGCGCTTGTTCGGTTTCGGTATCGTGCAGTTGTTCGTCTTCCTGCTTGTTCTGATCCCGTTCATCGACTCGCCGCTGTCCGCGTCGTTTTACGCGCTGTTCAACGTGCCGATTTTTCTACGCAGCAAAGTGCTGTCGGCCTCATTCATAATGACCTTTGTTTACATCCTAGTGCTCCTGGCTGCTTTGTACACGGTGCTGCGCTGGATATTCGTACTGCATTTCATGATGCTGGAAGGCAAGACCATTACGGAGGCGATTCGAAGCAGTCTCGTGCTGACAAGGGGGAGAAGGCTGCAGCTTTTCTTCTCGTTGTTTTTGCTGAACGCGGCTATCTTTGGATTGGGCTTTGTGTCGATACGCTCGCTTTCGTTGATGCCTTCCTGGCTTGATATTGATGTGCTGAAGGTGTTCACCGCCCATTATTCGCTTACGGTTTCCACTATTCTCACGTATATGCTGACGCTGTTGCTCTTACCGATTAATATGATTTTTCTGACCCGGCTGTTCTATTCTTTCGGGCGTACTAAGGGCGTGATGCCGCTGGATAAAGTTCGCGTATATCGGAGTCGGCTGGGGAGGTTGGAAGAACAAATATCTTCGTATATGCGGAAGAAGGGGCCAAGCAGGACAAGATTGATTTATTTGGCTGCCGCCGCTATTTACTTAGGTTTGGCATTATTTCTAGGGTTCAAGGCAAACGATAATCTCGTCTATGCTAAGTGGAGCGTGCTCATCTCGGCCCATCGAGGGGACACGGAGGACGCGCCGGAAAACTCAATGCCATCGATTACATCGGCGATTGATAAAGGCATCCAATCGGTAGAGATCGACGTGCAACTGACGAAGGACGGGGTGCCGGTTCTGAATCATGATTACAATCTGAAGCGAGTGTCTGGCGTGGAGAGGCGTATATCCGAGCTTACCTATGTGGAGCTGAGCGATATTGTGATCGGCAAAGACGAGAATGGGGAAGCTATTCATATTCCGACACTAAGCGAAGCGCTCGCCGAGGGGCAGGGGCGTATTAAGCTGCTGCTGGATCTGAAGCCTTACGGTCCGAGCGAGGAACTGGTGAGAAGTGTCGTAGGTCTCGTGAAATATTTTGGCATGGAAGAGGATGTCTATATTCAATCGTTCGATAGCCATACCTTGCAGCAAATTCGAGCGATTGCACCCGATATTAAGATCGGGCAAATCTTATATTTTGCGTTAGGCGACTTGTCGGCACTGGACGTTGATTTCTATACGATTGAGAAAGTCATGCTGACGGAGCAGCTCGTCGAGCGGGTGCATGGCGCAGGGCGAGAGATATGGATTTGGACGGTGAACAGCAGGGGCAATATGAAGGAAGTGCTCAAGTTCCAAATCGACGGGATCATAACCGATTACCCGGTTCGCGCCCAATCGATCGTCGAGCTTAACCTGTAATTGATGAAATAGGGTATTATTAAAAAGAACCGCAGCTCTCCATAAGAGGCTTGCGGTTCTTTTGTTCGCTATTGGTCGGCGTTGAGACGGAGCAGGCTCCATTCCGACTTATTCATGCCATAAAAGACGAGATCCTCATATTGGTTCCATTTCATAATATGCTGCGGGAAAGTGCCTTCATATTTCATGCCGGCCTTTATCATTACGTTATAGGATGCGGGATTTCTCGTCATGGCGGCGGCGTGGATACGGTTCAACGCCAGCTCTTCGAAACCGAACTGCACAACTCTGCGTGCCGCCTCCGTTGCGTAACCTTGTCCCCAGTACGGCTTACCCATCCAGTAAGCAAGCTCCGCCCGATTATGATGCTTCGTAATGCCGAGGGTCATATTGCCAAGCAGTACATGATCTTCTTGACGAACGATGGCGAAGACATAACGGTCTCCCTGATCGGAAGCTTGCCGAGCAGCTTCAATCCATTGCTCCGCGGCTCCATCGGGGTAGGGGTGAGGGATGGCCAGCGTTGTGCTGGCTACGTCTTTGTCACCTGCCAGCAGCTGTACTTGCTTGGCGTCGGCCTCTTCGAAGGGCCGCAGCAGCAAACGATCCGTCTGTAGTGTAAGTATCAAAGCTATCCCTCCCGTTCAAGTTAAAGCTTCGTTATTATGATTTACTCCGGTACGTTGACCCATTGATCCTGGAAAATCACTCTGTGCGTAATGTGCTCCATCATATAGTCTTGGTCGTTAAAGTCTCCTTCGAACATAGAGAGACGAACGTAAGCATCTGCGATTCTATTCATCGTTTTATCACCGGTCTTGATCGTGTAGAGAAGCTCTCCCGGCTTATATACTTTAGCTTGGGAGGTATGGTTGGCAATGAGCAGCGAGTCGCCATATTGATATTTATTCGACGTTGCTTCGAACTGCTTGCCGATATAGAGCTCGGATACATAGATGGCGCTATAAGGCGGAAGCGTCACGGCTTTCGTGTTGACAACTTGATGCTCGTACCAAGGCGGGTTGTACGGCAAAGTTAAAAGCTTAATGGCGAACATGGAGCCGTCCAGCACATATTGATCCTCTTTGCCTTGCGCGGCCGCTTGATTGAATGTAACGCCTTTGCTGCCTTTCTTGAGCAATGTGAAGTATAAATGCGCGTCTGGCTGTAAAATACCCTGTTTATTCGAAGTGAAGACTAGACCGATGTCTTTGTGCAGGAAATTCGTTTCCTCCACTCCGAAGCCATCATCAACATGATAGAGATAATAGTCAAGCGTGTAGGTTACCGTTCCGCTGTTCACGGGGACGTAGGAAGGAATGTCAATCGTCAAGTCTACTTTCTCTTGATTGTACGGGAACGTGACGAGCTGCTCTATAGAGAAGCCTGTGTCTACTTCGCCATCCATATAGCTTAAATAAAGCTTTACCCCTACGATCATATCGCTTTTAAGCGGAGATTCTGCGTTCATTGTCAATTTCACTTGATAATCGCTTGCTGCGGGCGGGTCGACCTTAGCTGTTGGATAACGCTCGAAATCCCAATGGACTTCTTTCAGGCGTTCCGTCTGGGACATGTTGAAATGACTTCTTTGGTGGTTCATATAGATTTGTTCCGCCATCGGCGTATCCGGCAATGCTCCGCCCCATAAGTCTTCCGGATCGTCCCAGGTAGCGTCAACGTGGTAGAGCTGGCCATCCAGCCGAATGAGATTCCAAGCATGTCCTATGCCCGACCAGCCGTTGACATAGAAGATTTCTAATCCAGCCATCCCCCCAAGCAATTTCATCGAACGGGCATATCCATCGCATATTGCATATTGCTCGATTAGTGCACCGTAAGAATCGTTAGGTCTTGACACGGTAGGGATATTATAACTGAAATATTTATCGTCATAGGTGACATGTCCGGTAACAAAATCATGAATCGCCTCTTCCTTCTCCAGATCGGACATGCCGGACTTAATCGTTGCTTGAATAATTTCGCGAGCCTTGATTCCTAACTTCTGAATCGTGTCAAGCGTATCGTAACCTTGATGAACTCTTCCCTTCATAGGAGATACATCGGCTACCGGATTTCCATCGAGAGATACCGTCTTAAGAGAAGGCATTTTGTTTATAACGCTAATGTTAGATACGGCGTTTCCGCTGATATCTAGATAACTGAGCTCCTGAAGCGGTTCAAGAGCGTCCAAGCTGTTAATTACGTTGTTGCTTACGGACAAGCTCTTTAGTCCGGTCAGTGGAGCGATATTGTTGATACTCGTGATGAAATTCTCACCTACATAGAGTTCCTCTAAAGAATGCATGGAGCTTAATGGAGATATGTCCTGAATACTGTTAAGGCTCAGATTCAGCGTCTTCAGTTCACGAAGCGCCGTGAGCGGCTTTAAATCTGTAATGAGATTGTCGTTTAATTTGAGTGTACTAAGTTTCTCAAGTGCTCCGATTCCGGTTAAGGAACGGATTCGGTTATGTGTGACGCCGTAGCTTTCCAGCGTAGTTAAGCTGCTGACATCGGAACGATAAATCGTTCCGGTCGGCTTGTTGATGGCGGCGCGGACGACTTGCTCCAGCCCCTTGTCGGGAAAGGCAACCGCCGTTTTGTCGCCAGCAGTGGAGGATCCCGTATCGAATAGTCCGGCATTTGTAGCTGTCTCTTGCGTAATGACACCGTCCTTGACCAGCTTCTGGGCCAATGTTGTCGTCTGTCCCTTAAGCTTCTGCTTCAGCGCGTTATATGAGATGAGCACAGCGTGTCCGCGAAGAAACTTTGCAGTCTTCAGATTGTCGCGCAGGGAGGCTTCGATCAGTCCGATGGAGGCTGCTTTGTTCAGCGCTTCTTGGTAAGTGAAGTCGCCTTTGCTATCCTGATAGCCTAGCACTCGCAACACAAGCGTTGTATATTGGAGAGCGCTTATTGCATCGGAGGAGCCGAACCGCTTGCTGTCGATGCCTTGAGTAATCTTGTTGTTAAAGGCGTAATTGACATAGCCGGCGCCCCACTTCGGCACGTCGCCGAATGGAACAGCATTGCCGCTTAAGCTTTGAGCTTCTTTCTCTTTGCCGAGCAGGCGAATGAGAATGACAATTCCTTCGAGCCTTGTCGGCGCGCGATCGAGCTCGTAGCCCTTGTTCGTACCGGCGAATAGGCCGAGCTGGTTCAGCTTGTCCGCATAGGCGGTATTCGGATTGATTGCTGCCGCCGACGCTGTTGGCGCTTGCATTATACTTGGCAGCAAGGAGAAAAGTAGGGCTGCGATTAAAGTGATTTTCCAAGCTTTAAAGTTGTTGTAAAAGAGCATCTGCAATTTGTAACATTCCTTCCAATTTTATTAGTATAGTTAAATATTACCATGACAATTATACTAATAATTGGATAGGTCGTCTACCATGCTTTTGCTAGATAAAGCTGTCTGCCCCGTGTACGCCGAGCAGCTCTAGTGCTGATTTTACACTGGTATCATTGGCTTTATCAGTCAGATAACTTGCATATAACCGAAGGGTCAGAGTGGCAAAATCATTACGAAGAACAAAAAGCTTACGCGCATCGAGAAACGGCTGGGCAATAGACTTCGGCAAGAAGCCGAATACGGATCCTTGGAGCAGGATGGTCAGCATTATGGCTGAGTGATCCGTCTGCAAGGCTGGAAACGGAGATCCCAATTCGATATGACAGTAGCTTGGAGAGTGGAAGTATTCTCGCTACCTTCGGGTGATCGGGCGGGTCGCAGCGAAGGGCGACATGGACGACGCCGTCGAGCAGCAGGTCGCGAATCATATAGCTGGAATCATCCCGCTTTACGCGAGATCGGCAAGCGGCGATCTGGATGCAACAGTTATGAATTACAAGCTTTTCAATTAAGAATCATAGCTCGGCAATAATGCAAGGAACGCTTTCGAAGCAGACGAAAGCGGCACGCCGTGGAGTGAAGCGACGCCAATGCTTCGCTCAGGCAGCGACGGAAGGAGCGGCAGCTCGACGAGCTCGCAACGCTCTAGCCGTTCTTGAACGAACTCGCGAATAACGAATGCTAGTCCGAAGCCGCGAAGAGCGAACTGGACAAGCAGATCGATGCTGCCGAGCTCAATCTCGGGGCTAAGCCTTATGCCATTCGCCCCTGCAAATTCATCGATATAGGTCCGTGTGCTTGAGCCGGGTTCAAGCATCAGCAATGGATACTGGCCTATGTTATCCAAGCTGAGAGGTGTGCCTGCCAAATGTTCGTAGCCTTTGCCGGCTACGAGACAATCGTGAATCATTGCGGTTCTGTGAAAATGGATTTGCTTATCCGGAGCGGGCGAGCCGACAATGCCGAAGTCGATTTTCCCTTGTCTAAGCAGCGACAGCGTCTCCGGCGTCGTCCGATTCGTGATATGAATGCGGATATGGGGATGTCTCTCATGGAATTGCTCCAGATACGGCAACAAATAATAGTTGCACAGCGTATCGCTCGCTCCGATATGAATTTCTCCGCTATGAAGCTGATTCATCTCCGCAATGGCGCGTTCACCGCTCTCGATATTCAGGAAAGCTTGTTCGATATACCGAAGCAGAACATCACCTTCGGTTGTAAGCTTTACGCCCTTGGACGTACGGAAGAATAAAGCCCCTCCCATTCGCTCCTCTAATTGTTTAATGGTATGGCTCACCGCCGGTTGCGTAATATGAAGTTTTTCCGCTGCCGCAGTTAAGCTGCCAGTCTTAGCGACCCGGTAGAATACGCGATACCATTCCAAATTAACGTCCATATCATTACCTCACCTTATATCAGATATTACTAATATTAATTTTATTTATGTAATAAGCGTAATTATAATGGGGGATGTAACCAAATACAAGCGCGTCGGTGACGCGGCGGAGGCGGATTCCATGGCGGTAACGGCAATCGTAGGTGCTAACTGGGGAGACGAAGGGAAAGGGAAAATTACGGACATGTTAGCGGCGCAATCCGGGTACGTCGTCCGGTATCAGGGCGGCAGCAACGCGGGGCATACGATTATTAACCACTACGGAAAATTTGCGCTGCATATGCTGCCTTCCGGGGTGTTCTACCCTGGAGTCCATAACGTGCTAGGGCCGGGAGTTGCGCTGGATATTGGCAAGTTGAGGGAAGAGTACGAAGCGCTTATCGGGCGAGGCGTGCCGAAACCAAGCCTGCATGTATCGGAGCGGGCGCAGGTTGTGCTTTCCGTTCATCGGCTGTTCGACGAGCTGGAGGAGGAGCGGCTAGGGCTGCGAGGATTCGGCTCGACGAAACGTGGTATAGCGCCTTTCTATGCGGATAAGTTCGCGAAGCTGGGTATCCAGGTTGCTGACCTATTTGAACCGGTTAAATTACGGGAGAAGCTTGAGCAATCCTTAGCCGCGAAAAACATACTGCTCCAGCATTTATATGGACGTGAGCCCGTTGAAATAGAAGTGTTGCTGGCCGGCTTGCAGCAGGATGCGGAATGGATTCGACCCTTCGTCTGCGATACGACGGACATGCTGCAGGAAGCTTGCAGGAATGGGGAGCACATCCTGCTGGAGGGGCAGCTCGGCGCGCTTCGCGATCCCGATCACGGCATTTATCCGTATTCCACCTCGTCCTCGACCATCGCGGGCTACGGTCCGGTCGGCAGCGGTATTCCTACTCGAGCCGTTACGGACGTGATCGCCGTCGTTAAGGCTTACTCCAGCTGTGCCGGGGCAGGTCCTTTCATATCCGAGATTGAGGGAGAGGAAGCGGACGAGCTCAGACGCCGCGGCGGCGACGCAGGAGAATATGGCGTAACGACAGGACGTCCGAGGCGCATGGGATGGTTTGATGTCGTTGCTACAAGGTACGGCTGTATGATACAAGGGGCTACAGAGGCGGCACTTACTAATCTCGATGTGCTTGGCTACCTCGATACGATTCCTGTGTGTACGGCATACGAGTTGGAAGACGGTACAGTTACAGACAAGTTCCCGTCTACGGGCAAGCTGCAAGGGGCGAAGCCAATTCTGCAGCATTTGGCAGGCTGGAGAAGTGATCTATCGGGCGTACGGAGCTTCGAAGAGTTGCCGGAAGCGGCTAAAGCGTACGTTCTATTTATCGAGGAGAACATCGGGGTTAAGGTTACGACAGTTTCCATCGGCCCAGGGCGGGAACAGGTTATTATTCGCTAAGGGACGCAGGCGCGGGATAATAGATGAAGAAACTCCCGTTAATTAGACTGATTATACGAGTTTATCGCAATCAGGCCTGTATTAACGGGAGTAATTCCAGCTATTTGAATGTGAAGTGCAATATCTCTATTTATAACGGGATAATTTCCCGTTAATTCTACTAGCTCGCGCTTCCTAGTTGCTCCTCATGAACGAGGCTAGCTCGCTGCTGAATGTGCGGCATGCGTCACGCGGTTTCTTCCGCCAGCTTTGGACTGATAGAGAGCCAAGTCGGCTTGATGGAGCAACGTTTGCTCGGTATCTGTATCCGTTACGGTCGATATGCCGATGCTAATGGTGATCTGGTAATTGTCCATAGGGGTCTTAGAAACCGTACGGCAAATATTGTCCGCGATAACAATCGCTTCGTCTTGCTCCACGCCCGGCAAAAGGGCTACGAATTCCTCGCCGCCAAAACGGGCCACAACATCCCCTTCGCGCGATAAACGCTGCAACAGACGAGCCAAACCCGACAGCACCAAGTCGCCAACCGGGTGGCCGTATGTATCGTTAATATGTTTAAAATGATCGATGTCGATAATGAGAAGCGATAACGGCACCCGTGTCTCTTGATATTCAGCGATGAGCTTCTGCAGGCTCTCTTGGAAGTATCGGCGGTTCCGCAGCCCGGTCAGCGGATCGGTCGTCGCCTTGACTTCGAGCTCATGGTTGATGCGCAATAGCTCTTGCTGCTTAAGCTCGTACTCCTCATGCAGCCGCTCGAGCTGCTTGTTCGCCTCGCTGGTCGCTTGGTATAGCTGCTCCAGCTTCTCCTTTGTCTGCAGAACGTCCTTCTCGTGCTCAATCCGCTTGCGCATGATAACGACAACGCAATCGATGACAACCTGTCCGTCACGCTCTTGGCGAACGCCGTTCAGCAGCACGGGTACTTCCTGGTTGTCGCTCGTGCGGAAAGATACGTACATTTCATCCACATGCCCATTAATCTGAATGTAGGGGTAGAAGTAGGTATGAAAGAAAAGCTTGTTCGTGACAGACATCGCTGTTTCAATATGGCGGCCGACCAGCGCTTCCCGTTCGAGCAGGAGCATGTCCAGCAGCGTTTGATTAACGGATTGAACGATTCCTGTATCCAAGATTGAGAAATAGCCGCAAGGGGCCATTTCTAATTGTATATCCATATATGCGATCCTCCACGTATTCCGCTACGCACTTTCCAAATATTGCGCAAGAAACTGTATCGTTTCCTCGGGATGGCTCAATTGAGGGTAATGGCCTCTAGCGGTCATTAGCATAAGTGTGCTGTTCTTCAAATGTGCATGCAAGTAATTGCCTACTTCTACCGGGGAGATGCTGTCGTCCGCGCACTGGAGAATAAGTGACGGAATCGAAGCGAGCTCAAGCTGGGTACGGCAATCGGAGAGGAAGGTTACTTCCGCGAACTGCCGGGCAATATGAGGGTCTCTCGAGCAGAAGCTCTGCTCCAGCTCTTCTGACAACTCACTCCGTTCCGGATTTTGCATCACGATGGGTGCTAAGTAGCTAGCCCAACCAATGAAGTTCAGCTGCATCATGTTCAGCAATTCATCAATATCGCTGCGTTCGAAACCTCCATAATAATCGGGCAGGTCGTTGACATAGCGAGGGGAAGGTCCAAGCATGACGATTCGCTCAAAATATTCAGGATTCCGGATGGAAGCTAACATGCCGATCATGCCGCTTACGGAATGGCCGACGAAGATCGTATCTCGCAGCTCAAGCCTATCCATAATGTCCAATACATCTTGGGCATAGCCTTGCAAATCGCTATATTTGGTCGAATCGTAATAATCAATTTGAGATTTGCCCGAGCCCACATAATCGAACAGGACGACGCGATAATTTTGTTCAAAGGCGGGGACGATATAGCGCCACATGTGTTGGTCGCAGCCAAAGCCGTGGGCAAACACGATGGTTCGGCTTCCTTCTCCTAATACTTTCACATTGTTACGTACGAGAACATCTAAAGTCATAGTAGTCTCCCTCTTTCCTGAGGTGGTTGCTTTCTCTCACATTATAGCGGAAAAACGCGAATAATGGAGAAGATTCTCTATTCATGTCCACTAGATTTATCGGCATAACCGTCAATTTTAAAAATAATATAGCATGATATATCATTATGTGATAAAACTAATATATAAGGAAAAACGAGAGCAGGACAGGGAGTTTGGAGGTATAGGAATGGCGAACGACACTTCATCGAAGCCGATGTATGAGAAAATTTTTGAAACGGTGAAAAACCAAATATTAAGCAAAGAGTACGGGGCGGGCGAACGAATACCGTCTGAGAAAGAACTGGCCGATGAGTACAGCGTCAGTCGAATTACGAGCAAGAAAGCGCTTGAGATGCTGGCTGGCGAGAAGCTTATCGTCAGAATACCCGGCCGAGGCTCGTTCGTGCTGGATCCGTCTGGAGAGACGGGGGCTGCAGATTCCGAACCTTCTGCAAGCCAACAGCCGAGAAACGCGGGCAGCGCCGCGAATAGGAACGATTACACGACGATCGGGCTTGTCATCACTGACTTCGGCAACAGCTATGGAACGGGCTTGATCTACGGCATGGAACAGGCATCCAGGGATAATGACTGTTTCCTGGTGCTGCGTCGTTCGTTCGGCATTCCCGACAATGAAGAAGAATCAATACAGAAGCTGCTCAAGATGGGCGTAGACGGACTAATCGTGTTCCCGGCACAGGGCGAATATTTCAATGCGGAGATTCTGAAGCTGGTTATTGCCAAGTTTCCGCTTGTGCTCGTCGATCGCCATCTGAAAGGGGTTGCCGCGGCTTCTATCAGCACGGACAACGTGACGGCAGCCCGCGTGGCGACCGAGTATTTATTCGGTCTCGGCCATCGGCATATCGCATTCCTCTGTCCTCCGCCAACGGATACGTCGGCCGTTGAGGACCGAATCGAGGGCTTCATTCAGGCGCATGCCGAGCAAGGCATTATGGTGGACAAGGAGCTGTGGGTAGCCGATTTGTTCTCTACGCTGCCCGATTCCTTCCGCGATGACGATAATGTTGAGCGTGACGTGCTGAGGCTGATGGAGCATCTGCGCAACAATCCATCCATTACGGCTGTATTCGCTATTGAGTACAATATCGCGCTGTTGGCCAGAGCGGCAATCGAGCGGTTAGGCATGCGCATTCCGCAGCATATTTCCGTTATTTGCTTCGACAGTCCGCCTACCGATCTCGGAGGAACCTATGCGTTCACGCATATGCGGCAGAACGAAGAGGAGATGGGGAGGCTGGCGATTGAGCATGTCCTTAGGATCAAGGAGGGGCAAGCGGTCACCAATAACAAAGTCACCTTGGATGCCAAGCTTGTTATTGGGCAATCTACAGGCGAGGCGCCTAACCGGATATAGACAGAGATTGATTGCTAAACCCTCATCGCATCGCGGTGGGGGTTTTCTTTTTAACTGCATTAATATATTAGCATACTAATTCACAATAAAAAATCAGTTATTGACATACCATTAACATACTAATATACTAACTACATGAAAGCGGTTTATTATACAGTGCAGAACGGAGGAGCAAGGGTGGAGATGACGACCGACAAGCGGTTGCCCGAATCGGTGAAGGCTTTAGTTGCAACCGTAAGGGAGAAGTTGCCGCATCGCGAGCGGATTGCGGCCATGTTCGAGCAATGCTTATCCAATACGTGGAATACAACCATCAGACGCGAGGAGGATGGCACCACATTCGTTATAACAGGTGATATACCAGCTATGTGGCTGCGTGATTCAACTGCTCAAGTACGGCCGTTTCTGCTCGCTGCAGCTGGCGACGAGGAGATTGCCGATATGATCGAAGGTCTGGTCGAAAGGCAATTCCGGTACGTAATTCACGATCCGTATGCGAATGCTTTCAATGAAGAGGCAAGCGGCAAGGGACATCATGGGGATAAGACGAAGATGACCCCTTGGATATGGGAGCGCAAATACGAGATCGATTCCTTATGTTATCCGATTCAATTGAGCTACCTGTTATGGAAAAACACGGACCGAACCTCCCAATTCGGGCAGTCTTTCCGGAATGGGGCAGAGGAAATCCTAAAGCTGTGGACGCTTGAACAGAAACATGAGAACGCTTCCAAATATTCGTTCGAACGATTCGGATGTCCGGCCTCCGATACGCTTCCGCATGAAGGCAGAGGGACGCCGGTTGCTTTAACGGGAATGACCTGGTCGGGATTTCGGCCAAGCGACGATGCTTGCCAATTCGGATACTTGATTCCATCCAACATGTTCGCTGTCGTTTCTCTTCGCCAGTTGGCGGAGATCGCGCGGCAAGTGATGAATGACAATGCGCTGGCGGAACGCGCTGAGAGGCTTGCCGGCGAGATCCATCACGGGATTGAACAATACGCCAAGGTGGAGCACCCGTCGTTCGGTACGATTTACGCTTACGAAACGGACGGCCTCGGTCAATACAACTTGATGGATGACGCCAACGTTCCAAGCTTGCTGTCTATTCCATACATCGGTTATACCTCGGCGGACGATCCTATCTATGAAAAAACGCGCAGGTTTGTCCTAAGCGCGAGTAACCCTTACTACTATGAGGGGACGGCCGCGTCAGGCATAGGAAGTCCGCATACGCCGGACAGATACATATGGCCGATAGCGCTGGCGATGCAGGGATTAACGGCTAAGGCGCAAGCAGAGAAGGAAAGACTGCTCGATCTTATGGCGCATACCGATGCCGGAACGGGCTTCATGCATGAAGGATTTCATGCGGATGACCCGGATGCCTATACCCGGCCTTGGTTCTCGTGGGCAAACATGATGTTTTGCGAGCTTGTGCTTGACGTATGCGGTGTGCGCGTACGCAAGTAACGACGGTTAGACGGGGAGCAATCCTCTTATAACATAAATAAATGAGAGAACGAAAACCATTAGAGATTCAAGGGAGGCTAGTTCTAATGAAGAAGTGGTTCAAGATGGGGACGATCGCTTTGGCAACGACGGCCATGCTTGCCGGCTGCAGCGGCAATAACGCAGGTTCCAACAATTCGGGAAGCGGCAATGAGACAGAGAAGCCGGCAGGAGACAGCGGAAGCAAAGGCGCGGTGGAGTTAACGTTCTGGGGCGACTGGGGCGGCGAAGGACAGATCCAGTTCGAGACGATGGTTGACGCGTTCAACAAATCGCAAGACAAGATCAAGGTCAAGTACGTGCTGCAGCAGGATATGATTACGAAATTTCTAACGGCAGCGACTTCCGGCGGCTCGCCGGACATTCTGTTCTGGGATAGATGGCGCACATCGTTGTATGCGCCGAAGAACGTCCTGCATCCGATCGACGAATTCATGGAGAAGGACGGTCTGGCTCGCGGCGAATTTTACGAGGAATCACTCAAAGAGCTCTCATATGGAGATAAATTATACGGGTTGCCTCTAACGGTCGATGCTCGCGCTTTATTTTACAATAAAAAGCTTCTAGCGGAAGCGGGCGTTGAGCCGCCTACGACATGGGCGGAGCTTGAAGCTGCCGCGGCAAAGCTGACCAAGTGGAACGGCAACAAGCTTGAAGTATCGGGCTTCTCCCTAGGGGATAACGGTCTGTTCAACATGTATCTGCAGCAAGCGGGCGGCCAAATGCTCACGGAGGACGGCAAGACGAACTTCAACAATGAGCAAGGGAAGCAAGTGCTAGAGCTGTGGGATCGCTTGCTGAACAAGGATAAAGTGTACAAAGTCGGCTTTGAGCAAGGGCTTGGCGAAGGCACGGACGCTTTCGTAACAGGCAAGCTGGCGATGCAGTATACAGGACCATGGATGCTGAGCACCTACAAGAAATACGGCAAAGATCTCGACTTCGGCATCGTGCCGCCTCCTGCGGGACCGAATGGCGACAAGGGAAGCGTCATGGGCGGCTTCGGTCTCGTTATTCCGGAGGGCTCCAAACATCAAGCGGAAGCTTGGGAGTTCATCAAGTGGTGGACGGCGAACAAAGACAATGCGCTGCTATGGGCGAAAACAAGCTTCAACATCCCGGGCTTCAAGCCGGCGCTTGAAGATCCGTTCTTCCAAGACGATCCGTTCTGGAAGCCAATCTTAGAAACGTTGGAGTTCGCGAAGATTCGTCCGCAGCATCCGGGTTACTCCGTCATGGAGGGCGATGCATTGACGCCGAACCTGCAGCTGCTTCAACAAAACAAGCAAAGTATTGAGGATACGCTGTCCAAAGCGCAGTCGCAGGGTGATAAGCTCCTCAAGGATAACGAAGTGAAATAATCGGCGTGGAAGATGAGGGGGAGGAGGTCCTCCCTTTCTTCGTTCCGCCAAGAAGGAGGTATTCCCCATGGCTTCCATGAAAAAGCTTGAACGGCATCAAGCGCGGACGGCTTATCTATTCATTACGCCAACGATGCTGCTGTTCATCGTATTCACGGTCATTCCCGTCTTCATGGCGCTTTATCTTAGCTTTACGAATTATGACGTCATTAGCAAAAAAGACTGGGTAGGCCTCGACAACTACAAACGGCTGATTGATGATACTTTGTTATGGACGACTTTCAAAAACGTACTTATCTACTCCGTCATATTCGTTCCGCTGAACATCATGATCTCGTTGTCGCTTGCGATGCTGATGAATCGCGCTTGGCGAGGCGTTAAGCTGTTCCGGACGCTTAATTATTTGCCGACCTTAACATCCGCGGTGGCTGCGGCTACCGTATGGATATGGCTGCTTCATCCCGAATACGGGCTCGTCAACGGGCTGCTGTCTTCTATCGGCATAACCGGTCCTGCATGGGTAGCGCAGACCGAAACGGCGATGATGTCGATCATTATGCTGACGTTATGGCAATCCGTCGGCTCGAACATGA
The DNA here is from genome assembly GCF_037167145.1 of Paenibacillus sp. YIM B09110. Classification (NCBI taxonomy): domain Bacteria; kingdom Bacillati; phylum Bacillota; class Bacilli; order Caryophanales; family Paenibacillaceae; genus Paenibacillus; species Paenibacillus sp. YIM B09110. The sequence goes on along the minus strand of NZ_JBANSP010000006.1, from coordinate 149,397 downwards.
TTATTTATTTGGCAGGGCTGCAAGGCGTGCCGGAATACTTATACGAATCGGCCAAGCTGGACGGCGCTACGAAATGGGATAGCTTTCGCTACATTACATGGCCGCAGCTTAGACCGACAACTTTCCTCGTCAGCACGATGTCCATCATCGGAGCGCTGCAGTTGTTCGATCAGGCATTCGTATTGACGCAGGGTGGTCCAGCGAACGTCACGAAGACGCCTGTCTATCTGATCTATCAGCAAGGATTCAATCAGCTTCAGATGGGTTACGCTTCGGCGCAGGCATTCGTGCTTGCCGTGGCTATCCTTATTTTCTCGCTTATTAACATGAAAATCAGCAAGGCAGAAGAGTCTGTCGTATAAGGAGGAGAAGCGATGGATACCATCGGAAGCACGGCAACCCTGCGAGTGGTCCGCAAGCTCGCTTATTACATCCTTTGTATCGGTATTGCGGTCGTCATGTTCCTGCCTTTCTATTGGAGCGTCCTGACGTCGATCAAGCCGGATTCGGATATATTCTCGATGCCGATCAAGTGGTTCCCGACGGACATTACGTTTGAGCATTATGTCAAAGCGTTCACGACTGTACCCTTTGGGTTGTTTTTCTCGAACTCGCTCATTCTCGCCGTATCTGGCGTGCTTATGAATTTGTTTTTCGGGTCGCTGGCGGGCTTCGCGTTCGCGAAGCTGAAGTTCAAGCTGCGTCAGCCTTTGTTCCGCGTGCTGCTGGCCGCCATGATGATTCCGGGCATCGTTACGATGATACCGAGCGTCTACGTGCTGAAGCATCTGCCGTTGTTCGGCGGCAACGACTTGTTCGGCGCCGGAGGCAACGGGCTGCTGAATTCGTTCTGGGGCATTATTTTGCCTGGTGCGTCCGGTTCGTTTGCGGTGTTCTTCATGAGGCAGTTTTTCCTTACGCTGCCAAGCGACATGATGGAAATGGCGCGCATTGAAGGGGCTGGCGAGTTCAGGATATTTTGGCGCATTTACCTGCCGCTGACGAAACCCGCCTTGGCTACGCTCGGCATCTTCACCTTCCAAGCTGGCTGGAACAGCTTCTTATGGCCGATGATCGTTCTTAACGATCCCGCCAAAGCGACGATCCAGATGGGGCTGCAGGCTTTCTCGTACAACTATCAGACCGATTACGGGCCGATGATGGCGGGGGCGCTTGTCGCTATTTTTCCGATACTCATTATGTTCCTGCTGCTGCAGCGTTACTTCATTCAAGGGATCGCGTTCAGCGGAATCAAGGGATAGGGGGATAACACGGCTATGGGTTCACGGAAAGTTGTTCTCCTAACCTCATCCTGTCTTGTTCTGGTCGTTCTGCTAGCTGGAGGAAGCCTATGGGCGGCGGGAGTATGGAAGCCGTTCGGCGGAGGAGCCGCGGATGGCGTATGGCAGGAGAGGGCCGATCTCGCGCAAGCGGAGCTGGCGGATTCGTTCTGGAATGAGAGCCGGGGGTTGTATGACAATGTCTCTCCGTGCATCGCGCAATTATGTACAGATCCGTTCAACTACTGGTGGCAAGCGCATGCCGTTGACGTGCTGGTTGACGGGTATGAACGTACAGGCGATGAGCGATACGCGAAGCTGCTAAGCGGAATGTATGACGGCATTGCGGAGCGGAATGCCGGCGTCTATCCGAACGATTATTACGACGATATGGAATGGATGGCGCTTGCCTGGCTTCGCGCCTACGATGCGACGCAGGATGAGAGATACATGGAGGTTGCGAAGCTGCTGTGGGAGGATATCCAGACCGGCTGGAACGAGGAGCAGGGCGGCGGCATCGCTTGGCGCAAGGAGCAGCCCGATTATAAGAATACGCCTGCGAACGCGCCTGCGGCTATTTTGGCAACGAGATTATATGAGCATACGAATGATAAGGAAGAGCTGGACTTCGCGACTCGCATCTATGAATGGCAGAAGGAGACGTTAGTCGATCCCGATACCGGATTTGTGTGGGACGGTATTAATCGGCAAGGAGACGGGCTAGTCGATAAAGATTGGATGTTTACTTACGGTCAAGGCGTCTATATCGGCGCGGGCGTCGAGCTGTACAAGGCGACGGGCGATGAACGTTACTTGCAGGATGCGAGGAGAACAGCTGCGGCTGCAATTAACGAACTCACCAGTCCGGCTACGGGCATGCTGCCTTCGGAAGGCGACGGCGACGGTGGATTGTTCAAAGGTATATTCGTTCGTTATTTAGGAGAGCTCATTCAGGTGGACGACGAGTCGGAGGCGTGGATAGAGCTGCTGGAGACCAATGCGGCAAGCATATGGGATTATGGCAAGGATAGCGAGAAGGCACGCTTCAGTAATTCGTGGGCGCAAACACCCGAGAAAGCTGTACAACTTAGCACGCAACTTAGCGCCGTTATGCTGTTGGAGCAACGGGCGCGACTGGAGGAGAGAGAGAAATGAATCAGGCAGAGCATGGGATTTGGGAGAATCGGGCGGATGATGCGCAGGCAGCGCTGGGAGGATTATTTTGGAACGAATCGATAGGGATGTACAATATTGAGACGCCGTGTCCGGACGGCGCATGCAATACCATCTTTCATTACTGGTGGATGGCGCATGCAGCGGACGTACTGACGGATGGTTATCTTCGAACGGGCCAAGAGGCGTATGCAGAGAGGCTGAGCGTATTTTTCGATGGGTTGCTGGCACGCAACGGCGGCGTATGGCCGAATGAGCTGTACGATGACATGGAATGGATGGCGCTTGCATGGCTGCGCGCGTATCAAGCCACGGGAGCCGCGAAGTACAAGGAAGCCGCGCTCCTGCTTTGGGAAGATATCAAGACAGGCTGGAATGAGCATATGGGAGGCGGCATCGCTTGGCAGAAGTCGCAGCTTGATTATAAAAATACGCCGGCGAACGCTCCGGCGGCAATCCTCGCCGCGCGGCTGCATCAAGCGTTCGGATCGGAATCGGATTTGGCATGGGCCGTGAAAATTTACGAATGGCAGAAAGCCAATCTCGTAGATCCGGCCACCGGCTTCGTCTGGGATGGGATGAATCGACTCGGCGACGGGCAGATCGATAAGCATTGGAAGTTCACGTATTGCCAAGGCGTGTTCATCGGAGCTGCGGTTGAATTATACCGGATCACGAGCGATGATCGGTATTTGGCCGATGCGTCGCGTTCCGCTTCGGCATCCCTTGCCGAGCTTGCGCACCCATCGACGAAGCTGCTGCCGGATGAGGAAACGGGCGACGGCGGGTTGTTCAAGGGCATCTACGTCCGCTACTTGACGGAGCTTGCGCTTGAGAGCCGCGGAGGGGAGCAGACGGTTGCCGATACATTAGCCGCTAACGCCAAGCTATTGTGGGAGCAGGGCAAAGCGGGCGAGCCGGTGCTGTTCTCGCCGGACTGGTCGGCGAAGCCGGAGGGCGTTGTAACGCTGAGCGTCCAGCTTAGCGCGGCGATGCTGCTCGAGGCGGCGACGAGACTGAACGCTGCCGGTCTTATTGGGGAGGAGGCGCTCGCCTAATGGGATTGTCCGATCCATTGGTTTCGGCCTGGAATGACTTGGCGAATGAGGCGCAGGCTGCCTTGAGAGACCGGTACTGGAACGATGAGTTAGCGATGATGAATCAATGGTACCCGCCTGTCAAAGCTTTCGGGGAAGAGAACTTCTATTATTGGTGGCAGGCGCATGTCATGGATGTTCTAATTGACGGCTTGGAGCGAACGGGAGAAGCGGGCTACAGGGAGCTGCTGAGCAAGCTGGCAGAAGGGGTTCGCGTCTATAATGGCCACACCTTCAAGCATAACTACTACGACGATATGGAGTGGACGGCACTCGCCCTATTGCGGGCTTATGAAGCAACTGGTGAAGAACCGTATTTGGCAAGTGTGCTGGAGCTATGGGAGGATATCAAGACGGCTTGGAACGGTCATATGGGAGGAGGCATGGCGTGGAAGAAGGATCAGCTCGATTACAAAAACACCCCGGCCAACGCGCCTGCCGCCATTCTGGCCGCCAGGCTGTATCATGCCTATGGCAAGGCAGAAGACCTTGCTTGGGCGGAGCGAATCTATAAGTGGAATCGCGATAACTTGGTAGACCCCGCGAGCGGTTTCGTGTGGGACGGGATGAACCGGCTTGGCGACGGACGAATCGACAAGGATTGGAAGTTTACCTATTGCCAAGGCGTCTTCATCGGAGCGGGTGTGGAGTTATATTTGGCAACGCGCGAAGAGACGTACTTGCAGGATGCTTGCCGTACGACGAGAGCCTGCTTTGCGGAGCTTTGCGATGCCGGGACGCTGCTGCTGCCGGATGAAGGCATTGACGACACGGGCTTGTTCAAAGGCATCTTGATTCGTTACCTCATACAGATGGCTGAGATAGCTCCGCAGGCAGAACGCGATGCCATCATCGGAGTCATTGAAGCGAATGCCGCATCGCTGCGGGATCAGGGGCTTAATCGTGAGTTGAAACTGTGCGGCCCGTCGTGGTCGACCCCTCCGTTGCTGCCGATTCAATTGAGCGTCCAGCTAAGCGGCATGATGCTCCTCGAGGCGATGGCGAAGTTAGCGAAACAATAGGCGTAAATCTAGTACTCTTCGAATAGGTATAGTGTATACCGAAATGAAAGAGGAGGATTGCGATTATATGGATTCCACGACACGCACGCATGGAGATAGAGTAGAGACGGTCTTGACCTACGACAAAGAGACTGGCGAAATACGGATTATTGCCGCAACCATCGGCGACGACAATAACCTTACCGCTGAGAATGCGATTGTGCTCGATCGCGACAAAGCACTCAGATTGTACTTGTTCCTTAGCAATATTTTCGCAGAAAGCGATCGGCTGAATTGAATAGCTGTTTCTAGTAGTCGCCGAACTTTTCGCCTCTCTCGTCATAGAGCAGGCGGAAAGTTTTTTGCTGATACTCGCAGTGCTTTCGGAAGGTGCAACGGATGGGGGTAGAGGGAGGCGCTTTTTGAGCAAACTGCTCCGCTAATACAACAAATAGTCGAGATATAGGATATGTAAGCATTTAGTGAAAAAAAAGTTCTTGACGCCAATTTATGTCAATGTTATCATTTCGTTAAATACAAGTTAACTCATCGGATTAATTATATATTTGACGCTACCGGACCACCGGAGGTCTCTCTAATCGCACTGAAGGTGCGGGTGGGGAGACCTTTGTCTATTTATAACGATTCGATTAGAAACGAATACGAGAGGGGTTTTGGATGATGAAAAAAAAGTGGGGGACTTCTAAGTTTGTGGCGGCGGCATTGCTTGCATTAACGATGGTGGTGACGGCATGCGGCAATAACGGAGAGAAAGCAAGTGAAGGGGCATCGGGCAAGGAGACTAGAGATATTACGATCAAGATCGGTTATCAGAAGTACGGAACGATTAACATTTTGAAGGCAGACGGAGCGCTTGATAAGCGCTTGAGCGAGGAGCGCAACATTAAGATCGAATGGATTGAGTTTCCCGGAGGGCCTCAATTGCTCGAAGCGCTTAATGTAGGCAGTCTCGATCTGGGACATACGGGAGAAGCGCCGCCGATCTTCGCGCAGGCTGCAGGCGCGCCGCTCGTCTACTTGGCGCATGAACCGGCTAGTCCGCAGAGCGAGGGCATTATCGTTCCGAAGGATTCGCCGATCAAGTCGGTTGCTGATCTGAAGGGCAAGACGGTCGTATTGAACAAAGGCTCTAACGTGCATTACCTGCTCGTGAAGCAGCTCGAGAAGGCAGGAGTCGATTACAAGGATGTTGAAGTCAAGTTTCTGCCGCCGGCAGATGCACGGGCTGCGTTCGAGAAGGGCAGTGTAGACGCTTGGGTCATCTGGGATCCGTTCCTCGCGGCAGCACAGACGGCAACAGGCGGAACGATATTAGCTGACGGCAAGGATGTCGTATCGAATCATGAATTTTATCTAGCCACTCGTACGTTTGCGGAGAAATATCCGGATATCGTTGACATTCTCCTAGAGGAAGCGGACAAAATCGATGCTTGGTCGAAGGATCATCCGCAGGAGCTGGCTGAGAAGCTGTCGCCGCAGCTTGGCATCGATGTAGAGTCGCTGCTGCTGGCGGCAGGCCGTCGCAATTACGGCGTGCAGCCGATCGATGAAGAGCTGATTAAGGCGCAGCAGGCAATTGCCGATACGTTCTTCAATCTGGAACTAATTCCAGAGAAACTAGACATTAACGATGCCATTCTTAAATAACAAATAAAAGGTGAAGGTGATTATGATGAATGTATTCTGGTTTATACCTACGCATGGAGATGGTCGCTATCTCGGCACGAGCCAAGGCGCGCGTGCTGTAGATGCCGATTACATGCAACAGATCGCTGTTGCCGCAGATCGACTTGGCTATGAAGGTGTATTGCTTCCGACCGGTACTTCTTGCGAGGATCCTTGGATTATTGCGTCCTCGCTTGTACCGGCAACGAGACGCCTGAAGTTTCTCGTTGCCGTTCGTCCAGGCTTGATGTCGCCAACGCTAGCGGCTCGAATGGCCGCATCGCTGGATCGCATATCCGGCGGCAGGCTGCTCATTAACGTGGTAGCAGGAGGGGACCCGGTTGAATTGGCCGGTGATGGACTATTCCTGAACCATACGGACCGATACCACCTCACAAGCGAGTTTCTCCAAATATGGCGGAGGGAGCTTTCGGGTGAGAATGTGGATTTCGAAGGCGACTATCTGCATGTGAAGGGCGGCCATGTCCTGTATCCGCCGATTCAGCAGCCGTATCCGCCGCTCTGGTTCGGAGGTTCCTCGGAGGTAGCGCAGGGAATCGCGGCGGAGCAGGTTGATGTGTACTTGACCTGGGGAGAGCCGCCAGCCGACGTTGCTGCCAAGATCGCAGAGATGCGGAAGCTTGCGGAAGCCCAAGGCCGCACGCTCAAGTTCGGCATCCGGCTGCACGTTATCGTAAGGGAGACGGAGGAGGAGGCATGGCAAGCGGCAGATAAACTGATCCAGCACGTCGACGATCAGACGATAGCCGAAGCGCAGCGCATCTTCAGCCGCTTCGACTCGGTGGGTCAGCAGCGGATGGCGAAGCTGCATGAAGGCAGCCGCGAGCAGCTAGAGATTAGCCCTAACCTATGGGCGGGAATCGGGCTTGTCCGCGGCGGGGCGGGTACTGCGCTCGTCGGCAGTCCGGAGATTGTCGCGGAACGGATGCGTGAATATGAGGCGCTCGGGATCGAAACGTTTATTTTCTCCGGTTATCCGCATCTAGAGGAAGCTTATCGGGTGGCAGAGCTTCTGTTTCCATTATTGTCGCTGGATCAGAAGCCAATACCCGGTCCGACGTCTATTAGTCCTTTTGGCGAAATTATTGCGAATGTTGTCAAACCTACACCTAGAGCCTCGGCTCATTAATGGAGAGGGTTAAAATGAGACATTCTGCTCGCAAGTTCACAACGATCGCGTTGCCGTGGTATATACCCGTACTCATTGTAGTTGTATGGCAAGTGTTAAGCAGTGCTGGCGTGATCTCCACGCGAACATTGCCGTCGCCGGACCAGGTCGTCAGAGCCGCGTTCGAGCTGCTGGCTAATGGAAAGCTTATTGAGGCGCTCGCCGTTAGCACATGGAGAGCGGCAATTGGTTTCGTAATTGGAGCGGGTATTGGGTTCGTTCTTGGATTATTGAACGGTGTCATCGGATTATCCGACAAGCTAACGGATTCGACGCTGCAGATGATTCGAAATGTCCCCCATCTCGCCATGATTCCGCTCGTCATTGCCTGGTTCGGGATTGGTGAAACGGCGAAAATATTTCTAGTCGCGCTCGGCGTTATGTTCCCGATTTATCTAAACACGCTTCACGGGATCAGATCCGTCGATACTGGCCTTATCGAGATGGGCAATGTTTACGGACTAAACAGATGGCAGCTCTATCGCCGAGTGATTTTGCCTGGAGCGATGCCTTCGATTCTCGTGGGTCTTCGCTTTGCGCTCGGCATCATGTGGCTGACGCTCATTGTCGCAGAGACGATCGCGGCTGATTCCGGCATCGGTTATATGGCGATGAATGCACGTGAGTTTTTCCAATTGGATGTCGTCGTACTTGCGATTATCTTGTATGCTTTGCTGGGTAAGCTTTCGGATTTAATGGCCAAGTGGCTGGAGAGGAGATGGCTGCAATGGCATCCCCATTTCGCAAAAGCAGCGCCGCAGTCGAAGAGCTCGAACTAGAGAGGGAGACGGTGCAAAAATCCCAGGCTGCTACGAGTAAGCAACCCTCAGCGGTTGCTCCGACTGCTTCCGGCGAAGCAACTGCGGTAAACGGCGTATCGATCGATCTGAAAGACGTATTCAAACGGTTCGGCGAGAAAAAGGTATTAAGCAACCTTAATCTATCGATCGAACCGGGCAAGTTCATTGCGATTGTCGGCCGAAGCGGCTGCGGCAAGAGTACGCTGCTAAGGCTGCTCGCCGGCCTGGACGAAATCTCCTCCGGGTCGCTGACGAGACAGGATGAACCGGTATCCGGCATTAACCAAGATACGAGGTTTATGTTTCAAGATGCAAGGCTGCTGCCTTGGCAGACCGTTCTTGATAATGTGAAGATTGGACTGGCAGGAGACAAGTCGGCGGACGCGGAGCGGAAGGCCTATGCCGCGCTTCAACTAGTCGGACTTGGCGATCGGGCTAAGGAGTGGCCATCGGTCCTATCCGGCGGTCAGCGCCAGCGCGTTGCGCTTGCGAGAGCGTTAGTAGGCCATCCTCATTTGCTGCTGTTCGATGAGCCTTTAGGCGCGCTGGATGCGTTGACCCGAATTGACATGCAGCGGCTGATTGAACGGTTATGGCAGACACGCGGTTTCACGGCTGTTCTTGTCACCCATGATGTCAGCGAAGCGGTTGCTCTGGCAGACCGCGTCATTCTGATCGATGAGGGGCAAGTGGCACTCGATATTCCGATTACGCTTGCCCGCCCGCGGGTGAAGGACAGCGGATTCGCGCATTTCGAGAAGTTGATTCTCGACCGGGTGCTTACGCCGGCTGAGCAGTCTGTCATAGATCAGAGCGAATCTGTCTTTGACATCTAATCTATCTAATGAAGTCGGAAGATCGAGGTAGGGCAGCCAATAGGTGCGCTACCGCGGTCTTCTTTTGTTTTTATTTCATAGGGGTGATGGTGCATCCTATGTGATTATCCAGTATTATGAAGAAGAATATAAGTCGGATCTTGCAACTGAGGTTGTCGATTCCGAGTCAATCTGTTCGTCGTCTATATGGAGGCTGATAGAGTAATGATGCCTCACATTATATCGAGAGTAGGTTATGAATCATGCGATTTATGATGATTGTCAAAGCAAGTAAAGATTCAGAGGCAGGCGCAATGCCCAGCCAAGAGCTTATCGAGGCTATGCAGCGCTATAACGAGGAGCTGGTCAAGGCCGGTGTACTGCTTGCGGCAGATGGACTCCATGCGAGCTCGGGCGGTATTCGCATCTCGTATCCGGAGCCGGGCGGCAAGCCGAAAATAACGGACGGGCCGTTCACGGAAGCGAAGGAGATTATTGCCGGTTATACGCTGATCGAGGTGAAGTCGAAGGAGGAAGCGATCGAATGGGCGCTTCGGATGCCGGATCCGCACGGCTTCGGCGAAGGTCAGATCGAGCTTAGGCAGGTCATCGATCTGCATGATCTGATGGAAGATCCGGAGACTTTGGCCAAGGAGCTTGCGCTTCGCGATCAGATTGAGAGGACTAAACCATAATGACCGATTCTTTGGCGGGGCGCACGATAGACGCAATCTGGCGCATCGAATCGGCGAGGCTTATCGCTGGATTGGCGCGAATGGTTCGCGATGTCGGCCTCGCCGAAGACTTGGCTCAGGATGCTCTTGTGATTGCGCTGGAGAAGTGGCCTGTGTCGGGAATTCCCGATAATCCCGGTGCTTGGCTCATGACTACAGCGAAACGGCGAGCAATTGATAACCTCCGCAGAAGTAAACTGCGGGATCAAAAATATGAAGAGATCGGACGCGGAAGCGAGCTGTATTCCGAGGATGATGTGAACAAAGCTATGGATGGAGAGGTCGGCGACGACCTTCTTCGTCTTATTTTTACTTCCTGTCATCCTGTATTGTCACAAGAGGCGCGGGTCGCCCTTACATTGCGGCTGCTTGGCGGACTAACGACTGATGAAATTGCGCGAGCCTTTCTCGTTCCCGAGCCTACGGTGGCACAGCGAATCGTTCGAGCGAAAAAAACATTAAGCGCGGAGCGGGTCGGGTTCGAGGCTCCGGCTGGTGAAGCGCTGAAGGAACGTCTGGCGGCAGTTCTAGAAGTTATCTATTTAATGTTCAACGAGGGTTATTCGGCGACATCGGGAAGCGAGTGGCTTCGTCCTACCTTATGTCTCGAGGCGCTGAGGCTTGGTCGTATCCTCGCTGAGATCGCACCGGGCGAGTCGGAGGTTCATGGGCTTGTCGCGCTTATGGAGCTGCAATCCTCCAGATTCAGAACCCGCGTAGGCACGGGCGGCGAGCCTATCCTTCTAATGGATCAGAACCGTGCGAAGTGGGATCATCTGTTGATCCGTCGCGGCTTAGCGGCGCTGGAGCGAGCCCGGGCGTTTGGAGGACTGCTTGGTCCTTATACGCTTCAAGCTTCAATCTCTGCATGTCATGCCCAGGCGACGGTCGCTGCAAATACCGATTGGGTACGCATTGCCGCTCTCTACGAAGCGTTGTCGCGCGTCCAGCCGTCTGCGATTGTGGAGTTGAACCGAGCGGTTGCGATTGCTATGGCTTTTGGCCCTGCGTTCGGACTGCAGCTGGTCGAGGAACTTGCCGCGGAGCCTGCACTTGCGACCTATTATTTGCTGCCGAGCGTAAGAGGAGATTTGCTCTTCAAGCTGGGACGAGCTGCCGAGGCGCGCGAGCAATTCGAGATAGCTGCCTCGCTGACGCGCAATGAACGCGAACGCAAGCTGTTGTTGAGACGTGCCGTGGAATGCGGTTAGCCGAGTCGAAATATTTTTTTGTGAAGCGTGTCGATTTCAATCCTTTCCATTCGTCGTCTTAGTAGAAAGCGAAATACCTACTACTATGAAATGAGAAAGGTTGATGAGAAAATGAACGTACTGCTAACCCCTTACCTAATGTCGGAGGACGCAAGAACGCAAGCGGAGTTCTACATTCAAGCGCTTGGGGGAGAGGTCATATCTGTCATGACGCATGCCCACACGCCTGGTATTCCAGAGGCATTCAAGGACAAGGTGATGCATTTGGCTATGTCGGTTGCAGGCGGCAACACGCTGTTCATGTCTGATTCCTTCGAGCCGGTGGCAGGCAGCAGAAGCTTGAGCCTATCGCTAAGCTTTGAGAGCGAAGCCGAAGCAAAGGGAGCTTTCGCCAAGCTGAGCGAGGGCGGAGTCGTGAAGTATCCTCTCGAGAAGCAACCGTGGGGCGCTTCATACGGAGAGCTGCAGGACAAATTCGGCGTAACTTGGATGATCGTGAACGAGACGAGATAAGACGCGTGACTAACGATAACGGAGGAGAATGAAGAAATGAATCAAGAAGTAACCGATTTTATTGAAGCATTGCCAGAGTCGTGGCACGCTGAGCTTAGCGCGGCGCTGCGCGATGTTGTTCATCGCGCTATTCCGGATGTTCAGTTGCGTATTCAATATAAGAAGCCGCATTTTCTCAAAAACGGCAAGTACGCAGCCGCTATATCGACGTCGAAGGATGCGGTAAGTTTCATTATTTTCAACACGACGGGTCTAACGCTGCCAGAGGGGCTATTCGAAGGTCCGCCTGAACGCAAGACGATCAAGCTTAAGCGCGGCCAATCTGTAGATGCTGACTTACTAATTCCGCTTGTAAGAGAGGCTTCCTCATCATTATAGAGTGAAACGAAGGGGCTGTCCTGAACGAACATGGTCTTAAGGCATGTTCGTTTGGGACAGCCCTTTTTATTGATCTCAATTTATACGATTTTTCACACAAGGCCAGTTAAACAAGATGTAATCTGTAAAAACTCATACGATTTATCATACAAAAGTGGTCAATCCATCTACGCACTCAATGATTTTATACGATTTTTCGATCAAAAACCTTGATTTGACCTATCCGTAAGATTGGTTTATACGATATATCGTACAAATATTGGTTAGTCACAGTTAATCGACAGCCTCCATTTCCTTTAGCTTCAGTCTCCATATCGCAGTGTAAGAATATTGATTACCTTTCCAATCATTGGTATAATTATAGGAACATATGTTCCAATCAGTGTACTGGGGAAGGGGATGATTCTGTGGGACGGCATGATGGGCAACTGCTGAAGCTGGAAGACCGAATGAGGCGGAGTAACGTTCCGGGCATTGGAGTAGCGGTCATTCGAGACGGTTATGTGGAGTGGTCGGAGAGTTGGGGCGTATTGGAAGCGGGAGGGCTTCGGCCGATCGATGAGGACAGCCTCTTTCATGCATGCTCAATGAGCAAAATGGTGACGGCAATAGGAGTGCTGAGATTAGTGCAGGACGGGTTGCTTGATGCAGAGTCTGACGTCAATCGGTTTTTGACATCGTGGCGGGTTCCTGACAATGCGTATACGAACCAGGAGAAGGTAACTGTAGCGAGTCTGCTTGCTCACCACGCGGGTATCGTAGATCCTGACGGAAGCTTCGATGTTCATAATGGGGAGGATGACCTTCCATCGCCAAAACAGCTGCTATCGGGACATACAGCGTATAATTCGGATCCTGTAGAGATAAGACAAGTACCGAATAGTCGTTTCTCTTATTCGGATGCCGGCTATACCGTTCTGGAGCAACTCATTGAGGACATAACGGGCGAGTCATTCTCATGTGCAATGAACAGTCTGGTTATAGAACCGCTGGGATTAAAGCGTACCTTATTTTGGGATGGCCAAACAGTAGATGGAGATTATATTAATGCGCGTTTTATGGAGAATGTAGCAGCAGGGCATGACAAGAACGGCTGCCTAGTTAAGGGGAAGAAGTGGCACTATCCCAATCTGTCGGGGGCAGGCCTATGGACGACGCCAGCTGAATTCGCTGCGTTGACCTTGGAGATTATTCGCGCTTGGGAAGGAAGTGTTGCGTCAATATTGCGCCCTGATCTTGCGCGATCAATGTTGACGAGTTATGGTCCGGCGCCGGGAGTGGGCCTAGGCGTTTTTCTTCCCGATGCCGCTGGTACGCCTTGCTTCTTTTCGCAAGGTTGGGGCGTCGGGTATCAATGCAAGATGGTATCATTTCCGAGTCTTAAGAGCGGTATTGTCGTCATGATGAACGCTGAACCGGGGAAGCATCAGGATGAATCGTTAGTCGGTGAAGTCATTAGAGAAGTGAGCAAGGTGTATGACTGGCCAATTATTTAGGCCGAGGAACGAGACAACCGCCGATTGCTCGGCGGTTGTCAGGCATTATAGTTGCAGCTTGCGGATGATTTCTTGCTCGGACTGGTCGGCGATAACGAATCCGAGAGATGCATATAGGCGGGCTGCCCGCTCGTTGCTTTGGCGATGTCCGAGCGTGATGCTGCTGCAACCGTGCTTCTCTTTTATATAATGAATGAGCTCAAGCATACCGGCTTTTCCGAAGCGCTTATTTTGATAGTTGTGATCGATCATATAAGCCATAATCCAGTAAGCGCCATCGTCAGGATCAACGGCATAAACGGTAAAGCCGATTAATTGTTCGCCCGCATAAATAGCCAGCGGAGTAAATCCGCAATAAGCGGATTCTGCTAGCCAATAGACGGCGGGGCTGGGGAATACGCTTCGCTGTTCTTCTGTTACCTCGAGCGAGGAGCAGGCGTACCAATTGCTATGGTCGATCGGGGCGAGTCTGACTGCCGGGCGATATCTGTCGCGAATTTGACCGCATATCCGCAACAGCTTATCTCTCAGCGCAGTGGCCCATTCGGGTGATCTCGCTTCGTCCATTCCCTCGATGCTGCGCAGCAGCCTGGCAAATGAATAGAGATCGGAGAACTTCTGAAACAGGGGAATTCGTTCTATATAAAATTCGTCCAATGGTTTAATTGATCTGTATCCAGCAAGGAACAATGCTAATTGTTGTTTTGCTTCTTCGCTATCTTGTTCGAGTAGATCGGATACAGCGGACGCCACGTCCATCATGAACCAATGAACCATCGCGTCATCGAAATCAATGGCGTAATAAAGCGCCTCATCAGACGAATAAAACATATTATCGGTCTCGAAATCATAGTGAATAAGTCCGGTATGTCCCACGCCGTTTGGCAGCGCTTGGAGTTGTTCGCGCAAGCTTGAGAGCTCATGCTTAATCGCGGTCTCTTCGGGGTAACGCTGCAAGACCGATGAAATGAAATGCAGAGCATCGTCCCAGCTCTTGCGCGAGTTTGTGTCTGGACGGTACGTTTCGGATAAATGATGCAGCGACGCTAGAGCCTTTCCCCAGCTAGTCAGGTGATCATCGGACATTTGCTCGAGGGGGATATGCGAGCCTTTGGCCTGTTCGAATACCGTTCCGAAATAACGCCCATGCTCGGTCGATATAGTCTCCAACCAATGCCCGTTCTTTGAACGGACCGGGGCGGCGGCCGGATAACCTTGGGCGATCAAATAAAGGATGAAATCAAGCTCGGCCTCGATTTGCTGGGGCGTATTATCTTCCTCGTGGATAAAACGGAGGAAATATCGTGTTCCGCTGCGTTCGAAAGTATAAACAAAGTTGCTGCTAGCTCTCCAAAACTTCAGCGTACCTGCATCGTGCTCCCATAATTCAAGCAATTGCTCGGACGGAATAGGGCTTACCGTACCCCGAATCATGTTTTTTAAATACATCATTGCCTGCTTGCCTCCCATTGCCTAATGAGAGGTGTATTTTACGATTGCGCCATACGACCTCTCATTGGCTCTTGTCTATTATGGATCTTGTTCAAACACCATCACTCCTTCAAGTTATTGTAGGGAGGCGACTGGAACTGCGGTTGTCGTTTGTACTCATTCCCTCGTTACACATTGTCAGTCAGTTTGCCTCATGACATCAAGGTACAATTCAGATTAAAGCGAATGTTACCGTCCGCAGGAGGTAGGCTTAGGAAACCGAATCTTTTATATCAGTGAATTTGCAACAACCATACGCGATTAAGCGGGGTGAACTTTGTGGAAAAAAATCAGGAAGAGTATGACGCTTTGAAAAAGCTGATGGGGCCATTAGCCGTTCCTGACCAGGATTGGGAGATATTCGTGAAGCGGACGATGGTCAGAAAATTGAAACGGGACTATTTTGCAGTGCGGGCAGGGGAAACGGTTCATTGCGCATACTTCTGCATAAAGGGTTTATTTCGATTTTTCTATACGTTGGACGATGGTAAGGAGTTCACGAAGAGCTTCGCTTTAGAGGGGGATATCGTTACATCTTATGGGGCAATGATTAGCGGCGAGCCTTCCTATTTCTCTATACAGGCGCTGGAGGAAGCGCTCGTCATTGAAATTCCATATACGCTGCTGTTGGAACTGGTGGACCGGAGCCGTCATTGGGAAAGGTTCTTGCGTCATAGCGTGGAGCAGTTATACAAGAAGAAAGAAGAACGAGAGCGGGAGTTGCTTTACTTGAGCGCGGCAGAGCGGCTGGAAGCGTTTAAGATGAAGTATCCAGGACTCGAAGCGCGCATTCCTCAGTATTTTATTGCTTCCTATTTGGGTATTAGTCCGGTTTCGCTAAGCCGAATCGTCAATCAATCCAAAACTTAACCTATGTTAATGAAGCTCGCTTCGTGTGAAGCTACAATTAGCTCATATTTCACTGCGATATGATTGCTTAACGCCGTCGGAGGACGACAGCAGTTGTGTACGCATGAATGATGAGGGAGTGAACGGAATGAGGATGACGGGACATACGGTATTGATCACGGGCGGGGCTTCGGGGATCGGCTTCGCGGTTGCGAAGAAGCTTGTTCGTATGAGTAATAAAGTGATTATCATCGGGCGAGATGCGAGCAAGCTTGAAGCAGCCCGGAGAGCTATTCCGGAGCTGGTTGCCTTTGCGTGCGATATTAGCGTGGAGGAGCAGCGCTTATCGCTTGCGGCATGGCTGAAAGAGGAGCATCCGGAGCTATCTGTGCTAATTAATAATGCGGGTATTCAATACCATGCGCGCTTCGATCAGGATCCACCTTCCCTGGATGCTATTCATCAAGAACTGGAGATCAACTTTGTAGCGGTTGTTAGGTTATGCTCGTTGTTGATTCCTATGCTGTCATTGCGCTCGGAAGCGGCCATCATTAACTTGTCGTCGGGACTGGCGATCGCTCCGAAATCCGGGGCGGCGATTTATTGTGCAACCAAAGCTGCTGTTTCTACTTTTACTAGATCGCTTAGGTATCAGTTGGAGCAATCATCGATACACGTATTTGATGTGCTGCCTCCGCTTGTGGACACGGATATGGTGCGAGGAAGAGGCAAAGGCAAGATTAGTGCCGATGCTTTCGCTGATCAGATGATAGCGGGAGTGGTCAGGGGGCGCCTTGTGCTGCATGTAGGCAAGACAAAGCTGCTTTATTATTTGCATCGTTTTATGCCTAAGGTGGCCTATCGGATTATGAAGCACGGTTTGTAAAATGAATGTCAATCTGGCGCAGCATATTATCCTTTGGCACAATAAGGTCGCATTGATTATACAGCAAAGAAGGTACTGCTCCCTCAATGTATTTGAGGAACGGTACCTTCTTTGATTAAAGGGCTTTTTTAGCGGCCTCACTATTAGTGGGTTGTGATCGTGTATATGTGAACTATTATTATGTCAACAAATCGTATATTTGATATAGATGTAACAATTTAACTTTGTATATGCTAAAATATTACATGAATCGACACGTTATAAGAGGTTTAGTGTAATGGAATGAAAAACCAAGCACAAAATTTGTAATACTAAGTCGTTATTAGTTGATAGAGATGCAGGAAAATGTTACTATTAAATCATATGTTTGTACATTTTAGGGGGTTGAGTGAAACGTGAAGGCAAAAAAAAGACCGGGCTGTCTAGTTATTATTTTGATTATTGTCGGTGTTTTTATCTTGATTGGTATAATTGGAGCTTTGTTAAGCGACTCGCCACCAGAGACAGCCAATAACAGCGATTCTAAGACCACGGGAGCAAACGCATCTCAAAAGCATGAAGAATTGTTTGCTGAAGCTCAAGCATTGCTAGGACAAGGTAAATACATTGATGCGATTACAGCAGTAGATAAAGCTATTAAAATTGAAGAAAATGCCGAGTATACTAAGCTTAAGACAGATATTGAGGCAAAAATCAAAGAGAAGAAAACTGCGCTTGAAGCCAAATTCGAAATTAAAGAAGATAAAGTGGAGAAGATTTCCTTCATTTCTCCTGTTTCAGAACTAGACAAGGGACTGGTATTTTATCCATATATCGGTGTTAATAAATCTGGTAAATATATGTATTTGCGTGTAGGTTATCAGGAAGATGCTTCGAAAGCACTGTTTGTATTTACTAGCATTAAGGTAAGAGCAGGTGAAGAGTTGGAAGAACTTAAATTCAATCTGCTGGAGAAGTCGAATGATGTTGACCTCTTAGGTGCTGGTATGACGGAACTGGTTGATATTGATGTAAATAAGAACACTCAGAAATTGCTTGATAATGTGGTTGCGAGCACAGAAGATGTCATTGTTAGATTCGAAGATATTTCTAACCAAATTACTGACTACACTATATCTAAAGAACAAAAACAAGATATAGTTGATATTTTAGAGTACTATAGCTACTTGGAGTAGGTTAGCGTTTTAGTCGTAAAAGTGGTTGGACAGGATATCATTCCTGGCCGACCACTTTTTCTGTCTAATGCAGGCGTGTCCACTTGAAAAGAAAAAAAAGGCCGACCGTCAAACGATCGACCTTTCCTCTTATTTCGTTGTTTTCTCGAGTCGCTCTACTTCTTGGTTGATTTTCTCCTCCAACGTGCGAAGGGCGGTATTAACGTCTATGCCGGATAACGCAAGCTCTTTAGCAGCCTCGGTCACAAACTTGCTGACGTCGCCTTCGAATTCATGCGGTGCGTGGAGTTGAACGCTTTTCGCTTTGAAAATATTTTCGATCTTCTTTCCTTTCAGCGCCTCGATATCAGCACCAAACTCCTTCTCCAGCTCGGGATTCACGATTGACGGCACACGGCCATTCCGGGATAGAACACGCTGAACCTCATCCGATAAAATATAGTTCAGCACCTGGAATGCCTCATCCTTATGTTCGCTCGTCTTCGAGATGAAGAGCGAGTGAATATTGACTTCCTTCGACGTGCCGAGCGCCTCCTTGAAGTTGGGGACGGGGGCAATGTCCCAATTAATAATCTCTCCTTGCTTGCGCAGCTCTTCGAGCGGTCCGACCATATTAGCCAGATAGGTGGGGCGCATCGCCAAAATCTGATCCTTCAGAAACGCATCCTTATTGTACAAGTAGGTGTCGCCTTGAATGTAGCCGCTTACCTCGAACGTTTTCTTGAGAAAGGTGAAAGCTTTCTCCCACTCCGGCGTGTTCACGATTGCTTTTCCCGTCTTCGGATCAAGAGTGCCTAAAGCGAGGCTGCTCTGTATGTACGCCGGACCTGCGGCAACTTCAAGCCCGATGTAATTGACGCCGTCCTTCGTCTGGGTTAGCTGCTGGCCGATCGCAAGCGCTTCTTCCCATGTTATCTGTTCATCTGGCGGGTAAGGGACTCCGAATTTATCGAAAATATCCTTGTTGTAATACAGAATCGTTTCGTTCGAGTTAAACGGTATCGTATAAATTTCGCCGTCCTCGGCGTAAGCCTTGATGGAGTTTAAAATGTCCGGTTTAATGCGGTTTAGGTCTAGCTTGTATTTGTCGACGTATTCGTCAAGACTTTGTAGAATGCCAAGACGCTTGAAGTTGTAGTAGCTTCCAGCGCTTGCGTAGATAATATCGGGAACGGTGCCGGCCGACACTAGATTATCGATTTTTTGCCCTTCCGGCGTGACGACTTTCTCCAGCGTAATATGAGGGAATTTCTTCTTAACCGGTTCGGCGATCATCGTATTGAATTCAGTGTCGGTGAAGGTTAAACCGCTGACATAGAACTTCAAGGTGACCGGCTTCTCGCTGGACGCTGGCTCTTCCGTGCCATCGGAGTCCTGACCGCAGGCTGCCAGAGAAAGGGAGAGGATAAGCAAAATTAGAATCAATAACGAACGTTTTCTCATAGATCAACGCCAGCCTTCTTTCTTCTCTAGAGTGAAAAATAGAGGGTTAACCTCTGCGAAGCATGAGAGGATGTTTGGTAATTGGGGTACGCCCCGGTCCCCAGCCTATTTGCTCGCGGTAGCTGCCGATAAGCCCTTTGCTCTCCAGCTCTGTTTCGGACAGAACGGATTTCTCCTCGGCATCCGGTGACACATATAGCGCATCGGCAGGGCAATAAAGTTCGCACATGAAGCAGGTCTGGCAGTCGCTCTGTCTTGCGATAATGGGAATACCGCCTTCCACGCGGTCAAAAACATTCGTCGGACAAACGGATACGCAGAGATTGCACTCGATGCATTTGGATTCACTTACGATCTCGATCACACCGATACAGCCTCCTCTGATACTTGCTCTGTTCTGACCTTGATCTCGTCCAAGCCGCTGCTGATTAGCCGGTATCGCTGATTAGGGTCGAGGGCGGGGAAGTCTGCGCGTTTATGCATGCCCCTTGTTTCCGTGCGCTCCTTGGCAGAACGGTACATGAGCCGCGCCGTGGCCGTCATGGCTGCAACCTCGCGTGCTTTGTAAGCGGAGGTGTTCAAGGTGATCGGCTCGCTCCGAATTTCCTTCCACAAGTGATCCAGACGTTCGAGAGAGGAAGTGAGTCCTTGCTCGGTACGGAATAGATTTTTGTCGTAGGGGTGAGTCTCCGCCTGTATGGCTTCAATGCGTTCAGACAGCTTAGCGGCGGCAGCGGAGGAATCCGTACTCTGATTCGTCAACGTTGTGGAAGATAAGCCTGCAACGCTCCTTGTATGTGCCGCCGCACCAAGCTGCAAGGCATATTCGGCAGCGCCTTGCCCGGCGAAAGAGCCAGAGGACATCGCCCAAGCCGCGTTATGGCTTCCGCCGCCTGTGAAGCCGCCGCATATTAATTCGCGCGTCGCCGCATCGCCGGCCGCATATAGTCCGGGCACGTCGGTTGCGCATGACTCGTTCGCAATGCGTATGCCCCCGGTGCCGCGCACGGTACCTTCAAGACGCAAGGTGACGGGGAACATATCCGTGAAAGGATCGATTCCAAGGCGATCGAACGGAAGGAAGAAGTTCGTCTGGCCGACTCGCAGCGCGGGTTTAATATCTTCGGGGGCTTGGTCGAGCCTTGCGTAGACCTGCTTTCCCTGAAGCAGGTTCTTCGCGATGATCGAGCGACCGCGCTGGGAGCCGGCGCCTTCCACGACCGTGCCATCTTCGTAATAAAACGAAGCATAGCGGTAATAAGCTGTTTTCGTAACGGAGGAGAAGGTTGGCGCGATGGCGTAGGCGTTGGAAAATTCCATACCCGAGAACGATGAGCCGGCTTCCGCGGCCAGCAGGTAACCGTCACCGGTGAGGACATTGCAGCCGAGCGCTTTGCTGAGGAAAGCGCAGCCGCCGGTAGCGATGACGACCGCGCCTGAGCGCACGCTCCATGGCTCGTTCGTCTGCGTCCGGATACCTCTTGCGCCTCCGACACCATGCTCGTCTGCGAGCAGTTCGAGAGCGGGACTATGATCCAATATTTTCACGCCGGCTTTAAGCGCAAGCTTTCGCATTAGCCGCATATATTCCGGACCTTGCAGCCCTCTAACATGCACCGTTCCATCGTCGCTCTCCGGATACGGGTAACCCCATACGGCGAGACTGTTCATTCGCTCGAACGCCTTGTTCAGCACTCTGTCCATCCAAGCGTTCTCGGCCAACCTGCCGCCAAGCTCGTATCGGCTTAGCTTGGCTTCGGTACGGAGCTGGGTATCCGGCTGGATATACCACACGCCAGTGCCGGAAGGGGCGGTCGCGCCGCTAGATCCGCAAAACCCTTTATCGGCCAGCACGACGCTAGCTCCAGAATTTGCAGCAGAGATCGCGGCCCAAGCACCGGCCGGACCTCCACCGATTACGAGTACGTCCGCCTTAATCTCCAACCCTATTCGGCTGCTGATTGCTTCGCTCATTATTCATTCCTCCTGAAAATTAGTCATAAAAAAAGGCCGCCGGAAGCAATCAACAAAGTGATTGTTTCCAGTAGCCTGGTGAACAATTAATACTATTCCAATGTATGTTATCGGATTTGGAATTATCATATGCTCCTTTCCTAAAGTCGTCAACCCCTTTTTTCGAGGAGGGAGCATATGGTCATGATGAACAATAAAACACGTTAATTTTATGCATGATTATGAAAATTGTATGGAATCTTTCAAAGACGAGCTAGATAAGATAGAATAAACATCAACGTAACACAACGTGTTCGAAAACATAACATAGTTGTTGGTGAGCGAATGTTGTCGGTTGAGTGTAGGGTGGCAGCCAGAAGAAAGGTGTGATGATATGAGTCTGGAAGCATTAAATGAACGAGTAGCAACCGATCTATCTTATCTCGCTTATGGAGGTCCGAACTGGGTGCGATCACGCAGTCACTCGGAAGGGCATGTGTATGATGTTGTCATTGTTGGCGGCGGGCAGAGCGGCTTAAGTATCGCCTTCGCGTTATTGCGCGAACGCGTATCTAATATATTGGTGATCGATGAAAACCCGGAAGGCTATGAAGGGCCATGGGAAACCTATGCGCGTATGATGACGCTTCGTACGCCGAAGCATCTGACATCCGTTGATCTGGGTGTTCCTTCGTTGACGTTCCGATCTTGGTGGGAAGCACAGCATGGGGTAGAAGGTTGGGCGAAGGTGGATAAGATCCCGCGCGGCGACTGGATGAATTACTTGCGCTGGTATCGCAAAACGCTTGGTTTGCCTGTCGTTAATGAAGTTAAGCTTCGATTAATAGAGCCAGTGGAGGACCGTATACACCAGCTTCATGTTGAGGGAATCGGTGCCATATCGGATACGCTGCTTGCTAGAAAAGTAATTCTTGCGACAGGAATCCAAGGCGGAGGCGAATGGCATGTGCCGGAGATGATCTCGGAGAACCTGCCGCCGACGCTTTACGCGCATACATCGGCTCGAATTGACTTCGAAGCGCTTAAAGGGAAGAAGATTGCTGTACTTGGAGGCGGCGCATCGGCATTTGATAACGCCAACTTCGCGCTCGCCGAAGGTGCCGGAGAAGTACATGTATTTGTACGCCGCAAGGAGCTTCCGCGAATTAATCCAATCCGTCAGATGGAAGGATCGGGCATGATCGAGCGGTTCGCGGCGCTCGAGGATTGCGATAAATACGAGGTTATGGCGCATTTCTTCAAGCATAACCAGCCGCCGACAAACGATACGTTCGAGAGGGCGGCGTCATGGCCGGGATTCCGCATGCATCTCGGAGCGCCTTGGTTGGCTGTTGAGGAATCCGGAGATCAAGCGATCGTAACGACGCCGCAAGGCAAGCACTCATTTGATTTTCTTATTATTAGCACAGGGCTGCTGACGGATCCGGCTTATCGTCCGGAATTGAAGCTGGTGGAGCGGCACATTGCCCGTTGGGGCGATCGATATGAAGCGCCTGCGGAGGTGGCGAGTGCGGTTCTGGATGCGCATCCTTACTTGAGCCCCGGCTTCGCTTTCACAAGCCGGAGTGAAGAGGGGGAGAAACTGCTGCATGGCCTGTTCACCTTCAGCTACTCCGCGCTCATCAGCTTCGGAGTTTCGGCTTCCGCATTGTCGGGCATGCGGTTCGGGGTGCCGAAGGTGGCATCTTCGGTAGCGGAGCAGCTGTTCCTCGACGATCGTGGGACGATATTGGAAGATTACTTCACATACAAAGAGCAGGAGTTCGTAGGCGCCCTGCCTCAGAATGTATAATAAACACGTTAAGCGGCCGTTGCTCTTCGGAGCAGCGGCTGCTTTTTGTTGGCTCCGGCTATTGTTCAATAAGGAGTTGCTAGGAAGTTAACGATCTGAAATAGTGATACACCTTGTTCAACTTCTGCTCGTGCCGTCCTTTCGCGCTCTCCATGCTGCCAAATTCGAAAAACTTCACTTTTTTGATGCCGACATATTGGAACAGCGCTTTTCTCATGAGAATCTTGTGCGAGTTGCCCAGCCAATAAAGCGGATAGAAGGCCGGTCCTTTCATGGTGGAGATGCATACGACTGACTTTCCTTTCAGTAAGCCTTCGGGCAGAAGCCCTCCCGTATCCCGATAGGCAAAGCCGGAAGCGAACATTTGATCAATGAAACCGAGCAGCATGGCAGGAGGCCGTCCCCACCAGATCGGATAGACGAACACGATTTTATCTGCCCATAGCAGTTGCTCCCTATACCTGGCTAATGCCGGGTCGGCGTGCATGTCGCGTCTGCGTTTGTTCGCATTGAAGACGAGGACGGGATTGAAATTTTCCGCATAAAGATCCAGTACTTGAACGTCCTCGATTATTGGGTTATCGCCAATGCCCGCAAGCGTCTTTTGGAGAAAAGCGTAGCTTAAGCTCTCATGATTGGGATGGGTATAAATGATTAATGTTTTCATGGACTGATCACCTCAATAGTTATCATATGATAATAAAAAGGTAACATATGGGACTGATAGTTGTCAAATGATAATTGTTTTATGACAATGATTTTGATATTGTACGCAGTAAGAGGTGATTTCGAAGTGGCGCAAGAAGTCGATAAGAAGATGTTGTTTCAACAATTAGTTGCGTTCATCACGGATGTTCACCAGATGAAGCATGATGTAACGAAGGGTGTTTCAATAGAAGACATAACGCCTGCCCAGTACGGAATCCTTGAATTTATAGCGGTATCGCAACCGGTAACGGTTAGCGAAATTAGCGAGTGCAAGGATATGTCCATGCCCAATACGAGTCGCGAGCTTAAGAAGCTAAGCGACAAATCATTGTGCGTGAAGTACGAAGCGGATGATGACAAGAGGAAGCAGTATGTTCGTCTGTCGGAACAAGGCGAGAAGCTGATGGGTAATGCTTTTGCTCACATGGAGGATTGGATGGGCGAACGCGTTCGGGGGTTGTCCGGCGAAGAGTTGGGGCAGCTGTCTAACGCGATGGACTTGTTGAGAATGACGATCTTTCGGGTTGAACAATAGAAGCAGAGCAGGCGGGAAGTAAATCGCCGATGCTCTGCTTCTTTGTTTAGAAATAGACTTTCAACGTCTTGATTTCGAAGGCGCGGAAGTCGAGCGAGACGGAATGGCCGTCGATGATCGGCAGGTCTAACAGCTCTTCCTCCAGTATGTTGGCAGCAGCTACGCGTACTGGTGCGGTGCCGAAAGTTAATGTTGCGCCGGATACGGCTGAACGTTCCGCCTCGTAAAGTCTGACGATGATGGCATCGTCGTCTTCGGCCGGTTTGACCGCTTCGATAATAATATTCGTAGCGTCGACGGACAAGAAGGAGTCGCCGGATCTCGGCGCGGCTCCTTGGTTCGCGAGCGTCGGCACGTTCAGCTCGTATGCCGGTCGTATGACGGATTCGGCGCTGAATCCTGCTGCATGCGGCAGGAACGAATAGGTGACGGCATGGACGCCTGCGTCACCGCGCGGATCGGGGTGGGTGCCGCCCTTGTGAAGGGTGAGGCGCATATCCGATCCGTGAACCGAGATGCCGTATTTGCAATCGTTCAGGAGAGCGACGCCGTAACGATTCTCGGAGAGATCCGTCCACTTGTGTGCGCAAACCTCGAACATGCCTTGATTATAAGGAGTGTTCGTATGCGTCGGACGCTCAACATGTCCGTATTGAACCTCATGTCTAGCTTGGTGGGCGAGCACCGCGACCTCGAAACCTGCTTTGAGCAGTTGATGCTGCTCCTGCCAGTCGATTACGGTCTCGAAGTCGACTTTGGCGGTATTCGCGTGGAATACGAGCTGCTGCTTCAAGGCGGATTTGTATCCGATCCGATACTCGCTGCTAATGCGGAATTGCAAAGGGCCGTCCGCTGCGATGCTGCGTGAGACGAGTCCTGTCTGAAGCTTCAGCTTGCCTTCAATATCGCGGTCGATGTCCCAGTTATCCCAAGCGCCGGGAAGGTCTTCGCCCATTAGCAATGCGCCGAGGGGATGTCCCGCGCCTCGCAGTTCCCTTTTTGCAGACTTGTCATAAAAGGATTCGATATAGCCGCTAGCGTCGAAGCGTACGATTGCATGCGGCGTTTCTAATTGCTGCGCTGCCTCGTCATAACGGAATGGACTGGAAGCTGCATCGGATGGATGGCCCGTGCTCAGCGGTATGAGCAGCGACCCCATCGCCGGTACGGTGGCGCAGCCGATAAGCAGCTTCTCGTTGCCGTAAGCATCGATAATGCGCTGGCTTAACAACGATGGATCCGATGGATATAGGTTTGGCGCAATGCCCTTCACGGCAATGATGTCGTTACGATCCCAGCTCAGCGTATTCCATGCGGTTACGGCATTCTCCTTCGTATTAATGGAACGGCATAGGAGGGAGGTTGATGCGGCTTCAGCGGAAGCGATAACCTCTCCGACCTCTTGGATGGCGCGGTCATGCACTTCGGGAATCGATGTGCCCGGCAAAATATCATGGAACTGGTTGATGAGCAAAAGCTCGTACAGTTGTTTGAGTCTTGGGCGATCCGGCGCTGAGCCGTCATGGACCGCAGTGATGCTTTCGAACAGCTCCAAGTCGCGCAATGCGAGTTCGGCCTTGCGGTTGTTACGCTTAATCTGGTGCATCTGCGTAAGCGTGCCGCGATGTCCCTCGAAGTAAAGCTCGCCCACGTGGAGCGGCGGGTTAACCGCGTTCTCCTCCAATTGCTGCATGAATTCGCTAGCTGTCATATGTTCGCTGCGGGGAACGCCTTCCAAGTCGGAGACGCGCCTTGCCATTTCTATCATTTCGTATTGCGGACCGCCGCCCCCGTCGCCGAAGCCGTAGGAGACCAGTCGGCTGTCGTTCACGTGCTTGTGCGCGATGGCGTTATGATTCGCATATACTCGGTCAATAAGGGTCTCGGCATCCGGCCAGCAATGGATCGTATTGAAGTGGGTAAGCACCTTCGTTCCATCGAGTCCTTGCCAGTAGAAGGTATCGTAAGGGAAATGGTTCGTATCGTTCCAAGACAACTTGGTCGTTAAGAAGTAGCGTACGCTGGCGCTATTCATAATCTGAGGAATCGCCGCGCTGTAACCGAATGTATCGGGCAGCCAGAAGCTGTCCGCTGTATAGCCGAAGTGTTCTCTTGTATAACGTTGACCAACAAGAAACTGACGAACGAGCGATTCGCCTGATACGAGATTACAGTCGCATTCGATCCATACGCCGCCGTTGATTTCCCAACGTCCTTCGGCGATCCTTTGCTTCATCCCGCTAAATATATCGGGATAATGTCTGCGCATGAGCTCGGCATGGAAGGCGGAGCTTTGGATGAATTTGTACTCGGGATATTGCTCCATGAGACTAAGAACATTTGCGTAAGTTCGCGCGCACTTGCGAATCGTCTCGTCGCGTGTCCATAACCAAGCGGTATCCATGTGGGAATGGCCGATTATACCCGTCGTAGGCGCGGAGCTGCTAGTTGGCTGCTCGAGTAAAGGCTTCATTATCGCTCTTGCTTCGAGCAGTTGCGGTCGCCACAGTTCCTCGGACACTTCGTCCGGTGATTGTGTAAGGAGCGGAAATAGCTCGAGCAATGCGTTCTCGATCTTGGCTTTGCGGAAAGGATCGACTGCGCCGGAGCTTGCGACTTGAAGCAAGGTGCGCAGATCGAATACGAAGTCTTTCACATCGTTGCGCCGAACCATTACGTCAATTGAATGGAAAATTCGATTATAGCGCTGCTGGCCGGAAAAGTTGGCCTCGCTCACCTGGTACGGCTGTGTTCCTACGCACGGATGTCCGGCATATGCCTCGAAGGCTAGCTCGAAGGCAGTGTCAGCTTGAGCGTCATCGGTTAGCAGCAGCGTATGATGATTGCCGCGATTGGCGGCTTCATGTTTGTGGGTGTAGATGCCGCTAGGCTTGCCGTTTACCCAGAAGAACGTCTCGACGCCGTCAGTGTTCGCGGCAATGAACAGCTTTTGTCCGCTGAGCTCATGAGGGATAGTGTAGCTGCCCTTGAACCATGCGGAGCTCCATTCCTGTCCCCATGACTGATTGCTGCCGGCAGGCTGCCAATTCTCGCGGTCGCCGGGAACCTCGTATCGATGCTCGGCCGTTTCGAAATAGTCGACCGCTACCTCGCCGATTTTTTTGAATATAAGGGAGGTATATACTTCGTCTAGCTTCTTCAGCTTACCTAATGTTTTGCCTCTGTGGTTTGGATGGATCATGTGCGGATAGCTCCTTCATGACGGATTGTGAATGGCCAATGGACGAACAACAGACAGGCCGCCAGTAAACGTGGCGGCCATGGATGTTAGTAACACCGATGGGGAATTCGCTGCTACAAATTACGATTAGTATAAGCTGTAGCTCGGCAGTCGGATATGAGGGAAAAACAAACTTTCAATGGGAGTATTGGCGATTGCGGGGTGTAGAGGTAGACCATGGTTATTTTACGGTCTCGATGAGACTTGTGTTGTCGTTGCTCTCGACGAGGCGAGTCTCCTCGGGTGTTACTTCATAGATCCAGTAGCCGCGAAGCTTCTCGTCATTGATGGTGTACTCCAAGTTTTTGGTGAGCGTTACTGTATAGGTGCCGGCATTGGACGAGGCGGCCACGGTAGTGGCGAGCGTTCCCTTCACCTTCGTGCCGGGCTCTTTGCCTCCCGCCGCGACCTCTATTTGCTTGGCTTGTCCGGCTTCGGGGAATTCAGGCATCTCTTTAAGCACAGCCGCTACCGCCTGAACTTCATCGAAACCAGTGGCCTGCTCCGTGGAACTCTTCTGTGTGACTTGCGGTGCTGTTGCTTGGTTCGTATCCGCATTCGTATTCGTTTGATCCTCGTTCATACTGCAACCGCTTAGTACAATAGATAAGGCGCAGGCGATGACAAGCCCTCTTAACTGCATAGATAGAACCTCCAAAAGTTAGTTAATAGGTTTGACGCCAACTAGACGTTATTGTTGCGATTCTACCTCGTATAAAATATGTGTCATATAACATCACATACATCCCCATTCACATGCTCGAACTCACTCTTTTTTTGTATAATCCCACAATCCAATTATAAAAATCATAGTTATTCCCCGTTTGAAAGTGTCTAACTCTACTATTGATGTTATAATACATAACATATAGTTGCGATTAGCGAACGATGCGTAGGAAGATCGAGAGTGATTTTGACGGGAGGTTGACAGAGATGGGGATCGTGCATGAGGAGCTAAGCGTTGTGAATAATCGTCTTCATAGTGGATCGGCAAGTCCGCTGCTTGTCGAGCTGCAGCATGTAGGGAAAAAGTACCCGAACGGAACTGTCGCGGTGCAGCAAGCAAGCTTAAGAGTAGGCGAGGGCGAGTTTCTATGCTTCGTAGGACCATCCGGCTGCGGCAAGTCTACCATATTCAATATGATTGCCGGCCTAACGGCTCCAACGGAAGGTAGGTTAACCGTTATGGGGACGACGCCGAAGGAGGCTCTTAGGCATAACGATATTTCATTCGTGTTTCAGGAGCATACGCTGTTGCCTTGGACGAACTTAATCTCGAATGTGACGCTCCCTTTAACGCTGCAAGGCATATCGAAAAAAGAGAGACAAGCTGAAGGCGAGAGAGTGTTGGAGCTTGTTGGGTTGAAAGACCACATGAAGGTTCTGCCGCGCGAGCTTTCTGGAGGCATGAAAATGCGTGTGTCGATTGCAAGGGCGCTTATCTCGAGACCGAAGCTGTTGCTTATGGATGAGCCGTTCGGCGCGCTGGATGAGATTACGCGTCAGACATTGCAGGACGAGCTGTTGAGTATTTGGAAGCAAGAGAAGTCGATGACGGTGCTGTTTATTACGCATAACGTGTTCGAAGCCGTGGCGTTGTCTTCCAGAGTTGTCGTCATGACGCCAAGACCCGGCAAAATATCCGATATTATCGAAATTCCAAGCTCCTTCGAGAGAAATGAAGAATATAGAACGACGCCGGAGTTCGTGGAATATATTCGCCAAGTATCGGCTGCGCTTAAGCATTAATCGTACATCATGATTCCAGATCCGGAGAGGAGTATGAATGACTATGGCTGCTAATGAATCGTACCTATCGAGCTCTCCGCCGGAACAGTCTGTGGACACCGGTAACGGAACATGGAGAGAGAAACCTGTGATTCGTCTCTTGCTGCAGATGGCTCCGCCAATCGTTGTATTTATCGTTGCCATTGGTGCATGGGAATTGATCGTATCGCTCGCAGGCACACCTTCGTACCTGCTGCCAAAGCCGTCGGATGTGTTCGTCGCGGCGAAGGATAATTGGGGCAATCTTCTGTCTTCGGTTTCGACGACAGTGCTGGAGTCCGTGCTGGGATTTGCGATCAGCGTCGTACTCGGTATCGTATCGGCCATTTTATTGTCATTGTCGAAGCTGATTGAAAAAAGCTTCTATCCCTACGCGATCATCCTTCAGACAATCCCGGTTGTTGCGATTGCGCCGATCATCGTGATTTGGCTCGGCGCAGGGGTTAATGCCATCGTTATGATTGCTTTTGTCATTAGTTTTTTCCCGATTCTATCGAATACGCTCATTGGTCTGAACTCGACCGATACGAATATGAAAAACCTGTTTCACCTATACAACGCATCGAGGCTGCAAACGATCATTCGCCTTCGTATTCCTGCGGCGCTTCCGTATATATTGGCGGGTCTGAAAATATCCTGTTCGCTCGCGGTTGTCGGCGCCATTGTTGGCGAATATATTGCGGGAATCGGCGGAGGTAACGGCGGGCTTGGTTATGGCATTACGATTGCGGCAACACGGTTGCAGACGCCATATTTATTTGCTTGCGGCCTCTCGGCGTCGCTTCTCGGCATTGTGTTCTATTTGCTTGTTAATGCGCTATCGAATCGACTGCTCAGCTCGTGGCATGAATCGGCGATGAAGTCCTAGCATTAACATTGCCTTCCTTAAGAGAGAGTGGTCTTATGTCGACTAACATAAGTCTGCTCTCTTATGTATTTATGCTCTGATTCTCATTTTAGTGGAAAAAAGGTGACTGCAATGTGTACGACTGGTGCGATTGTTATCAACGGTAATGACGGCAAGAGGCGCGTCTTTGGCTTCAAAACCTCCGATTCGCCGTGGACGGGCTTCTGGCATGGCCAGTTGAACAGGCCGGGCGGCTTTGATTCGTTAGCTTACGGCCTTGTACCGCAGCAAGGCGTGAATGCCGGGATGAACAGAGCTGGACTAACGCTTATTAGCTCTTATTTTGATTATGTAGAGAATGGTCATGATGCGCAAACACCTTCGGAGTCGTCTCCCGCGCCAGCGGTGATGGGAAACCCGCATTGGGGTGGGGATTTGCGAGGTATCGTGCAAGCTGAGGCGCTTAGCAAATGTGCCGACGCTCCGGGAGCGAGGCAGATGTTCGAGCAAGCCTTTGGCGATGTTATCGCGCCGGTTGGCGGTAATCATGTGATCGCTGACGCCAGCGGTTTTATCTATGTTTTCGAGCACTGCAGAGGCAAGGTGGCGCTGCAGGATGCATCCGATACGGGCTACGTTGCACGAAGCAATCAATCCTTTCTATTGTTCCAGGAGGAACAGGGACGCATGGCGGAAACGACACGCAAGGATCGCGAGCAACGACTGGAGCAAGCGGAAGGTGTGCTCGCCGAGCTGAAGCGGGATGAGGGGGATATCACTTCTGCCGAAGTCATTGATCGCTTGAAGCTGCTTGTATCGATGCACCGGGGAGCGGGAGATGAGCCGGGCAGCATATGCGCGCATGGATTGGTGAAGGGGCGGTCGAATGCGGCTGAGCCGCATGAAACGATGAGCGGACTGCTGTGGGATATAACGGGTCGAACGATGTATTACACGATCGGCCATCCGTGCCGCTCCGAGTGGAAGGAACTCCGTTTCACCTAATCATAAACACCTTATAACGGAAGAGGGAGATTCTAATGAGCGTTACCTACAACTATTCAGGGAAAAAAGTACTCATAACCGGCGGGGCGTCAGGAATTGGACTCGCTGCAGCTGGGGCTTATGCGGACAGCGGCGCTGACGTCGCTGTATTCGATAAGAAATACGAGACCGAAACGAAAGAGGGGCGCGTCTGGCAGATTCCTGTTGATTTGACGGACTCAACGCAGATCGACGCTGCCTTCGCGAAGCTGGAACGGGAGTGGGGCACACTGGATGTGCTCGTCAACAACGCGGGCATTGAGCTTGTGGCAGGGCTTGAAGATATGACTGAAGCAAGCTGGGATCTTGTGTTTGACACAAATATTAAGAGTGTCTATCTATGCAGCAAGGCGGCGATGCCATGGCTGAGGGCGTCGAAGGGTAATATCGTCAATACAGCGTCGCAGCTTGCGGTTGTTGGCGCGGGATCGTTCACCGCCTATACGGCTGCGAAGGCGGCGGTTGTTAATTTCTCGCGCAGCCTTGCGCTTGAGACGGCTTCGCTAGGGGTGCGCGTGAACGCGATCTGTCCGGGGGCGATCGATACGCCTCTGCTGCGCAGGCAATTCGCTGGCGGACAGCGCGGTCCGCAAGGAACGATCGAGAATCTGATCGCCATGCATCCGCTTGGCAGGCTGGGCGATGCGAAGGAGATTGCCAATTGCATTCTGTTCTTAAGCAGTGACGCGGCATCATTCGTAACGGGAAGTGCGATGTTCGCTGACGGAGGTTATACGAGTTTCTGAGGATGCAATCGCAACTAAGCTTGGGGGTGAGAGGGATGAACATGACCGTCGAACAGGCATTATCCATTTTTCCTCTACAGCATGGAAAGCTTGTTGCTGGAGAGGCTGGGCTCACGCGAATTATTCGCTCCGTTAACGTGATGGATGCGCCGGATATCGTGAATTGGCTGAAATACGGGGAAATATTGCTGACATCGGCTTTTGTGTTCAAAGGTTACCCGGAGGCGGCGATTGATCTCATTCGCCGGCTGCATGCCGGCGGATGCTCGGCGCTTGGTATTAAGCTTGGACGTTACTGGGAGGTCATTCCTGAGCATCTTATCGAAGAAGCGAATGAGCTTGGCTTTCCTCTCATCGAGCTGCCTTACGAATATACCTTTTCAGATATGATGAAGGGCCTATATACGACGTCGCTTGGTGAAGAGGTGAAGGGGCTCAATCTTGTTCTTACGAAGCAAAAGAGTCTTATCCAACTCGCGTTAAGCCAGTCTGCGGAGCAGGATGTGTACAATACGCTGTCGGATATTCTTGAATATCCGGTAGCGGTTATTAGCCGAAGCGGCCATTTGCTGTTCAATACGAGCGGCTGGGAGGAGTCGTTCTGGCGGCCGAGACTCACCGCTGCGCAAGGGACGAGATGGTGCGGCTCGCAGGAGACAAGATACTTTCAAGTTCCGCTTCAGCAAGGGGATGCGTTGTACGGTTATTTGATGGTCGTACCGGGCAAGTCGCAGGTGATGAAGGACGAGGACGGCGTGTTCGTGCTCGCCGGCGACTTGCTGTCGCGCTACATGGGAAGGAAGAAACGGCAAGGTGAAGGGGAACGGGAGGAATGGGTAACCGATCTTCTGATGTACCTGCAGAGCCGCGCGCCGCTGGCTGTTCTGCTCTCATCGCTCGATAAATACGGGATTGCGCTGCCGCTTAATCAATACCGCTGCGTGCTTGCAACGGTGAACGACCAAGAGGTAGACGCGTTCTGGGATGTGCATGAGAAGCTGGAGTTCGCGCCTGAGCTGGCTGCCTACAAAGGGATTCATATCCCGATTGGCAAAACAATTCTATCGCTCTATTCGTTAGCGTCGTTGCCTGAAAGCGAGAATCGTGCGCTCGGAGAATGTTTGGCGGCGCTGTTCAGCGGTCCCGGATCAGAGCGTTTGCAGCCGAGGTTCTACATGAGCAGGATCAAGAACCAAGCGTCGCAGTTAAAGGATGCCTATGCGGAATGTGTCAATACGCAACAAACCGTTCAGCAGACCGAGATGCCGGGGGCGGTTTTTTATGACGAGGATTTAGAAGTATATCGCCTGCTGCAATATATCCCTGATGATGTGCTGGCTTCCTACAGCAGCAAATTCCTTGGCCCGCTGCAGCATTCGGAAGAGATGATCCGCACGCTGGAGCTATTCCTGGAATATGACGGGCAGATCAACGAGGTAGCTAAGCGGATGTTCGTTCATCGGAATACGATTGCCTATCGGATGGAGAAGATCAATTCGCTGCTGCATATTGAGTTTCGCAATTTCAACGATATTTTGAAGCTGAAGCTTGTGTTCTGGCACTACAAGAAACATAAAGAAGAAGCTTGAGCTTGCTTACTATTAATATATTATATGCAATTGATATCATGTAAACTTATCTGACTCAAAATATATCATTTTCACAAATTGGCTCCATTATTTTTATGAAAATATAAAAAACACTGTAAATCGATTGTTTCGAATGGTTCACTCCAACATAATGGTGATATTAAGTTAGATTATCTAACACTAAACTAACGAGAGAATACGGAGGAGTAACCAGATGAACAGAAAACGCAGTCTCGCTCTTATGGTGTTGTTATGTGTATCGATCGTACTATCGGCTTGCGGCTCCAACAATGAAATGAATAATGCTTCCAATGGAACGAATGACGGAGGAGCGGAACCTGCGGCACTAAAGAAGATTACGCAGGTGACGAACTGGTTCGCCGAAGCGGAGCATGGCGGTCAATACGCGGCTTTGCAGCAGGGCTTCTACAAAGAAGCGGGATTGGACATGACGATTCAATCCGGCGGTCCGCAAGTTTCGGGCGTTCAACTGGTTGCCTCAGGCAAGGCGCAGTTCGCTATGGCGCATGCCGACGAAGTGCTGATGGCTCGTGCGCAAGGTATTCCGATCGTAGCGATTGCATCGGTGCTGCAGACGAATCCGATCGCCTTCATGTACCACAATGAGAATAAGCTTGCTCAAATCGAGGATCTGTCCGGTAAGACGACTTACATTTTGCCAGGGCAGCCGTTCTGGAACTATATATTGAATACGCGTGATGTGAAGGGCGTGAAGGAAGTTGCGTATACGGGCTCTATGGCGAACTTCATCAATGACAAGTCCTCTTACACGCAAGGGTATGTAACGAATGAATCGTATACGCTGCAGCAAGAAGGCGTTGACTTCGGCAGCATGTTGATTGCCGATGCAACGGGCTATAATCCTTATGCTTGTATGCTTATTACGACGGAGAAATATATGCAAGAAAACCCTGAGATCGTTAAAGCGTATGTCGATGCATCGCTCAAAGGCTGGAACTTCTACAAGGACAATTACGAGGAAGTGAATCCGTTCATTCAAACTTATAATCCGGATGCAACGCTGGAATGGTTGAAGTACGGCGCGGAAGCGGCGATAGACTTAATCTGGACAGGCGATGCAGCGGAGCATGGCGTAGGTTATATGTCGCTTGAAAGATGGGAGACGCTTGCGAAGCAAATGTTGGATGGGAAAGTGATCGAGAAGGAGCTTGATGCAAGCAAGGCGTTCACGACCGAGTTTATTTCATAAGTGCAGGATCTAGAATGCGGAGGCGATGAGAATGGAGAGCAAGACGCGGTTAATTGCAGGCGGAATTGTGCTGACGATGAATAACAACGATGACATGCTGACAGACGGCGCGGTTCTTGTGGAGAACGGGAGAATTGCCGATATCGGACCGTCTGCGGAACTGCTAAGCAAGTATGCAGGCGTAGAGGTATTGGATGCTGCAGGCCAAGTCATTATGCCGGGTCTCGTTAATCTTCATCTTCACTCCGGCTTGATTAGAGGGACGGCCGAGGACCTGCCGGTGTTCGAGTGGCTGCACCGGTATGTCGATCCGAAGCATCGCGCCTTGCAGCAGGAAGAGGCGTATGCGGCTGCAAGACTCAGCTATGCGGAAGGGATTAAGTCTGGAACGACGAGCGTGCTTGATATGTATCGTCACGTTCATCGGTGCGCCGATGCGGCAGACGAAATAGGCGTGCGTG
The DNA here is from genome assembly GCF_037167145.1 of Paenibacillus sp. YIM B09110. Taxonomy (NCBI): domain Bacteria; kingdom Bacillati; phylum Bacillota; class Bacilli; order Caryophanales; family Paenibacillaceae; genus Paenibacillus; species Paenibacillus sp. YIM B09110. Next base: position 114,224 of record NZ_JBANSP010000006.1, on the reverse strand, counting down.
CGGTGTTCGCGCCGTATGTGGCGGATCGTCCGGGCTACGATTATTTTGAAACGCTGGAGAGCAATATTCGGCTGATCGAAGATCGGAACGGGAGTGCGCAGGGGCGGATTCATGTATGGGTTGGCTTGGAGCATCTATCGTATTGTACCGAGGAGGCGTATCGCGAAGCGGCGAGAATTGCGGAGAAAATGGGCACAGGCATTCATACGCATGGCGAAGAATCGATCGAGATGGCGAAGGAAGTGTACAAAAACTACGGCAGATGGCCGGTGGAGCTCTTTTACGACCGGGGTATTCTAGGTCCGCGCACCGTTCTTGCCCACTGTGTATGGATGCAGGAAAGCGAAATGGAGCTAATGGCGAAGACTGGTGCGGCTGTAGCGCATTGTCCTGTCAGCAACCTGAAGCTTGCATCAGGAATTGCGCCGATCCACGAGATGGCGGAGCGAGGCATTACAATCGGCATTGGTACGGATGGGGTTAAGGAGAATAACAATCTCGACATGATGGAGGAAATGAAGTACGTTCCTCTGCTGCAGAAAGTAAGGCATTACGACGCGAAAGTGATGAAGGCGGATAAAGTGCTGCGAATGGCGACGATAGACGGCGCGAAGGCGCTCGGACAGGATAGTGAGATCGGCTCGATCGAGCTTGGCAAGAAGGCGGACATTATTACGGTCGACTTCCGCAAGCTGCATCTGACTCCAGTACTGACGCAGGCATACAACAATATTGTCAGCAATCTTGTTTACTCTGCACAGGGCAGCGACGTGCAAAATGTGATGGTAGACGGCAAGCTGCTGATGAAAGACCGCGTCTTGACAACGGTGGATGAGGAACAGGTGAGGCAGGCCGGGCAGTATGCAGCCGAGCAATTGCTGGAGCGGCGGGAAGCGTTCATTCCCGAGCAGTACAAGTTCCACGGCGTTTAAGCGTCCGTAGAAAAAAATGAGCCTTGGAGGGACTACTATGAATAAATATAAACCATCAGAAACCGTTCTATCTATCTTGGAAGACATCGCACCATCCTTGCTAGAGACGAAGGAAGCCCGTTCCATGCCGGCAGAGATCTATACCTCCGAGGAATTCTATCAATTCGAAAAAGAGGCAATCTACTACCGCGAATGGTTATGCGTAGGGCGCGTAGACCAAATTCCGAACGTGGGCGACTACTTTACCATTACGATTCAGGACGATCCGCTTATCGTCTCGCGCGGCAAGGACGGCGGCATCTATGTCATCTCCGCGGTGTGCCAGCATCGGGGTCATCTTGTCGCCGAGGGCAGCGGCAATTGCAAAAACTTCCGTTGTCCGCTGCACTGGTGGACCTACGATCAGACGGGAGAGCTGGTGTCGGCTCCGGAGATGATCCGCATCGAGCCTTTCGATATTTTGCGCCATGATCATAGCCTTCCGCAGTTGAAGACGGAAATATGGAACGGATTTATTTTCTGCAACTTTGATAAGGATGCTGCGCCGCTTGCGCCTACGCTTAAGAAGCTGGACGACGAGATGAAGAACTATAACGTAAACGACATGATTGCGATGCCGTTCGTAGATGTAGAGGATTGCAAGTGGAATTGGAAAATCATGATCGAAAGCTCGCTAGAGCCGTACCATACGACATATTTGCACAGCGGTCCGCATGACTTCGCGCCGGGCAAGCTTGCCGGATTCATCGACTTTGAGGACGGGGACGGACAAGTGATGCACCCAACGGGCTTCACGCATGAGGGCGCGGGCTTCTCGCCCGATCAGAAGGCGATCTTCCCGATCATTCCGACCTTGTCGGAGGAGCAGCGCAGCAAGATGACGATTGCTGCCGTGCCGCCTATGCTGACGCTTGGTTTGCTGCCAGATCAAATCTTCTGGAACATTATATTGCCGCAAGGACCGGGTCAGATTCTGTTCCGCGCAGGACTCTGTTATCCGAAGGAAACGACGCAGCTGCCTGACTTCGAAGAGCGCTACAAGCTGGCTAATGACAGCGTGATGGAGATCAATGAGCAGGATCTTGCCGCGAACGCGGCGATTCAGAAGGGGATGTACGCGAGACTTTCGAGCCGCGGCCGTTATGCGGCGCTGGAACGTACGTTGCCTCAGCTTAACCGCTGGCTGGCCAAGCGATACAACTCCTATTTGAAGGAACATAAAATTACGGTCAAAGGGCTTGAGCATGCATGAGCCTGATGTTGAATCTGGAGGTAATCGCTTCATGGATGAGGATGGATTCGCCTATGAGTCGGTGAAGATTCAGACGTTGGAAGGTGAGCTTCGTTATATCGTATCGGGAGACAAACGGGCGCAACCGATTGTGTTCCTGCATGGCATCACCGAGTACGCGAAGTCGTTCCTTCCCGTCATGAAGCTGATGCCGAAATCGTTTTATTGCGTAGCGGTCGACTTGCGGGGCAGAGGCGAATCGTTCAAGCCGGAAGAGGGTTACACGCTTCGCGATTACACGAATGATCTGCTTGCCGTTATGAACAGCTTGTCCGGCCATGCGCAGCGGCCCATTCTAGTCGGTCACTCGCTTAGCGGCCGGATAGCTGCGGCGTTCGCGGCGGAGCATCCGCAGCTGATTAGCGCGATGGTGCTGATCGATCCGCCGATCAGCGGTCCGGGCAGGCGGTCTTTCCCGCCGCCGCTGTCTCGGTTCACTGGGCCGAAGGAAGCGATTGAGGCCGGTGATATGGAGGCTTTCGCAGCCTTCTATGCGGATACGAAGATGAATGTGTCGCTAAAAGCGGAAGAGCTGCGCGCATGTGCGCTGCCGGCGATCGTGCAGTCGTACCGATCGATGAATGTCGAGCCGTTTCATTCGCATTATAGACGCATAACGACAAGGGCGCTGCTTCTTGCCGCGGAGCTGTCGCCGCTCATTACGAATGAGGAGCTGTATGAGCTGCGGCAGATGAATGCTTACGTGAAAGTGAAACGATTGCCCGGTATCGGTCATGAAATTTACAAGGAAGATCCGAAGCTGTTCGTGAGCGAGGTTCTCTACTTTCTAGATGTGTAAATGTATAGAGAATGAGAGGCGATAATAAATGTCGATTAAAGAGATTTGGCCGGAAGGCATGCCAAGGCCGGTTATTCCGTATAGCCCAGCTGTGAAAGCCGGCAACTGGCTGTTCATATCCGGGCAGTCCGCTTCGGACTTGACGAGCGGAATTGCGGAGGAGGCGCAGGTGCATCCATCCTTCCCGTATTACTCCGATCCTGTCGCCAAGCAAGCGGATTATGTGTATAAGCGAGTGAAGGATATCGTTGCGGCGGCTGGATATTTGCCGGAGCATATCGTTCGCGCGAATCAATGGTATGTAACGGATATGAAGCGTGAGGGTTACCGAATTGGCGATCTGACCGTCAACAATAAACGGTATGTCGAGAGCAAGAACCGCTATTTCACGATGCTTAGTCCGCCAAGTACGGGGATTGGCGTGCGTCAGCTGCTTGTTGAAGGGGCGCTGTTGGAGGTCGACTTTACAGCTCTGCTGCCCGAAGAGGGGCAAGTGCTGGAGAAGGTATCTGCGCCGGATGTCGCGAAGCCTGGACCCGGATTTGCCGAAGGCGTTAAGCTTGGCGATTGGGTGTTCCTATCGGGGGATATTCCAACCGATTGGCAAGGGAATTGGGGAGCGCCTGGGCAGGAAGGCGAGGTTACTTCGCTTGCGCCAGAGGCAAGGACGAATGGGCTGTTCTGGGGAGATCTGCCGATACGGAAGCAAGCCGAATATTTGATGGATAAGCTAAGCAAAGTAGCCAAGGCGGCAGGAACGAGCCTGGATATGGCGGTTAAGGCGCATGTGTTTCTGGCTGATCCGAATGACTTCGTTGGCTTTGAAGACGTATGGAGCAAGTATTTTCCGGACAAGTTCGAAGCGCCGTCGCGTACGATTGTGCCCCGTGTTGAGCTAGGGGCGAAGGGCTGCCGGGTGGAAGTTTCACTTGATCTGCTGCTGCCGGAAGCAAAGCATCTGCGCCAGCCAATTCGCGGCGGATGGACGCCGAAGAGTCATGAGTCCGCGGCGATGCGGGCTGACGACCTCATTTACATTAGCGGCTTAATGGCAACGGCGCCGAACGGCCTAGCGGCGGAAGCGTCGCTAACACCCGGTCTTCCATACTTCGGGCTCGCAGGCAAGAAACAGATGGCATTCATTATAGCCAAGGCGCGCAGCATCTGTGACGCAGCAGGCGTACCGCTAGAAAAGGCGGTTAAGGCGAATCTGTACTTCGCCGATTTGGGTATGTATGCCGGCGCGATGGAGGCTTGGTCCGAGCTGTTCGCCGGAGCGCATAAGCCGGCTGTTACTGTCGTAGAGGTTAACCGTGAACTATGGGTGCAAGGCTGCGGCATGATGGTAGATTTCGTTTTGTATGATCCGCAATAGAAAAGTTGCTTGATAATAGATTTGATCCCCGCTAGGGAGGTTACAGATATGATTAAGATAGGGATGCTTACACCGTCTTCCAATACGATACTAGAACCGATAACCTATCGGATCATTGCTGATACTCCGGACGTTTCCGTTCATTTCTCGCGGTTCGTCGTCAGAGAGATTGCGCTCTCTGACAAGGCGAACGACCAATTCCGCGATGAGCCGATGCTGGCTGCCGCTGCGTTGCTTGCCGATGCCGATGTCGACCTCATCGTCTGGAACGGCACTTCTGCAAGCTGGCTTGGCTTGGAGAAGGATCGCAAGCTATGCGCCATGATTGAAGCAGAGACGGGCATTCCGGCTACGACTTCGGCGCTTGCGATTATAGAAGCGTTCGAAGTACTGGGCGTTAAGAAGCTAGGACTCGTAACGCCTTATACGGCGGACGTTAGCGGCATGATTCGCAAGCAATACGGTGAGCTTGGATACGAATGTCTAGTTGAGCGTATGAGCGGCATATCCGTAAATAAGGACTTTGCTTACGTGCCGGAAACCGATATTCGCTTAATGATGGAAGCTGCTGCGGCTGTGGAGGGCGTTGAGGCGCTTGCGGTCGTCTGCACGAATTTTCATGCGGCTTCTATGGCTGCCCGGCTTGAGGAACAGTTCGGCGTGGCCGTCATCGATTCCGTCTCGGCTACCGTATGGCATAGCTTTCGCAAGCTAGACATTGGCGCTCAAGGAGTGCCGCTTGCGGCGAAATGGGGCAAGCTGTTTCTTTGCAGCTAACAATTAAAAACAAGCGTGCCGGGGGAAACAACTATGGACTACGACATTTGGGTTAGCGGATACACCGATCCATTCACTGGAGAGCTGCGTGATCTTGGCGTGAAGGACGGAATCATAACATATAATGGCCGTTTCTATGATGGCGTGAAGCATACGGTTCGTGCGAAGGAAACGGTAACTGCGGCGGGCAGGCTAGTGCTGCCGGGATTAGTGGAATCGCATATCCATTTGGATAAGGCTTTTCTGACGCAGCGAATGAGCCGCGAAGCGGACAGCTTAAGCGATGCCATTGGCATGACTGCGGCGCTTAAGAAAGATTACACGTTTGAAGACATTATGAGGCGGTCGGTTGCCGTCATCGAGCGAAGCATGCAGGCTGGTGTTACGCATCTGCGCTGTCAGGTTGAGGTTGATCCGATCATCGGTCTGCTGAGTATGGAGGCTGCGTTGCAGTTGAAGGAGCTTTATCGTTCTCTTATGACGATTCAACTTGTTGTCTTTCCGCAGGAGGGGATCTTCCAGCAGGAGGGGACTGAGGAACTGATGAGGCAAGCGGTCGCTATGGGCGCTGATGCGATAGGTGGCATTCCGTATAACGATACGGATGCGCGCGAGCATCTAGAATGGATATTTAAGCTGGCTGAGGAGACGGGTCTACCTGTTGATCTTCATGTTGATTTCTCAGATGATCCTTCCCATCGCACAATCGTCGATATTGCCGACTTGACGATAGCATACGGCTTGCAGGGAAGGGTGACAGTTGCGCACCTGACGTCGCTTGGCTCGATGGAGTCGGACGATGCGAGGGTAATTGCTTCTAAAATGGCGGCAGCGGGCATCCATGTCATAACGCTTCCTGCGACGGATCTCTACCTAAATGGCCGCGGCGATTCGTATAAACCGCGCAGAGGTCTTACTCCTGTTAGATTGCTGCTGGAGGAAGGGGTCAACGTGTGCTTCGGATCGAACAATATTCGCAATGCGTTCACGCCGTTCGGCAAAGGTGATCCGCTAGACATTGCGTTGCTGCTGGGACAGACGGCTTATATGGGGACGCGAGCAGATGCGGTTCTGCTGCTGGAGATGTGTACGACGCGGGCGGCGAGGGCGCTTAACCTCGAATATGGTGCGCTCGCTTGCGGCTCTGCCGCCGACTTCCTTCTGACAGGCGCAAGCGATATTTGCGATCTCATTTACGACCGGACGCCTGAGCGTATCGTTTGGAAAAATGGGCTTCGTACCGCCGAAACCGCACTAAACAAATTCGTCATTTCACCTGAACCGATCGTCAGGCGTGCTTAAGACACCTATCACTTCATGAGCGAGAAAGACGCAGAGATGCGTCTTTTTTGTTGTTAGCTCGCAAAAAAATTTCATGGACAACATCCAAAATTTATATAAAATGTTATTGATGAGGGACGACAAGCGTTGCGTGAGCGTGAGGCTCGCAAACGAAATAAGAGAAGAGGGTTTAGAGTGAAATTATCTATATTTTTATCGGTTGCGGCCTTTATTGTTGGACTGCCATTTCCGTATTTGGGGATTCTGTTCAAAATACCGTTATTACTCGCAGTTGTAGTCATGGATCTAGCGGCGGCATCGAGAGTGGAGGAGGGATGGCGAAAACATCTTGTCAGTTATGTTTTTGTTTCATCGCTTATCTTTAGTTACTTGTTTAAGTTTGTATTTGTTAATGAATAGAAGTGTTAATGAATAGAAGTGTTGATGAAGAAGCGCGGATTATCGTCCTGTGCTTCTTTTTATTTTGAGGAACGGAGAGCGAAAACGCACTTACAGCACCTCTGTCAAACAGGGACTCCGAAATATTGCGTTTCATTTTCTGCTCTTAATTGTGTATATTAAGTTTCAAAACAATTAAGAGGGACTAAAGCTATCACCTGGATTTCTAACGCTGGCATTGAACGGAGATTGGAGTGTGTCGATTGAATAGGTTCGTTTTTATGAATAAGTTTAACGCGATGAATACGCTGCGCAATCAGATTTTTCTCGGATTCATGGTCGTTATGGTTATCGTTCTCGCTTCTGTCGGCTTGTTTACGTATGATCAGGTGTCGGTCCTGCTCCGCAACAATGCCGAGAAGCATATCCAGCAGACGGCTGTGCAAGCATCCGGCAAGCTGGATGCGCTGCTGATGCAGATTGACACGTTGACTGCGCAGGTAGCGACGAACGCGACGATTCAACGCTTGCTGACACAAGAGGTTGAAGGCCGGAAAATCAGCTTCGAGGAGCGACAATTGCTGCAGCAGGAGGTGCGCAAGTATACGCCTTATGCGACTGGCATTCAATCGTTAGAGCTGTTCACAACAGACTATCGGATGCTGTTGCCGCTTACGGACATGAGCCTGGACAGCCGAGTGTCGGAGGAGTGGATTGGGCTTGCCGACGAGGGCAAGGGGAGGCTTGTATGGTACGGTTTGGATCCGCGATACCCGAATGTCGTTATTGGGATCCGGCATGTCCGGCTGATTGACAAGTCCTTTTCCCATGCGGGGTATTTGATGGTCCATATGGACAAAAGCTACTTCGAGCTGACGGATTCGGAGCAGGAAGGGGATAACGATGCACGCGAATCGATGGGACTTGTAGATGCTGCAGGTCAAGTCATCGCATCCGATTTCTCGAAGGAGCTCGATATCAGCTCGATGATCGAGCAAGGTGAAGAAACGGTGCAAATCGATGAAGAGGAATACATCGCGGTGCAGAAGAAGTCGGAGGAAACGAACTGGCGGATCATTATCTTAACGCCCGTACGGTATGCAACGGAAGGCATATCGATCTTGCGTACTGCCATTATTGTGTCCGTTATGGTCGGCGGACTGCTGTTCCTTATTTTCACCTTTATTTTATCGACGATGATTACCCGGCCTATTCTAAATCTCATCAAAGCGATGCGCATTGCGAAACTTGGGACTTTGAAGCCGATCGACGTATCGACATCCTCTATGGAGATTAACGAGCTTAACAATACGTACAACCAGATGGTTGTTTCGCTGAATGAGTTAATAGAAGTCGTCTATCAGAAAGAAATCATTCAAAGCCGAACGGAGCTTAAGGCGCTGCAGGCGCAGATCAATCCCCACTTTTTGTTCAACACGTTGGAAGCGTTCTATTGGGCGCTTGATGAGAAAGGGGAAGAGGAGCTGTCGCAGGTTGTCGTGGCGATGTCGGGACTTTTCCGGTACGTAATCGCCCGTCCGGACGACGATGAATGGGTGACGATTAGCGATGAGCTGGATCATGCGGAACGTTATCTCAAAATAATGGATATGCGGCTTATCGACCGATTGTCTTGGCAGATCGTTGCAAGCGATTCTTGTCGCAGGACGCCAATTCCGAAGCTTCTTGTCCAACCGTTAGTGGAGAATGCTATTCTGCACGGAGTAGAGCAGCGAATCGGACCTGGAACTGTCGAGATTCAAGTGATGCCGTCCGTTCGCACGGGCTACACGCGAATCGAAGTAACCGATAACGGTCCGGGTATGGATACGGACAAGGTTCAGCAGTTGTACGCGTCCATGCAAAGCGGCATCAACCGCTCCGCTAAGGGGAACGGAGTCGGAATTGCGAACGTGGATCGAAGATTAAGGCTTTATTATGAATCGGATACGGAAGGTCTCGTCATTCGCAGTGAGAAAGGCCGCGGGACGACGATTGCTTTTGATATACCGAATGAATATGGGAGTGAGAGCTAATATGAAAACGATATTAGTCGTAGATGACGAACCAAGAACAAGAGAAGGCATTCGCAAGTCGCTGGAAGCGTGGGCGGCAGGACGATACAAAATCGTAACGGCGGCAAGCGGTGTTGAGGCGTTGGAGTGGCTAGGGGAAAATGAAGCGAATCTGCTCATAACGGATATTCGCATGCCCGAGATTGGCGGTCTTGATCTCGTGGAGAGAGTGAAGGGGATGGAGCGCCCGCCTGTCGTTATTATTATATCCGGTCATCCGGAGTTCGATTATGCGCAGAAAGCGCTGCAATTTGGTGTAGTGGAATATTTGTTGAAACCACTGGACAAAACTAAGCTGGTTCAAGCGGTAGAGCTGGCGCTGAAGCGGGAAGAAGACATACACCGGGTCGAACGAATGGAGCGGCTCGTGGATCCGAAGCTAATGGAGACGGTCCGTCAAGGCAAGCAATACGGCTCGCAGGTGCAAGAGGCTATACAGTTCCTTGACAATCATCTTCATGAGCCGATCTCCATGCGCGATATTGCGGACCATCTCCATATGAACGCCAGCTACTTCAGTGTGCTGTTCAAGGAGCAGACGGGACTTACGTTCAGCGAATATTTGACGCGCAAAAGGGTGCAGCGGGCGAAGGAGCTGCTGTCTGGAACGAGGCAGACGATTGCCGAAATTTCCGATCAGGTCGGCTACCAGACGGCTAAATATTTTGTGAAGGTGTTCCGCTCTATCGAAGGGATGAGTCCGGGACAATATCGTAAGAGTGTTGCATATACGGAAGAGACAATCCAATAAAAGTAGAACTTTTCCCAATTCACATAGCCTTACCACGTTGCAGCCGCGTTGCTACAATTATTTTGAAGCAATACGAACCAACCAAACATCAATAGAAAAGGGGTTGTAAACGTGTTCAAAAAGAAATGGTCTATCACGCTCATGACGACGCTTTGCCTGGCAATGGTAGCTGCAGGCTGCGGCAACAATGGTAATAACGGTGCTAACAACGAAGGTTCGACTAATGGGGGCTCTACTGAAAGCGATTCCAAGAAAGTGACAATCAACTTCATGCATCTATGGCCAGAGGGTGTATCTGCCGGTCAAAATAAAATCGTTAACCAAATTATCAACGACTATCAAGCTGAGCATAAGAACGTAACCATCAAGCAAGAAGTGCTGGATAACGAACAATATAAAAACAAATTGAAAGTGCTTTCAGCTTCCAACCAGCTTCCTGACGTAGGCGTAACATGGGCAGCCGGCTTCCTTCAGCCTTATGTTGAAGGCAACCTGTTCACACCGGTTGACGATGTGCTGGGCGGCGAGCTGAACGGTAAATTCGTAGCAGGTACGACAGAAGCTTATGCTATTGACGGCAAAACGTATGCGCTTCCACTAGAGTTCAATATTGCTCCAATCTACTACAACAAAGCAATCTTCGAGAAATACAAGCTTGAAGTTCCGCAAACGTATGATCAATTCAAGCAAGTGGTGAAGATGCTTAGTGACAACGGCGTGGCGCCGATCGCTCTAGGCAACAAAGATCGTTGGACGGGATCGCTGTGGTACATGTACATGGCTGACCGCTTCGCAGGTCAAGAAACATTGTCCAAGGCAATCAAAGGCGAGACATCGTTCGCAGACGAAAATCTTATGAAAGCGGCTACCGAGGTTCAATCGCTCGTTGACGGCAATGCTTTCGTGAAAGGCTTCAATGGACTATCGAACGAAGAGGCGAAATCCGAGTTCACGAACGAGAAAGCGGCTATGTATCTAATGGGGACATGGGAGCTTCCGAACTGGACGACAAACGCTGACATTCCGCAAGAATTCCGCGACAAGGTTGGATTCTTCAAGTTCCCTACTGTAGAAGGCGGCAAAGGCGACATCAATAGCTGGGTAGGCGGACCGGGCGTAGGTTTGTTCGTTGCAGAAAACTCCAAAGTGAAAGAAGAGTCCAAAGCTTTCGTTGAATACTTCGTAACGAAGTGGGGCGAGCAATCCGTAACCGGTGCAGGCGTTATTCCGGCTACGAAAGTAGACACATCGGCGCTTGAGCTTCCGCAGCTCTACATTGACTTGTTCAACGAAATGAATCAAGCAAGCAGCATTACTTTGTTCGCAGACGTTCAAATGCCGGCTAACGCAGCTGAAACTCATCTGAACATGATTCAGTCATTGTTCGGCAAAGCTGTAACGCCTGAGAAATTCGCGCAAGAGCATGACGCTGCCGTAAAGAAATAAGCGGTCGCGCAGACAGCAAGGAAACTTGAGGAGCTTAGCTTATCCGGCTGCTGCAGCCGGATAAGCGGCCTCTTGCGTTATGACCCAAGAGAGAGGAGTCGGCCGATTTGGATAAGGTAATGTCGAATAAAAAGATGATCGCACTGTACGTTCTGCCTTCCCTAATACTAATTTTGGCAATTGTATACATCCCAATCGTACTGACAGGTTATTACGGCCTTAACGAGTGGAACGGGATCGGAGCTATGAAGTTTATTGGGCTGGACAATTACAGCGCCCTCATTCAAGATAACAAGTTTTGGAGCAGTGCAGGGCATTCCCTGCTGTTAGCCGTGTTTTCTGGTCTCAGCCTTATTCTGTACTTAGTTGTTGCTATGGTATTATCCGCACGCCTCAAAGGGGCGAACCTGTTCCGTAAAATCTATTTGATTCCGATGCTTTTGTCTTCGGTTGCGATCGCGCAGCTGTGGCTCAAAATTTATCATCCTACGAACGGTATTATGAACAGCTTTCTAGAATCTATTGGGGTCGCTAATCCTCCCGCATGGCTGGCAGAGCCGTCGCTTGTATTGTTCGCTCTGTTCATCCCGATTCTATGGCAATATGCGGGCTTCTATATTCTGATTTATTATGCAGCGCTTAAGAACATCCCGACATCGCTGGAAGAAGCGGCGAAGATCGATGGCGCGAATGCGTTCCAAATTGCTTACAAAATCAAGCTTCCGCTCGCCATGGAAGTCATTAAAGTGACGATCGTGCTATCCGTAGTCGGCTCGCTGAAGTATTTCGATCTGATCTACGTCATGACGGACGGCGGACCGAACGGTTCAAGCGAAGTTATGGCATCCTACATGTATCACGAAGCATTCCGTGCCTATGACTTTGGCTACGGCAGCGCAGTAGGATTCTTCTTGCTCGTTATTTGCTTAATTGCTACATGGATCATCCGCAAGCTGACCGTTACGAAAGATACGATTCAATATTCATAAGTAAGGAGGAAGCCTCATGACGAGCACAACCGCTGGACAACTTGGCGGCGTATCGAAGGAAAAGGGTTCAAGCTTCGCGCTTAAGCTCGGATACGCGCTGTTATATATGGTGTTGATTGTCGTTGCCGCATTGCAGCTGTTTCCGCTAGTATGGCTGCTGTTTTTCTCACTAAAGAGCAATCAGGAAGTGTTCAATCTTCCTCCGCTGTCGCTGCCGACGAACCCTCGCTGGGAAAATTACAGCAAGGTGTGGAGCGCGGGCAATATCGATACTTATTTCTTGAACAGCGTTTGGATTACGGTTGTAGCTACTGCGCTTACTGTCGTGCTCGGCAGTCTCGTGACCTATGCCATTACAAGAATGAAATGGAAGGGCAGCTCGCTTGTCCTCGGCCTATTCATGGTTGCGATGATGATCCCTGTTCATTCGACGCTTATCCCGCTGTTCAGCATGTTCAATAAGGCGGGCCTGATCGATCATCCGCTATCGCTCATTCTGACGTATGTCGCATTCAATATGCCGATTACGATCATGATCTTGCTCGGGTTCTACTATGCACTGCCGCGCGAGGTTGAAGAGGCGGCCGTCATTGACGGATGTTCGGTCAACCGGATGTTCTTCCAGATCGTATTGCCGATGACAGGCTCGGTTATTGCAACGACGTCAATTATTAATATGATTTACAACTGGAACGAGTTTATTTTCGTTAATACGTTCATTAGCTCGGATTCCTACAAGACGCTTACAGTCGGCGTACAGAACTTTATCGGCCAATACACAACCGATTGGGGCGCGATTGGCGCTACGCTGATGATTAGTATTTTGCCGATTCTGATCGCATTCCTGTTCCTTAGCGACCGCATCGTTGAAGGTATGGCTGCCGGTTCGGTTAAGGGGTAAGTAAGTGAAAAACAAGGATATGGATAACCTGGTTGTCTTCCAATAGGGAGGGCGGCCGGGTTATTTTTTTGCGGACAGTAGTGACCTTAATAGTAGATTATTCCGCCAATCTTCATTCTTACGGACACACCGGACTCTATCGGCAGCATACTGTATTGGTTTGTCTGGAAAAGGAGTCATTAAGGTCCCCTCGGTCCGCAGCTTCGTGAAATGATGAATGTTTTGTGTTTAAGCGTCCTTCGTGTCCGTAACTTGGGCTTTTTTTAATTGTTAGTTAAGGAAATGAAAGGAAATTACATATTTAGCGCGAATAATGGTTAACAGGATAAATGAATGTACTGGGGGATGAAGAGGGATGAATGATTTAGAAAATGGGGATGTCGGAAGGCAATCTGGCGAACTGAAGCCGTTACCGCTAGGCGTTAAAGGTTTGGCTGGGTGGCTTGTTTTGGTGCAAATCGGACTGTATTTAACGATGATCACGCTGCTTGTTCAAATTTTTCGCGTCAACTTGCCGGCGTTTGAACCAGATACCTGGGGAGTGTTGACCTCGAAGGACTCTGAGCTCTATCACGCTCTTTGGAGGCCGATTATCGTGTTCGAAGGCGCATACAATATTGCGTTTTTGTTGTTCTGTATTTTTATATTGGTGATGTTCTATACCCGTAAATCCATATTGCCGAAGCTTATGATTATTTTCTATGGTGCCAGCCTTGCGGTCGGTATTATAGATACGATCCTTGTTTATCAAATTCCGCTTGCTAGAGAAATGGAGACGGGCAGTTCGTTTACCGATATTATTCGTTCAGCAATAACATGCGCGATCTGGATTCCCTACTTCCTTAAATCCGAGCGTGTGCAGAATACGTTTATTAAGTAATGAGACTTAGGAGGATGAAGATTTGTATTCAAACTATTTTATGAAATCAATGAAATTGACAATGTTATTTGTTTTATTGCTTACGTTCACAGTACTTCAACCTGCGTATGGTCAGGGAAACTCATCGAAGGCGATTGCGATATTTATCGACGGTAATCCGCTGCAGGTGAAGAAAGAAGCTTTTGTGGAAGGGGAAAGACTGTTTATTCCGTTGCGAGCTGTTTTTGAACAGATGGGATGGGGTGTTGAGTGGGAGGATAAGACGATTTCCCTTTCGTATCAGTCAAACGCAGCATCCTTCGGCATAGCGTTAGTTTTAGGAGATTTAATAGACGATGAGGACCAATTGCGCATAATCAAGGGATCAACCTTTCTAGAATCAGGATTCTTTATTCGAATGACCGATGCCGCTGTTGTATGGAATGCAGCCACCAATCAACTGCATATTACATCTGGCAATCCGGAGAATGGCGTATGGGGCGAATTGCAGGGAGGAGAGGAAGTGCCGGAGGACGTGGAGCGCGAGCTCTCCGAGGAGGAAAGCATCGCGGTAAACTTCGGAAAGTATGAGGTTCCTCCGACGCTGAAGGCATTGATAGACGTGGAAGCGGAGCTTGCCAAAGAAGGCTATGAGCTTTGGAATGTGTTAGGGTTTTATCCTTCGCTTGGACATAGCGGGTATTTTAATTCGCCTGTCGATGTGGTTACGTTCGGCTGGACGGGGGGCGACGGTGAACATTTCGGATTTTTGACTGACTTCGGGTCGGCAGTGAATTTGGAAGAGGCGCCGATTGTGATGGTGTCGCCAATGAATTTCGATCAGCCTGCTGTAGTTGTAGCCAATAACATTCGTGAGTTTATGCGTATTGTGATGAAAGACCCCTCCCTTCTCTTCATGGGCTATGAGGATGAACAGGCTTATCTGCAAAGCGAACGTGAAATGTGGGAGGAGTTGGAGCGTGAGTACGGTATCGAGGAGACGGAGGCGGATCGGTTGGAGAAGCGGGCGGTTGTTCAAAAGCTAGAGCAAACGCTAAAGCCGCCGATCATCGACGACGTTTATCGCTACTCCGAGAACGTCGCGTTAGAACGGGAGAAGTCGATAGTCGTTCCGACGTTGGACAAGCTTGGTGTGACGAATGTTGTTCGTTCCGATGCAGGAAAGCTTCATCCTCCTTTAACGGTCGATGAAGAGATGGAAGCGAGTGATTTGACAGGTCTGCTAGACCGCGCAACTTATTCGCAAAAACTAGCTTTGATCCGGGATGTTAACTTGAGTCCAATCGACTATGGCGATGAATTTATGGAAACATTGACGGACGCAATGATGAATATGGGATTGCAGGATGAGGTTGCAAGATTCCAAGCGATGTATTCTTTTTATTATTAACTGGTATGAAATAGTCGGTGGACCTCGCGAGAGCACGATGCAGGCGGAGACGAGCATTGTGCAAACGGAACAAAGCGCTTCGCAGAAATTCGATCTTTCGAAACCTTGGAATTTCTTCGATCAGACGCCTACGCTTAACTTGAGCGGCACGAAGGAAGAGTAATAGTAAGAGCAGCAGGGAGGGGTTCTCTCTGCTGCTTTCTTTGTTTGGCAAGTGCAACGGCTTCGGCACGATTTTCTTATTTCTCGTTCTATAGATTGCCACACCGATTTATTGACTTCATTCTAAATGAGTTAGATAATGATGGGATATAGTTACTCAACAATGAATGGAACGTGATGTGTAAAATGTTTGCGAATTTGAATGGAACACGCATCTATTTCGATATAGAAGGCTCTGGATATGTACCGCGCGGAGAGACGATGGTCAGAAGACCGGTTCTGTTCGCCGTGCATGGCGGTCCAGGCAGCGATCACTCCGATTTCAAGCCGTGGCTGACGCCGCTGGCTGATCATATGCAAATCGTTTATTTGGACCAACGCTGCAACGGGCAATCGGAGCGGGTTGATCCGGCGACTTGTACGCTGGAGCAGCTTGCGGACGATATTGAAGCGCTGCGCGAATACTTGGGCTTCGAACGTATTTCTCTGCTCGGGCACTCCTTCGGCGGAATGGTGGCGCAAGTCTATGCAACTCGCTACCCGCAATCGCTGGACAAGCTGCTGCTTATTTGCACAGCGCCGAGCAAGGAGTTCTACCCTGCAGCGCTCGACTTTGCAAGCCGCGTAGCTACGCCGGAGCAGTTGCGCACGATACCGGAATTGTTCGAGGGACGCATCGAGAACGACGATCATCTCATTCGTTGGTGGGACGTATGCTACCCGCTTTACTTCCACGTCATGGACGAGGACGTCATGAGGGAGACGGGCAGCCGTCCGATCGGTTCGCTGGATGTAGCGAACTATACGTTCAAGCATTTCATCCCGCAATACGATGTGCGCGGTAAGCTGCCGTCTCTGCAAGTACCTACATTAATAGTAGCGGCACGTTACGACTGGATTACGCCAGTCTCGCAAGGAGAAGAAATGCATCGCTTAATCCCGGGCTCGGAGCTCGCGTTATTCGAGAAGAGCGGTCATATGCCGTTCATTGAGGAACATGGCGCTTTCATCGAACGGCTAACGACGTTTCTTTTCCCGGAGGGCGTGAAATAATGAAGCAATTCGAAGAATGGAGAGCGGAGCGCAATCGTTCGGTTGCCGATTACCAAGGTGATCTGGCGTTAATCGCGATGCATTCGATAACTTCAGAGACTCGCGTGGAGGGGCTGCCTGGCTTATGGCAGCCTACTTCGCCAGACAAGTCGGGTCTGACGCTTACGGCTTCGGCTGAAGAAGCTGTTATGGTTGACGGCAAGCTGCTTGACGGCACGGTTTCGCTTATTGCGGATCAATCGGTTGTCTGCTTCTCTAGCAGAATGACAGCCGTGGCGACCGAGCAACCCGGCTCCAACCATCTGCTGGCGATCTACGATGCCGAATCAGAGGGCGTTCGCAGCTTTGATCACATATCGAGCTTCGCGTATGATCCGACATGGGTAATCGAGGGGGAGCTGGTCGTAGGCGATGAAGGGCGTACGGTAAGCTTTTCGCATAATGCGGATGAAGCGGGCTTCGCAAGACAGCATCAATCGCCTGGAGACATTCGTTTCGAGCGAGACGGATCGAGCTATGTGCTAAGCCCATTCGTCTCTGGCCATTCGCTCATCGTCGTGTTCGGCGATAAGACGAACGGTCACGAGACATACGGCATGGGCCGCATGCTGCTCGTATCTGTCGATGCCGAAGGCAAGGTGAAGCTGGATTTTAATCGGGCTTTCCTGCCTCCTTGCGCATTCTCCTACTATTTTAATTGTCCAATGCCTCCAGCTAACAATCGTTTGCCCTTCGAAGTGAAAGCAGGCGAACAGCAAGTCATGCATCGAGATAATGGCTCTTAAGTGTAACTGACACTAGCTAAGTAGACCGATGGCTGCACGTGCCAGTTCGGTCTTCTTTTATTTGCATGCATGGAAACCGAAATAGAATAATGGAAATAAGCACATGCTATTTGTAAAAAGTGAAAGATTTAAATGAAATGGCAACTATTGCTCGTGTCGAATTATGTATAATTATATTGACAAAGCTCTTATATAATTTAATATTAAATAAAGCATATAAGAATAATGGGAATTAACTAAGGGGTGTAAGTATGAACAGCAAGAGGAAGAGCTCATTAACTAAAGTATTCGCAATATTATTAATTGCAGCATTAACGGTATTGTCCGCATGCAGCTCGAACGAGAACAATGGAGCTAACACCGGTGAACCGGCTGAGGGCGGCAAGAAAATGGTTAATATCGGTGTGACTTACGCTCCAAGCGGTATTAATCCGCTTGCACCGGTTGGACTTGTATCCACTTATGTGGCAAGCCTGTTGTTCCCGCCGCTTGTGGATCTGGACTCGGATTTGAAGTACAAGCCGATGCTTGCGGATTCCATTGAGACAACGGACAACAAGACGTTCACGATTAAGTTGAACGCTAACGCGAAATGGACGGATGGTACGCCGGTAACAGCTGACGACGTTATTTTCACGCTGAAGCTGATGAGCAATGTGAAAGTAGCTTCCAATTATGCGTATATGTTCGCGATCGTGGAAGGTCTTGACGAAGCCGGTTATTTGCCGGAAGGTCAGGCGGATATCTCGGGCGTGAAAAAAGTCGATGAGCACACGCTTACGATTACGACGAAAGCGCCAACGACGCTTAACATTTTCCAAGATACGATTGGCAAGAATTTGCTGACGCTGCCGCAAGCGGCGCTTAAAGATATTGCTCCCGAAGAAATCAACAAAAGCGATTTCATGCAGAAGCCGACTGTAACGAGCGGGCCGTTCAAGCTCGTAACCTACGATCGCGATCACCTCGTGCAGATGGAAGCGAACAAGGACTATTTCAAAGGGGCGCCGAAGCTGGAGCAGCTTAACTTTAAAGTATTGCAAGGCACAGCGGTATCCGCGCAACTGCAAAGCGGCGAGATTGATATGAACATCCCGTCTGCCGGCGTTATTCCGGTTGGCGATTATGAGAAGGTTAAGGGACTTTCGAATGTAACGGCGGTAGAAGGGTTGCCGCTAGCTACGCAGTTTATGTATATTAACGAAAAATCGGTACCGGACGCGAAGCAAAGACAAGCGATCTCGTATGCGATGAACCGCGAGCAGATCGTAGAGAAGCTGCTTAAGGGCGCAGGCGAAGTTGTCGACAACTACTTTACAAGCTTAAGTCCGTACCGCGACGAGAACGTGAAGCCTGTCGCTTACGATCCGGACAAAGCGAAGAGCTTGCTCCAGGAATCCGGCTGGGATTCCGGCAAGACGCTCACATTGTCCGTTCTGTCAGGCGACGCTACACTGGAGCAAGCATCGAATATTATCGCAGAGAACTTGAAGGCGGTTGGCGTTAATGTGAAGATTCAGATGTTGGATCTTGCTACGCTCATCGATAAGCTTGTGAAGATGGAATACGATCTTGGCATTCTGACGGTGTCGCTGACGCCGATCAACCCGTTGCCGGACGTTGCTTACTTCTTGAATGAAGGCAATCCGAACGGCTACAAGAACGAAGAGGTTGAAAGCATTCTTGCATCAATCGGCGCGGAAGTTGACGAAGCGAAGATTAAGGCTTCTTACAGCCAGCTGCAGCAAATACTGGCGCAAGACGTGCCAATGCCGTCCATCTATGCGACAAAGGCGCTTGGCGCCGTGAACAAGCGCGTAGTCGGCGCTGAACCGAAGGACTTCGGTATGTTCATTAACGTATACGAATGGGATGTTAAATAATTTATTATGTCTGGCAAGGTGGAACTTGGGATGGAGAGAGTGCTTGCCGTCAGCCATCTTCAGACGGCTTTCGACACGGAACAAGGAAAAATAATAAGCGTTGATGACGTAAGCTTCGAGCTGAGAGCCGGAGAAACCCTAGCTATTGTAGGGGAATCCGGCTGCGGCAAGAGCGTCACGGCACTCTCCATTATGCGGCTGCTCGGCAAGAGCAGCCGTATTGAGGATGGAGAGATTTTGCTTGAAGGGAAAGATATTCTGCAGCTTAACGAGCGCGAGATGCGCGGCATTCGCGGCAACCGGATATCGATGATTTTTCAAGAGCCGATGACTTCGCTGAACCCAGTCTTCACGATTGGATACCAATTGATGGAATCGATACAGCTTCACTTGTCGCTGGACAAGAAGCAGGCATACGCAAGCGCAGTGGAGATGCTCAAAAAGGTCGGCTTGCCTCGGCCGGAGCAAATCATGGATGAATACCCGTTCGCTTTGTCTGGAGGCATGCGTCAGCGAGTCATGATTGCGATGGCGCTGGCGTGCAAGCCGAAGGTGCTCATTGCAGACGAGCCGACAACGGCGCTGGACGTTACTGTTCAAGCGCAGATCATGCGGCTGATGAAGGAGCTATGCAAGGAATCGGGTACGGCTATTATTCTTATTACTCATGATCTTGGCGTCGTGGCAGAGATGGCCGATCGGGTGCTCGTGATGTATGCCGGCCAAGTCGTTGAAGAGACGGACGTATACTCGTTGTTCGAGAAGCCGATCCATCCGTATACGCAAGGGCTGCTCGGTTCGGTTGCTCGTCTGGATGCGGACGACGGCGAGCAATTAACGGCAATTCCAGGCGCAGTACCGGCTCGTTACCAAACGATGCCGGGCTGTCGATTCTACAATCGCTGTTATTTGGCGACGGATCATTGCGCCACGAATCTTCCGCCGCTTGAAGTGGCGGAAGAAGGACATTTGAAGCGTTGCTGGGAATCCGGCGCATCCGGTAATCGCATGAGGGAGGACGCTTATGAGTAATCCGCAAATGAATCATGAAAGCTCCTCTCCGTTGCTTACGCTGGATAACCTGAAGACGTATTATCCGATCCGTAAGGGATTGCTGGGCCGCGTCGTGAACAACGTGAAAGCGGTGGACGGCGTAAGTCTAAGCATCCAGCCAGGTGAGACACTGGGGCTTGTCGGCGAATCCGGCTGCGGCAAGTCGACTATCGGCAGATCGATTATTGGTTTGGAGAAGCCGACGGCGGGACGCATTTTGTTCGATGGGCGAGACATTGCAGGGTACTCCGCACATGAGATGATTAGCTTGCGGACACAGCTTCAGATTGTGTTCCAAGATCCGTATTCATCGCTCAATCCGCGTAAGTCTGTCGGCGAGCTGCTTGCCGAGCCTCTTCGCGTGCATCGTATTGTGCCGAGCAAAGACATTCCTGCGGAAGTGGACAGGCTGCTAGGAATCGTTGGATTGCCTGCGAGCAGCAAACATAAATTTCCGCATGAATTCTCGGGCGGCCAGAGACAGCGCATCGGTATTGCGAGGGCGCTGTCGCTCAGGCCGAAGCTGATCGTGTGCGACGAGCCGGTATCGGCGCTGGATGTGTCGATTCAAGCACAGGTGCTGAATTTGCTGAAAGAGCTTCAGAAGGAATTTAACCTAACCTATCTTTTCATCGCCCATGGCCTTGGCGCGGTTCGTTACATTAGCGACAGAATCGCGGTCATGTACTTGGGGAAAATTGTGGAGATTGGTCCGACGAAGGAGATCTTCCGCAATCCGAAGCATCCTTATACGAGGGCGCTTCTAGATGCGTATCCTGTGACCAATCCTCGGCTCAGGAACCGAATTAGAGTCGAGCTTCACGGCGATGTGCCAAGTCCGGTCAACCCTCCCGAGGGCTGCCGCTTCCATACGAGATGCCCGATCGCGCAAGCGGAATGCCGGCAGCAACAGCCGGAGCTGCTGGGCGAGAATGGTCACGCTTCGGCATGCTTCTTCTCGGATAAGCTTGTGTAGTACTCGCATGGTGCATGCCGAGCTACTTGGGAGCAAGGTTGAAGCAGGGATGGACTTTTTTCAAAAACAGGTTTGCTTAACGCTTAAGATTCGAGGTGCTTGGATTGTTTAACTACGTGATGCGCCGCCTGCTGACAGCCTTGCCCGTGCTGTTCGGAGTGACGGTCATTAACTTCATCATTATGAAGATGGCGCCGGGCAATCCCGTCGATATGCTCGTAAGTCCGAAGCTTCCTGCCGCAGCCTTAGAGGCGAAGCGGATAGAGCTCGGATTGGATGCGCCGGCCTATGTCCAATATTGGCATTGGCTCAAAAACCTTATTCTGCACGGCGATCTCGGTTATTCCATGATTACGTACGAGGCTGTCGGCAAAATGATATGGAGCTATATGGGGCCAACTGTCCTTCTAATGGGTACGGCGCTTATTCTCGGTGTCGCGATTGCGATTCCGCTAGGCGTGATAAGCGCATCGCGACAGTACACGAAGCTGGATTATTTGGCCTCTACCGCTTCCTTTCTAGGCATCTCGATTCCTAACTTTTTTCTTGGACTCGGACTTATTTATCTATTCTCGATTCAGCTCAAGCTGCTGCCTTCGGGCGGCATGACGACGATCGGCGGGAATGGCGGAACTTTGGACGTGCTGCTGCATCTCATTCTACCGGTTATCGTGCTAACGGCGAACGTCGCAGGGCGCAATATAAGGTACGTCCGCTCCAGTATGCTGGAGATTCTTGGTCAAGACTATTTGCGGACGGCCAGAGCGAAGGGCTTGAAGGAATTTCTTGTCGTTAATCGCCATGCCATGCGCAATGCCCTTATTCCGATCGTGACCGTACTAGGGATGGAAATTCCAATCCTGTTCGGGGGCGCAGTCGTTATTGAGCAAATTTTCTCGTGGCCGGGTATCGGGCAGCTAACGTTATCTTCCATTATGAGCCGGGACTATTCTACGATAATGGGGCTTAATCTGGTGGCGGCGGTCGTCGTTATAATGGCAAACCTGTTAACGGATGTGGTCTATGCCCTCGTCGATCCCCGAATCAAATACAGCTATCAGGGAGAGTCGGGCTCATGAATCTATTCAAACGATATTTTGGTTTTGGCAGGCGGATCGAGCCCGCAGTCGATCCGAGCTCGGTATGGACGGACGGAGAGGGCGGAGGCGGCAGTTCAAAGGGAATGTTCATCCGCCGCTTCAAGAAGCATAAGCTCGGTGTGGCCGGCGTCATCATCGTTTCGATTATGACGCTCTGCGCGATTTTAGCTCCGCTCATTACCGCTTACGATCCAACAACGGTGACCGATGCATTCGGTGAAGCGCCGTCGCTCAAGCATCCGCTTGGCACCGACCCCGTGGGCCGCGACGAGCTAAGCCGACTCATCTATGCGGCAAGGGTATCGCTATCCGTCGGGGTAGGGGCTATTCTGATCTCCGCGGTGATTGGCACGGTCCTAGGGCTAATCTCGGGTTATTTCGGCGGTTGGATCGATAATGTGATTATGCGGCTTACTGATATTTTCATGGCGTTTCCTTATATCATGCTCATACTTGTTGTTGCCAGCATTATAGGGCCGGGATTAACGAATATCATCCTTATACTTGGCTTTCTAGGCTGGCCGAGCGTGGCGAGGCTCGTGCGAGGCAATGTGCTCGCGATCAAGCAGTCCGACTATGTGAAAGCTGCCGTGGCGCTTGGCTTCCGAACGCCGAGAATCCTCTTCCGTCATATTCTTCCGAATACGGTAGCGCCGATCTTGATCTATGCAACGTCCGGCGTGGCGGGCGCTATTTTGGATGAAGCGGCGCTTAGCTTCCTTGGTCTTGGCGTACAGCCGCCAACCTCGAGCTGGGGCAATATGCTGTCGAGCGCCCAGTCGCTGACGGTGTTGACTTCGCAGCCTTGGCAGTGGGTGCCGGCAGGCGTCATGATTATTCTCAGCGTGCTGTCGATCAACTTCATCGGCGACGCCCTCCGTGACGCGCTCGATCCGAAGAACAATAAGTAAGACGGCAGAACGGCAGAGGCCGGCATTCCCGAGCGGGGAGTGCCGGCTTCATTTGGTTTGTCGGGGGAATCGCGATATGTCGAGTCGACTAACGGACACAGAAGGCTCTAATTGTGACTTTCTAGTCAAAATCTGATTCTTAGGGACACAGATGACGCTCAATGGCTATGTAGATCGCTTAAGTGGCAAAGTTCAGTTTGATAGGAGCAACTGAGTCCGCAATGGTTTCTAAAGCGAATGAAGCAGGGGGTTAAGGTCACTGGAGTCCGTAATGATCCAAGTATGATGCAACAGTCGCAGCACGAAAGAGATAACGAAAGAAGGAAGACCCAAGCGGGCCTTCCTTCTTTATTTCTCTTATTGTTTATTTCCCTTGACTAACCAGCCATTGCGCAAGCTCTTCCGTTTGGGCAACGACGGCAAGCGGGTCATAATACCAGGAACGCGCTTCAGGCCAAACGTAGAAATGTCCGTTCTTAATGGCAGGAAGCTTGCTCCAGATCGGGTCAGCTTGGAAGTCCTCGAGCGTACGCGTATTGGAGGTCATAATGACATAGTCCCCAGCGTACTGGTCGAGCAGCTCGGTCGATATTTCCGCCCACTGCTTTTCCATGATCTCATCCGCAACAGCGGCAGGGGGCTTGCGTCCCAAAGCCTGATAGACCGGCTGTCCGCCGCGACCGAAGTTGTCTCCGTATACCCACGTCGACTTGCCGCCGTCCTCCATGATGGCGAACGAAGCTTCAGCTGGAATAGCGGCATCGACTTTGGCTTTGGCTGCGGCTATCCGCCCGTCATACTTCTCGAGCCAAGCTTTGGCTTTATCTTCCACACCTAGCAATTCACCGAAATAGGTCAGCTCTTCATGCACGTTTTTGAGATCGCCGTAAGGAATAACGACTGTTGGTGCGATTTTGCTTAGTGCCGCGTAGCTATCGGGATTGCCGGTAATAATGAGATCGGGATCGAGAGTAATAATCTTTTCCGCGTTTTGTTGGCCGTATGCTCCCGTATCGGTAACGCCAGTCAGCGAGTCTTTAAAATAGTAGTTTTCCAATGTAAGTCCCGGAGCGCCCACTGGAATGACTTCCAAGGCAATCAAGCTGCCCAAATATTCCTCGGCCACAATCCGTTTGGGGTGAGTCGGTATTTCGATATCGCCATCTACCGTTTTGACGGTTTTGACAGATGGTTCTTCGGGTGCAACATCTTTTGGCGCATCTGTTTGGGCAGCCGGAGCGGTAGTCGCAGCATCGTTAGCCTTATTGTTGTTGCTTGCCCCGCAAGCGGAGACGACAAGCATCAATATGAGCAGCAGGGAAAAAGTAAAGAGCGTGTTGCGCTTGCCGTAGAGCGAGTTGTGAGTAGAAAACAATGTGTTATCCTCCTTGTGTATAACGATAATCATTATCAGTTACACTTTACAGCGTAACCGATCCTATGACTATGGCTTCAAATGATGTCCATTCATGCATATTTGTGACCACATAGGAAAGTTTAAGATCGCTAAAGCTTTAAAGCGAGTCGGACTTTCCTATTGGCGAATAAACCAACCTTTAAACGCGGTCGCTCATCTTCGAAAGACCTCGATAGAGGTTTATCTCATGTGGCGTTAAGGCATTCAAGAGCTCCCGAAGCTGTGCTTGCGTGGAGAGAGGGTCGTATCCATAAAAGAGTTCAGGCTCATTCAGATAGTAGACTCTGTTATGCTTAACCGCATCTAAGCTTCGCCATTTGGGAGAACGGAGCAGTCGGTCAAAACGAAGCCGGCTATCCGGACAAGAAGGCATTGAGGTAAAGATGATATAATCGGCAGGGTAGGAAGCTATAGCTTCGATATCAGCCTCTATGTAGCCTTTGGCAACAATTCCTTGCTCCAATAGCTTGCCAGGAGGCTGAAAGCCGAGATCATCGTATAAGATCTGGCAGCCTCTGCCGAAGCTGCTGCTGAAGCAGTAAGCTGCATGCGAGCCGATCTCCCATACGATGGCGGTGCCTCTGGCTCCCAAATCGCGGTCCAACCGATGATTGACCGCGTCCATCATTTGATCATGTTTAGCCAGCCATTCCTCGGCTTTGAGCCGTTTATTCACGATATCGGCAATGAGAATGAACTGATCTCGCCAACTCATCGTCATGAGAGGAAGCTCCATGACCGGTGCGAGCGGAAGCAATGATTTATTTACCTCCGCATGGCTATAACTGATAATCAGATCGGGGCGTACGGAGGCCAGCGCCTCATAATAGGTGGCGGGGGTATGGATGTACGGGTTGAATTTTTGTCGGCTTTTCAATTTTTTCTTGCTATGGAATTGCTCCAGCCAGGACGTATAGACGCCAAGCTCAGGGGTAATGTCCAAAGCGATCAGACTGGCCGTATGGTTCGAATCCAGTGTGACGATAGTTTTGCGCGAGTGTCGATAGGCCGATGGGGACAATCCGACCGACTCCTTGAATTTGCGACTCAAATACAACCCTTCCTTATAGCCGACCTGTTGAGCCAGCGTATTCAAATTCGGCGTGCCGATCAAGAGTAGCTGTTGAGCGCTGCGAATTCGCAGCAAAGTAAGATGGGCATTGAAGGTTCGACCTGTGTGCTTCCGGAACGTGCGCGAGAAGTGCTCGGGACTGACGCCAGCCTGCTCAGCCATCTGCTCCCGTGTAAGCTCTTCATTATAATGGGCGTCCATATAGTGAAGAGATTGATCGACCCAAGAATGGGAGGGCTGCTGTCTTGCGGCTAGCTCCTCGCTTAGCCCTTGCAGCAATTGCGCAAACAGCTGCTGCGCTTGGAACGGGGAGCTAAGCTGCGGTTCCATCCAAATATGCTTAAACTCCACGGCGAGCCTTAATAGCCCGGCAGGAACACGCTGCAAAGGAATCGGATAATGCAAGCCTTCGGGGCTGGAACCGTCCGGAGTCAGGCAACGGTACTCGATTCCGATACCTCGGAGTGGGGAGCGAGACTCTATCCGCAGCTCCATCTGTGTTAGAGCATTCGATAGAAATGTGGTGCCGCGGGAAAGATCCTGCTCATGCCCATCGACGAGAAGGGTGCCCTCGCCGCCCCATACGATGAGGATGATAGCGTTCGACGACACGTAAGCATCTCCCAAATCGTCTATTTCGAATAGATTGACAGGCATATAGAAAGTATGGGAGGCTGTAGTTCTCCCTTTATTGGCAGCAGCGGTCATAGAGATCACGCTCATTTCTCAAATTCGGATTGAAGTTCGTTGAATGATTTTTGTACAAAAATGGAGCGGCACATTTGTTTTGTCCATTGAGTATAGGAACATAATTAGTTACTATTTTTAATGATAATGA
Source organism: Paenibacillus sp. YIM B09110 (assembly GCF_037167145.1). NCBI lineage: Bacteria > Bacillati > Bacillota > Bacilli > Caryophanales > Paenibacillaceae > Paenibacillus > Paenibacillus sp. YIM B09110. The sequence continues at coordinate 87,688 of NZ_JBANSP010000006.1, read as the reverse complement.
TAAGCATTATCAAAGTAAAGGGGAAAGAACAAGGAGGAGTATCAAAAATGGTACAGGCAAAAAAAGCAAGTCTGCTATTAGCGGTAATTGTTTTGATGGGGGCACTATTGTTGGCATGCGGCAACAACGCTAACAATTCGGATAATAAAGCGCCGGCAAACGGCGGCCAAGCATCCGAGACACCTGCAACGGCGGCGCCGGAGCAGACGGAAGCGACGACTCGCGTATTCACTGACTGGTCGGGCCACGAGGTAGAAATTCCGGTTAATCCGCAGCGCGTTATTTATCACGGGGAAGTAACGGGCGACGTACTGGCGCTTGGCGTAACACCGGTCGGCGTCCTCAAGAATGAAGGGACATCGTTTGACGATAAAATCGCATCCGTAGAAGATGTAGGCTTACCGTTTAACTTGGAGAAGGGGCTGGCGCTTCAACCGGACCTGATTATTTTCTCGAACGACGACGCGAAGCAGTATGAGGAAATTTCGAAGGTTGCGCCAACGGTCACGTTCAACTCTTTTGATCCGATTGAGGTGAGAATGCCGATCCTTGGTGATCTGCTTGGTAAGAAGGCAGAAGCAGAAGCATGGCTTGCCAAGAACAAAGCGGACTCAGCTGATATGTGGGCGAAGCTGCGCGCAGAGAGCGGGCTTAAGGAGAACGAAACGGCATCGGTATTCACGATGTATCCGGGCAATCGCTTGTTCATCATGGCAGGCGCAGGACTCCCGCAATTCCTATATGGAGAAGGTGGATTCAAGCCGCTCGACAAGGTGCAAGAGTTGATCGATCAGCAGACGGGCTTCTTGGAAATTTCCGCAGAAGTCATGTCCGAATATGCGGGAGATCGGATATTCATCTTGAACGCGGTCGATCCTGAGGCGCAGAAGGATACGAACGATCTGATGAACAGCGAGCTTTGGAAGAAGCTTCCGGGCGTGAAGAACGGTTACGTCTACAACTTCGATATTCTCAAAGCAGGCAGCGATGCTTTATCTAGAGAATACCTCATTCAAGAACTGCCTAAGGTTATGGCAAGCAAATAAGCAACGACCTGAACATATCGCATACAGAGGAGCTTTTTGACCGGATTCGGTTGAAAAGCTCCTTTTTATGGGCTATAATCATGTAAATGATAATAATTCTCAGTTCATAAAAGGGGGTTCCGACATGCCAGCAACACCTGCAGTGCCTCTGCGGTCACTGTCCTTTCATCTGCTTGATGCCAAGCTGCTAAGTTGTCGTCCGGGTACGGTATTGCCTGAGGAAACGACGGAAACTTACACCCTTCTTATTAACAAGAGCGGCAAAGGGCAATTGTACAGCGACAGCAAGAGGTCGTTGTTTGCCGGCCAAAGCGCGTTTCTCTTCATTCCCGGAGCCTCTTTCCAGCTGGAAAGAAAAGACGACTCGGCACTCGAGTATTATCGCATACAATTCGCGGTTACATTCATCGATTCATGGGCGGCCCCAGCAGCATATAAAGAAGCTTTGTTTCCAGGCAGGAGCGAGCTGCGCGTCTACCCTTCGTCTCAGTTAATGGAAATGGCGGAGCAGCTATACAGCGGCAGAAGCGATCAGGATGGAATGCCAAGCTTCGAAAATAATATGCGGTTTCTGAAGTTGATAGGTTTCTTATTGGAGCATAATCTCATGACGGACAGCAAGACCAGCACCACGCAAGCCGTAGAAAGAACGATTCAATATATGCAGGACCACTATACGGACAAAATAACGGTGAAATGGCTTTCGGAGAAAGCTTCGCTTCCGAGCGGCCAGTATTCGGCTGTCTTCAAGGAATTAACGGGTAAGAAGCCGCTGGACTACTTGACGGAGCTGAGGATTAAGCGGGCCAAGGAATGGCTCCTCCAATCCGACGAATCGCTTCGCGATATTGCGGAGAGAGTCGGATTCGCCGACGAATATTATTTCAATCGCCGCTTCCGTCAGACGGCGGGCATGTCGCCCAGACAGTATGCTCTAGCGATGAGGCGAAGAGTTCGGGTAAGAGATTGGGCCGGCCATGAGGTGACGATTCCAGATCAGCCGAGGCGTATTATTTTTTACGGAGAGACGATCGGAGATTTGTTGTCGCTTGGCATTCAGCCGATCGGAGGCGACCTATGGAGGCAGGGGCGTCCTTTCAATGCGGAGAAGGTATCGTCGCTGAAACCGGATCTTATTATATTCGATAAGGAAGACGAGAGGGAATATGAGCAAATCTCTCGGATAGCGCCAACGCTTACCTATAACTCCTATGGTCCGCTCGAGGAGAGGCTGTTGACGCTGGGAGAGTGGTTCGGCAAGGAGCGGGAGGCGCAGCAGTGGCTCAGCCATCATGCGGGTAATGCGCAGCGGATGTGGCAGCAACTGGAGCCTTATATTCGTCCGGGAGAGACGGCAACCGTATTTGTGCATCACCGGGGCAGACGGCTATTCGTAATGGGCAATATCGGATTAACGTCGGTGCTGTATCATCCGGACGGTTTTTCCCCCGTACAGAAGGTGCAGGACGTGCTTCAAGCGGACAGGGCGTACAAAGAAATTACGGAGGATTGTCTTCACGAATACGCGGGCGACCGTATATTCATGCTACTTCCGGACAGCCCCGTCTCGAGAAAGGCGATGGAGCAGACGATAGCAAGCCCGCTGTGGCAAAGCCTTCCCGCAGTGCGGAACGGGCACGTTTACCTGGTGGACGAGAACGAATGGAACTCCGGGGATGCATATACGATCGAACGTCTGCTCAGAATGCTTCCCGAGCTGATTCAACACACTTCATAACGGTGCTGGGAGAGAGGAGCCTCTTATAAGGGGTTCCTTTTTTTGATTGCTTTGTCGAAAAGAAAGTGACGAGTTTGTATAAAGCCGGCCGTAGAGAATGTGTATTGAGCATGCAATCCGAAATGAGGTACAATCTATTCAAGCAAAATGATAATGATTATCATTATAAATGAATGAATTGTTTTGCTTCAAAACATAAAGCTTATGGGAGTGGATTTAGTCATGGCAAGACGGGGGTTTATGAAGACAGGATGGATATCGCTCATTGCGGCGGCAATGATTACGGTGACAGGATGCGGCGCGGCAGGCGAGCAAGCGGCGGGCAATGCGACTACCGAGCAGCCAGTACAGGCAACGGCAACGCCAAGTGAAGTACCAGCCGAGAAAGAAACGCGCGTCGTAACCGACGGATTCGGAGAGGTGGAGATACCGACAGATCCGAAGCGGGTCAGTGCTCTTTATCGCGAAGATTATTTGGTTGCGCTCGGGGTAACGCCTATTGTGCAATACTATAACCCTATGTGGGGCAAGCAGGATTATTTGAAGCTGGAAGTCCCTTTATTCGATGTGACCGGCAGCATTGAGGCTTTGCTCGTGGCTGAGCCGGATTTGATTATCGGCGCCGGCGAGGTCGATGCGGCCCAATACGAGCTTTACTCGAAAGTTGCGCCGACGTTCCGCTTGCCGGACGACGTACTTGCGGATTCGCGCAAAACGTTGACTTTAATCGCCGATCTGCTTGGTCTCAGCGACAAGGCGGAGCAAGTTCTCGCTGACTATGAGGCACGTATTGTCGATGTGAAGGCGAAGCTGAACGCCGCGATCGGCGATGAGAAGATTGTCGTGCTGCGGATGAACATCGTAGACAAATCGATTAATATTTTCGGCATTCACAACACGTTTGTAGGACAAATCTTGTATGAGGATCTTGGCCTAAAGGCGCCGGGGTTCGCCGAGGCGATGACGGAGAGCAATATCGTCTTATCGAAAGAGGTCATTCCGGAGCTTGACGCGGACCATATTATTTTGCTTCCGTCCAACGGCACATGGGAGGAAGAGAGCAACGCGAAGGCGCTTGAGGAAATGAAGGCAGATCCGTTATGGCAGACCGTTCCTGCTTTTAAGAACGACCACGTATATCCCGTAGAGAGATCGTATTGGCAGACGGGAGCCATTACGGCCAACGGCATGAAGATGGATGATTTAATTAAATTGCTGGCATCCTAGCTGCAATTAAAGGTCCCGGCGAGAGCCGCTTTTCAACGAAGGTTGATGGGCGGCTCGTTTTGTTTTACACTATATTCATTGAGAATGAATATCAATTAAAAAGGGGTTGATATTGACGATGGATATTCAACAGAGCAAACAAGCTGAAGCACCTCCCTCAGTCCAATATGCGCTGCAATCGATCCGCTTAATCCCTGCGGGTGAGCAAGCGGATCGAGGAGAATTAGAAAACCGCGATAGAGACGATGAGGAATGCTTTGAACTGATATTTATAATGAACGGGACGGGACAAGGCAAATGCTATTTGCGGAAGCCTGGGAAATCCCTATCTATTGATCAAGAGGCTTCGAGCTTCAGTTATTATCGAGTGTGCTTCGTAACGAGCGGCTATGATGGTGCGTTCAGCCTGTTGCCGGAGAAGCAAGAGCTAGCATGCACGCCGTTCGCGAAGACGCTGGAACTGCTGGGCGAGCTATATGGGCTCCGCAGGGCAACCGATGAGCTCGAACGGTTCCAACGGTTTGTGAAATTTCAAGAATTGCTGCTGTTTCTATTCCGCCAAAATCGACCTGCTGCTCATGAGGATAAGGGAACGGACGGCGAGCGGCATGGGGTAGAGCTGAGCTTGCGGCATATTCATCAGTATTACCGTGAGCTTCTGACCGTGGAGGAGCTCGCTGCTCTGGCCGGTGTTGATCGCTGGAAGTATACCCGTCTGTTCAAAGAGGCAACCGGTCAGGTGCCGCTCCAATACTTAAATGAAGTACGGATCAATCAAGCCAAGAAGTGGCTGGCAAGCGCCGACGACAAACTGCTTGATATAGCGCTTAATGCGGGATTCAACAATGAATATTATTTCAATCGCCGCTTCAAGCAGACAGTTGGCATATCGCCCGGACAATACCGCCGCAGCCGCAAGGGACAGCTTAGAGTAGTCGCGCCTTATTTGGAGGACTTCATAGTGGCGCTGGATATGCAGCCTATCGTCCAGTATTGGCATGAGAAGTGGGGGAAACAGGACTACTTGGGCTTAAGCCACATTCCGACGTTCGATGAGCATAGCGGCGATTTTAACGCCCTTTCCGGCTACAAGCCAGACTTGATTCTGCTCATGGATCGTTATGAACAACAGCAATATTCGGAGTGCCGCCGGATTTCCACCACTTGCATCCTGCGCGAGCAAAGCAATAACTGGCGAACGGTGCTGCGAACCGTTGCCGACTATTTCGGACGGACGGACCTCGCTGACGATGCAATCGCGAAGTATGATTCCAAAGCCCGGAGCGCGAGCCATACGCTTAGTCAGGCCATGAAAGGAGAAACGGTCGCTTTCTTGCGTATCTCTGCGGATCACATTATTCAATACACGGAAGAAGGACGCGGCTTTGTTTCGACTGTTCTCTATGGGGATGTTGGCTTGCGTTCCTATTCCGCTGTAGGCGTAGCTTCTAAAGCGAATGCGCCGGGCATGTTCAATCTCTCGAGGGCGGACCTAGGCGCGTTAACTGCCGACCATTTATTTATTACTTTCGATAAGTGGCACAGCCAGGCGGAAGGAGCGGAGAGAGAACTGCTGGAGCAACCCGAGTGGCGCGAGCTGCCTGCCGTACGCAACAACCGCGTTTACGAGGTTGATTTTCTGACCTGGATGAACAACGGCATTATTTCCAACGGCAAAAAAATCGATGATATTCTGCGAGCATTAGCGTAATTTCTCTTTCGCTTGCGGCTGAAAGCTCCGCTTCCTTCATTTTGTACAAAGCAACCGTCGATTTTATCCATTGTTTTTGTCGCGCAGCCAAAGCTACAATGTTGTTGATAATGATTATCACAACATGGACGTTTCAGGAGCCGGCTGGAGGAGGACGCAAATTGACTGAGCAGCTTGAATTGTACGATGTGACGATTATCGGCGGTGGCCCTGCGGGGATGTATACTGCTTTTTATAGCGGCATGAGAGACTTGAAAACGAAGCTGATCGAGGCAAAGGAAGAGCTCGGGGGGCGCATGCTCATCTATCCCGAGAAAATGATTTGGGATGTCGGCGGCGTGACTCCGATTCTATGCGAGAAGCTAATCGCTCAATTGGCGCAGCAGGCGAAGACATTTGACCCTACGCTCGTATTCGGACAGCATATTATCGGATTAGAGAAGCAAGACGATGCTACGTATATTTTGGAAGCAGCAACGGGTGAGAGGCACTGGACGCGTACGGTCATTCTGGCTATCGGTCGCGGCATTCTGCGGATGGCGAAGCTGGAGCTGGAAGGGGCTGAACGCTATGAGGTGTCCAATCTGCACTATACGGTGCAGGAGCTGGAGCCTTTCAGAGGGAAACGCGTGCTTATTTCAGGCGGTGGAAACTCCGCGGTCGATTGGGCGAATGAACTGGAGCCGATCGCTGCTCAGGTGACGGTCGTGCATAGGCGCGATCACTTCGGCGGACATGAGAAAAACATCGTTCGGATGAAGGGGGCGTCTGTCGATGTGCTCACCCCCTATGAAGTAACCCAGTTATACAGCGGTAACGGAAAGACGATTGAACGTGTGACGATCAGTCATATCGAATCAGGGGAGTCGCGTCAGGTGGAGGTTGACGAGGTTATTGTCAATCACGGGCTGAAGTCTGATTTTAGCGGCATTAAGGATTGGGGCCTTCATATGGACGATTGGAACGTATTCGTCAGTCCGAGGCTTGAGACGAACCTGCCGGGCATCTTCGGAGCGGGCGACTTCGCCAATTACGAAAGCAAGCTCAATCTGATTGCAGGGGCGTTCACCGATGCGGCGTTAGCGCTTAACAGCGCCAAGCGGTATATGGATCCCGAAGCGCCGAGGATGGCGTATGTATCTTCGCATAATGAGAGGTTTAAAGAGAAGAACAAAGCTTTGGGCGTTTCGGATGAATAGCAGGGTCTGCTGTATTTGGCTCGGCAGCGTGTAAGAAAGAGAAGCCGTTTCCCTCTGCATGAGGCGAAGCGGCTTTATTGTTGAGAGGAGGGGAGAAGAAATACCTTAAAATGTGTTAAACTATAATTTGTATAGCAAGCCTCATTCAAGTATGAGATATGGAGGTGCGACGATGAATCCAATCCATCCAGGGACGGTTCAAAGCGCAATCGATAAACTTAAGGATCAAGATTTGTATCTTCATTTGGAGATGACGTCCGGCGCTTATGCGAGTCACTTCGATAGCTCTAGGCATCCGGCGGCCAACTTCATCAGCAATGCCGTTATCCGATATTCACACGGATCGATCGCCGGTAGCGGGCCTTATCGCGTAGGCCTGAAGACAGAAGGCGGTTGGATCTATTCCGAAGGGCTTACTCATTATGAAGAAAGCGATACGGAGCGGCTTATTATGGCAGGGCATGACGGCCAAGGCAAGCTGGTTGTGGCGTTACAGCTCAGCCGTACGCCGTTCTAAAGGGAGAGGTGAAGTGAACAATGAAGCATGATCGTATTCTTATTGTATTCCCGCATCCGGACGACGAGGCTTACTCGACGTCTGGCACGCTGGCTAAGTATATTCACGAAGGCGCGCAAGTTACGTATGCGTGCTTGACGCTCGGCGAGATGGGAAGGAATATGGGCGTACCTCCCTTCGCCAATCGGGTGACGCTTCCGGCCGTCCGCAAGCTGGAGCTTGAAGAATCGTGCAGAGCCATCGGCATTCAAGATGTGCGCTTACTAGGGTTTCACGACAAGATGGTCGAGTTCGAGCCGCATGCAAAGCTGGATGCGCCGATTGCCGCCATTATCGAGGAGCTGCGCCCATCGCTCGTGATTACGTTCTACCCTGGCTATAGCGTTCATCCTGATCATGATGCATGCGGCGAAGCCGTCGTTCGTATCATAGGGGCAATGCCCAAGGAGAAGCGGCCGGTCGTGTACGGCATCGCTTTTTCCAAGAACCATCAAGAAGCGATTGGAAATCCCGATGTCTTTGAGGACGTTAAACCTTTCTTGAAAGCCAAGCTGGCCTCGATTTCCGCGCATCGCTCGCAGTTTCCGCCGCCGGAAGGGACTGGAGACAAGAAGCTAAGCTATCAGGAGTTGGAGGAACGGTTCGGCACGGAGCGTTTCTGGACCTATCGGTTCAACTAATTGGTTATAAAGGAAGGCCGATCCGCAACATAAGCGGATCGGCCTTTTATTGCTCCTTATTCGGATTTTGCTTCTTTAGCCGCCTGCTCTTCATAGAACCAAAGCGGATCTTCGTTGTCAACTTCGCCATTGTAGTTGATCAGTAGTTCATCTCCGGCTTTAACGTCGGTAAAGGCGTAGAAATCTACGGTTAGATTATCGAAATTAAGGTCGTAGTGCGTGTTAGGCGTATAGGAGTGATTGAATAACATTCCATAACCTAGCAGCAAGGCGGAGTGGTGCTCGCCGAACTCGAATGCATAATCGGCGAAAATCGTTTTCTCCAGGTGTACATGTTCCTCGTTCGGATAAGGAAGTGCGGGTGCTTGATGAAAAACGACTCCCTGGGGTATATCGACGGTTGCGAATACGCCTCTATTTAATTCTCCGTTACTGAGTTGTGATGTCTTTACTTCAATCATTATGGTCACCTGCGCGATCTATAGTATAAGGTCAGCCATAGACTAGCCCCACTTGCATTATATCGGTATAATCCAAATATAACAAAGGAATCGTCCAAAATACAGCGCGGACGGCATGCACCGGGGGAGGAACATCGTTGTTCGACGTTATCATTATAGGCGCAGGGGTTAGCGGAATATTCGCCGCCCATGCGCTCGCTGCAGCAAACAAGAGTGTATTAATGATCGATAAAGGAAAACCGCTTAACGAACGGAATTGCCCGCTCGATAAGGGGGAAGCTTGCGACTGCACCGCCTGCGCGAAGTACGTCGGCTTCGGCGGGTTAGGCAAGTCGGAAGGGAAGTACAACTACACGAACGACTTCGGAGGAGACCTTGAGACGAAGGTAGGGTATAACCATGCCTTGCAGCTTATGGACGAGGTTGACGATATATTATGCAGTTATGGAGCAGGACAAGCGGCCATGTATAGCACCGTAAATCCTTCGCTCGCAAGGAGAGCAAGCGAAGCGGGTTTCGATGTGCTTGCAACGAGGACAAGACATCTTGGGTCAGCACTTTCCAATGAGGTGCTGCAGGCGATGTTCGAGGATTTGGAGCGTTGCATCTCCTTCCTTTTTGAAACGGAGGTCAGTCTGATTCGCCAGCACGCTGAAGGCTTCGAGCTAACGATTGCCGGCCGAGATCCAATATTCACGAAGAAACTCATTATTTCGACAGGAAGAAGCGGAACGGAGTGGTGGTCCGGTCAATGCAAAGCATTAGGCATCTCGCAGCAGCTTGCAAGGCTTGATATCGGCCTTCGATTCGAAATGTCCGGCGGGCAGTTGGACGCCATTCTTCAAGATCAGTTCGAAACGAAGCTGCGATTTGAATGGGAAGGGCTATCCGCTACGACCTACTGCATGAATCCGAGCGGCAGAGTCATACGGAAATTTCAAGACGGTCTCGTTATGGCAGACGGCCAAAATTATCGGGAGCAAGCCGAAGGGACGGCGAATTTGAACTTTACTTTGTTCGTCCCGAGTTACTTCTCTACGCTTGAAGAAGCCGATAGCCTCGCGCGTCAGATTATTGGCGGGATCAATCGCGGGGGAGACCGCATCGTCGCTCAGCGGTTGGGCGATTTGCAGCAAAGCCGGGGAACGTCGGAATCCAGCGGTGCAAGCAACCGCATCAAGCCGACGTTGAAGGCGGATTGGGGCAATCTCATTCAAGAGCTGCCGGATAGCTACATACGGATATCGCTTTCTTTCATTGATGCAATGGAGCGGCTGCTCGGAATCCCAGTCGATGAGGATACGGTTGTGTATGGCGTCGATGCCAAGTTCTACGCACCTATGCTGGATACGACGGAGGACTTTGAATCCCGCATCGCCAATCTGTATGTGATTGGCGATTGCTCGGGCATCACGCATTCATTATCGCAGGCCGCCGCGAGCGGCTTGCATACGGGCAAGCGGCTAGCGCTTGCTTAACCGCAAAGCTAGAATGAGCGAGTATAAATATAACCGAAATATGGAGGATGAATGATGAGTGAGTTAAATAATCCGAGCGAGATTAGTGAGGTTATCGTAGAGTGCAGCATATGGGTTGATGCTTCTAAGGAGCGTTCGTGGGGAGCCGTGACGGAAGGGGTGCAGTTGACGAAATGGTATTCTCCCGGCTCGCCTTGGGATGTGCCGGAGCTGCGGGAAGGTGCAGCGGTTTACTTCCACCATTCACCGAATGAATATCATGCGGGAGCCGATGTTGTCACGCTTAAGGCTATTATCATGGCCGCGGAGCCGCTGAAGAGGTTCGCTCTCCGGTGGGAGTTCGAATCGGAAGGACCCGCGATGATTACTTCCTTCCTGCTTGAAGAGGAGAACGGCGGAACAACGGTTACGATAACAGAGACGGGCTACGAGACAGAGGAGCAGGCGATGCCGACCCAGGAGGGCTACACGATGTCGCTTATGAATCTCAAGGCGCATCTTGAAGGAAATAGCTTACCCTATTAAGCTTAGGCGATTAAGTTAAGCTTTACTGCCCAATTGTCCATGTGTTGTTTCCCGAATCTCCATTGTTCCTTGGTGAACCTGCTTGTATAATGGCTAATGATTGTGATAATCATTATCATTAGAAGTTGTAGGAGGCATTTAAAATGAAGTGGAGAAAAGGGTTAGTCCTTTGCGCTATCGTGCTTATGACGAGCGTAATTGCGGCTGCTTCATCTGATCGATCGCGATTCGTACCGTTTCATTTCGCTTGAAGAGCTGCCGTTATATGCAGGCGATCATATCTTCCTGACCGTGTACGAAGCGGGCGACGGCGGCCGGAGAGCTGTGGAGATGAAGCAGAGCCGCATATGGTCGGAGCTCCCGGCTGTTAGGCAAGGCAACGTATACGAGGTGGACATTAGACGGTTCGGGGCAGGCGACCCAATCTCTTTAAGCAGCCAGCTTGATATTCAAGTCAAGCATCTGCTGTCGGGCGGAGGCTGTGCGGGGCGGTCGCGCGGAACGATATAACAAAGACTTTTTCGAGGCTGAAGGCTTCGGAAAAGTCTTTGTTTGTTTTCTACGGCTTTGAAGTCTTGCCATATGTTTAGTTGTTCTTTGTAACGGACATGGGGAACCTTTATAAGCCGAATATAAGAGAATCCAAACACTTACGGACTGAGAAGGTCTTATCTCTAGCATGAGGAGCTCTAACGGCCGTCATTGGTGACATAAGCGTCACTGCTGTCCGTTAAACACGTATACAGGCAACTTGTATCCAATTAAGGTCATCTGAGTCCGCTAGCGATAAGTGTACCAATGCTGCACTGTGCTAGTAATAAGGCCAGCCGCTGGAATCCCAGTACAGATCGCTGCGCTGATGAGCAGCTTAGGAGCGCCATTCTCCGCTACGCTGTACACGGGCGATGTTGTTCGAGCCGTGGACGTCTTGGCCGCCTGGTCCGACCCAAGCGCTGTTGCCGCTGTCGATGTCGATGACGCTTGCTCCGCCGTTTTTCATATCGACGCCGTTCTTATCGTAATAAGGTCCAAGCACGTTCGTCGAGCGGCCGACGACTACCTTGTAGGTGCTGTTCGTGCCGTTGCAGCATACTGCCAGCTGCCCCTGTTCTTTTGGTTATTTTAATCAAAAGAGCTGGGGCTTTTTAGTTCATTCACACAAACGACGCTTTACAACACTGGGATATTTATGTTAGTTTTTATAACATAACGTGAAAGGTGTTGATCCTGATGTTGCTATCCGATCTGCTCAAAACGCCCGTTTTAATTGCCGCGGAGGTCATTGCCGGGCATGAAGGGCTTACGATTCACGACGTGCAGTCCATTAATATTATGGACGCGCCGGACATTGTCACCTTTTTGAAAAAAGGCGATTTGCTCTTAACGAACGGTTACCTGCTCAAGGACAGACCCGACGCTCTCATCGATTTCATTACAAGCATGCACCGCAAGGGCTGCGCCGGTCTTGCGATCAAGACGAAACGGTTCTCCATGAGCATTCCGCAGGAGGTGCTGGACGAGGCGAATCGGCTTCACTTTCCGATTATTGAGCTTTCGTTGATCGAATCGACGCTCGGCGAAATATTTCAGCAATCCATCAGCATCATTCTTGAAAACAAAAACGAGGAGCTGCATTATGCTCTGACCATCCATAAGCAGTTCGCTGACATGATCATGCAGGGCGATGGACTGGGGCGCATTGTCGATGCGCTCGCCGGTATATTGGCCTCACCGGTGCTGCTGCTGAACGTCAAGCTTCAGCCGCTCGCGAGATCGTCCGGGCTTTATGAACCGGCGCTTCAGGAGCTTCCTGAGCTTGCAGCAGCGGCGATTTCCAGCTTTCCGGCTCCGCAGTCGGCGGTGTCCGTATGCTTTCCGCATATTCGGGCTGACGGCTTCCGGCACGCCGAGCTATTCCCCATTCACACCTACCGGCATGAGGGCTATCTGCTCTCCTTCCATAACGACCATACGATATCCGGCCTTTCCGCGCTTGCGTTCGAGCAAGCGGCTCATGTCATCGGGCTGGAGCTGACGAAGAAGCACGCGGTTAAGGAGCGCTCTCGCCGCTACAAAAATGAATTTTTCTCGGATTTGATCGAAGGCCATCTTGGCACGGAGCAAGAGGTGCTGCATCGCGGCGGCAAATACGGGTTGACGGCCGACGGCAAGGCATTTCTGATTGTAGCTAAGCTGGACGAGCAGCCCGAGTGGTCGATAACAAGCGCAAGCAGGTCCTCGGAGGAGAGACTCAGCGTGGAACGCGATGCCCAGTATGAGGCTATCAAGCGGGAGTTGGCCAAGCTTGGCATGCCATTCGTTATGTTCACGAAAAACGACCTGTTCGGTATCGTTGTCCAGCATTCCGTGCCTGACTGGAACGAGACGGCGTTTGCCAGAGGGCTGGAGGCGGCCGCGGAGCGTATATGGGATGCGGATCAGCTTAGCTTCTCGTTTGGAATTGGCAATCCGTTCACGAACGTACTCGATTTGGGCTTGTCCTACAAGGAGGCAATTAAAGCTCTTAGCTCAGGCAGGCAAATGAACCGGAAAAGATTCGCGCAGTCGTATCATGCAATGGATATCGGGCGGCTGCTGCGGCTGCTGCCGTACGACGAGCTGGAGCGGTTTTACGAGGAGGCGTTTAAGGACCTGATCCGCAAGGATGACAAAGAGAAGAACGAAATGCTGCGCACGCTGAAAATATTTTACGAGAATCAGTGCCAAATCAACGATACGGCTAAGGCTTTGTTCGTTCATCGCAACACGGTCATCTATCGGATTGAGAAGGCGGAAAGATTGATCGGCCGATCGCTTAAGGATTGGCAGGTGAGCTTCCGGTTTCAGGTTGCTTTTGCGATCGAGCCGTTATTAAAGAACGAAAAATCTAGTTAAAACAACTAAATTCATATTTGATTTCTGTTTGTTATAACTAATGACATTCGAGAGTCGAATCGATAAGATAGGTTTATATTCAATATGTCAGATAACCTAACATGATATAAACGCGAATGCAGCATTGGAGAGGGGCTGAGATGATGGGAGTAACGGAAACGATTGATCGAAGTGAAGCGTTAAGGGCATATGGCAGGGGCGATGCGGGGCAGTCGGCAATTAGCGTGCAGCAGGTAACCAAGTCGTTCATGAACGCGGAGGGAGAAGCAATTCCTGTGCTTAGCGGCATTACGATGGATATAAGAAAACAAGAATTCGTCAGTATAGTAGGACCGAGCGGTTGCGGGAAAAGCACGATATTCAATATTATCGCGGGTTTGATCGAGCCTACCTCAGGCAAGATCGTAGTCGGCGGCGAGGAGATCGGGCGCTCGACGGGTCATGTCGGCTATATGATGCAGCGCGACCTGCTTCTTCCTTGGCGGACGATACTGGACAACGTGACGCTTGGATTGGAAGTTAAAGGGTTATCGAAGAAGGAACGTTACGACATGGCAATGGCGTATCTTGAACGTTATGGTCTTGAATCGTTTGCCAAAGCTTATCCGTCAACCTTGTCCGGCGGTATGAGGCAGCGGGTGGCGCTGATTCGTACGCTTGTTACGCAGCCTGACATTATTTTGCTCGACGAGCCGTTCTCAGCGCTTGACTATCAGACTCGGCTTGTGCTCGAAGACGAGATTCTATCGATATTGAAGAATGAAGGCAAGACGGGCGTACTCATCACGCATGACATTGAAGAAGCGATATCGGTATCAGACCGGGTCTTCGTTATGAGCAAGCGGCCGACTTATGTGAAGAAAACGTACGAGGTCGGGCTCGCGGCAAGCCATGGATCGGCCATGAAAGCGCGGACGGACGCGGCTTTCAAGCAATACTTTGAGGAAATATGGTCAGAGCTTGATATACAGATGGGGAGGATAAGCTAATGTCTAATGCATCCCAGAGAGTAAATCTGAATGCGGCGGGGGCTCTGCCAGCGGTCAAGCGCCGCCGATTAAAGCCCCATAAGGTCGCTTCCTTGAAGCAGTGGATCACGACGATGCTGTGGCGCTTCGCCATTATAGGCGCCATATTGGCAGGATGGGAGACACTCGTAAGGCTCGAGGCGGTTAACGCGTTTCTGCTGGGCTCGCCAAGCGCAATCGCCAAATCGGCAGGCGCGATGCTGCAGTCCGGTCAGTTGCTGACAGATGCCTACGCTACGGTGAAGGCGACGGTACTTGGCTTCGTCATCGGGAGCATCGCCGGCTCTCTCGCGGGCTTGCTGCTATGGTTCTCTCAGACGGTATCGCGGGTCATCGATCCATTCGTCGTTGCCTTGAACGGCGTTCCGAAGATTGCGTTGGCGCCGATGATTATTATTTGGTTCGGTTCGGGTATATTTTCGAAAATCGTGCTTGCTTCGGTAGCGACCTTCATCGTAGCGCTGTTGTCGGCTTATCAAGCTACACATCAGATCGATGACTCGCAAGTTAATCTGATGAAGTCGTTCGGAGCGAGCAAGCTGCAAATATTCCGCAAAATTATTATGCCTTCCTCGCTGCCTTGGATCATATCGGCATTTCGCATCAATATCGGACTGGCTCTCGTATCCGTCGTTGGCGGCGAGTTCATATCCTCGGACAAAGGGCTTGGCCATATGATCTTCGTCGAGGGCAACCTGTTCAATCTGCCGGCCGTATGGGTTGGCGTGTTCACGCTGATGCTTGTCGCGACATTCCTCTACACCTGCGTAAGCATTCTCGAGAAGCGGCTGTTGCCTTGGAACGATAATAAGCAGCAGACTCGGAAATCAGCATCGGTCTAACTGCTGAATCCATCATCCCTTCTATGCTCACATTAGCCTAATCACAAAAGGAGACGATCAACGATGAAAAAAACGGCACTCAAACTTATGGGCATTACATTAATAAGCGCATTATTCCTGTCAGCTTGCGGAGGCGGAAAAGCAGATAACGTTAACGCTGGCAACGAGTCGACGACACCGCCGACCGAAACGGCCAAAGACGTGATTATGGTGTCCGAGGTGTATCATAACTTGCTGTACCTGCCGCTCTACGTAGCGAAGGAAAAAGGTTTCTTAGCTGACAACGGCATCGAGCTGTCCTCCATTACGGCAGCAGGAAGCGGTCCCGCTGCATTGGCTTCGGTGCTGTCCGGAGAATCCGCATTCTCGTTCCACGGCCCGGAGCATGTTGCCTTCGCAAGAGCGAAGGGCGGAGATGCCCAGTCGCTAAGCATTGTGTCAGGAAGCGCTCCAGTATGGGCGGTTGCCAAGACGGGTTCAAGCATTAAGGAGCCGAAGGACTTTATTGGCAAAACGATCGTCACGGGCATTGCGCCGACGAGCTCGAACAGTCTGCTGCGCAAGCTGTTCGCCGACAATGGGATCGACTTGAAGAGCGATGTCACGATTACGGAGGTGCAGAACGGCTCTGAGCTTGGCACGCTGCTTGCGGGCAAAGCGGATATAGCGGTCGTCTACGAACCGCAGCTTGATCAAGGGCTTACCCAAGGATTGGAGATCGTCTACGACTTTACGAAGGATTATCCGGACTTTGCGTTCGCTACGATTAATACGTCCAAGAAGGTCATTGAGGAAAATCCGGATTTGGTTAAACGGATGGTCAAATCGATTGAAACGGCATTGGATTTCATTCATGCAGATGCAACGGGAACGAAGGAAATCGCCAAGAAGGAATTTCCGAACCTGGACGGCGCAGTCGTGGAGCAGGCTGTACAACGCATGATCGAAAGCAAGGTATATCCGCAGGATGGATTGCTTACGGAAGCGGCGTTCCAGAACGCTGTTGATATGCAGAAGTTTATCGGCAATCTGAAGGTCGATATCGCCTACGGCGACATGGTGGATACGAGCTTTATGCCATAACCGCATAAGCATAGAAAGGAGCCCTGATCGTCATGGGTGTACAGCAGGAAGCGGAATATAAAGCCTTTCTAGAGTCGGAAAGGAGCAGGTACAGAAGCGGTCTCGTAACGGGCGAGGAGAAGGAAAGCTTTCTAGAAGAGCTTAAGCTTCTCCGCTCCTTCCGGATGGACGACCAGGTTGCGCCTTATACGACCTATAGGGGAGGCGCGGGCCGATGATATCGACACAACTGCATGAACTTACAATATCGGAAGCCGCAGCCTCCATTAGAGCTAAGAAGGTGTCGCCCGTTGAGTTAACCGAAGCGTATTTGTCCCGCATTGAAGCGGTAGACGGGAAGGTGCAAGCTTGGGTTACGGTAGCGGCCGACCATGCGATGCAAGCGGCGAAGGAGGCTGAGCGCCAGCTCATGTCGGGTCGCTATCTAGGTCCGCTGCATGGCGTTCCTTACGGCGCGAAGGATATTATTCGCACGGCGCACATAAGAACGTCCGGCGGCTCGCAGGTGGACGGCGATTACGTGCCGGGTACGAATGCAGCCGTTATCGATCGGCTCGGCAACGCAGGCGCCATCCTGCTCGGTAAGACGACGACAACCGAATATGCATATCAAGGAGGGGAGCCGCCTACGCGGAACCCGTGGAACTTGAAGCATACGCCTGGAGGCTCCAGCTCGGGATCGGCGGCTGCCGTTTCGGCCGGCATGGCCGCCTTCACGCTCGGCACTCAGACGTTCGGATCATTAATCCGGCCTGCTGCGTACAACGGACTAACGTGCATGAAGCCGACTTTCGGCCGCATCAGCAGGTACGGCGTGTTCACGGCAAGCTGGAGCCTCGATCATCTCGGGGCCTTTACAAGAACGGTCGAGGATACGGCAATTACGCTTGAAGCGCTGGCGGGTGGCGATGGACGCGATTCTTCCACGTTGCAGGGAGAGCCGCCGCGCTTCACTAGAGCGATTGGGCGAGATGTAAGAGGGCTGGTGGTAGGCTTGCCGGATACGTTCTTCGAGGCAGAGGAGCCGGTTATCGGCGAAGCGGTCGCACAAGCTGTCGAGGTACTGAAGGGGATGGGCATCCGGTTCAAGCAGGTTAAGCTGCCGGCATGCATGAAGGAGGCTGTCGCCGCGCACCGAATGACGATGCGCGCCGAAGGGGCGGCGTACCATATGGAAACGTACAAAACTAGAGCCGATTATTACGGGCCGTCGATGCGAGAGCAGTTGGAGCTTGGTTTCGAGCTAAGCGCAGTCGATTACTTGCATGCTCAGCGTGTCCGAAGCGTGTTCCGCAATGAAATGATGAGTCTCTTCGGCGAGATCGACGCTTTGCTTACGCCATCGACGCCAACGCTGGCGCTGCCAGGCTATAAGACGGGCAGTCCGATGTTCAACGGACCGTTCACGAATTCGGGGCTGCCTGCGATGACGGTGCCGATCGGCATCGACTCTTCTAGGCAGCTGCCAATCGGCATGCAGCTGGCCGGGCCGCTAATGGGTGAAGAGACGCTGCTTGCGATCGGGCATCAATACCAACAAGCAACTTCATGGCATCTTCAGAGCGCCCCGATAGGACTGTAGACGGGGTTCATAACAAGGAGGAAATAAAATATGACGACGATCATTACATCGGACAAGGCGCCAAAATTCCCGCTGCCATTCTCGCATGCGGTGCGCGCAGGCGACCTTGTCTACGTGGCTGGACAAGTCGGTGTTAATCCGCAGACGCTAGAGCCGCTCGGTGACATACGGGAGCAGACAGCGCAATGCATACGGAACATTGAAGCGATATTGCAGGAGGCGGGGTTAACGCTGGATCATATCGTCAAGGTGACGACGCATTTGGCAAGCACCGAAGACCAAGATGCTTATAATGCTGTATACGAGGATATGATAGCGGCGCCGCATCCCGCCCGAATTACGGTATTCAGCGGTCTTGGACCCTATTTAATAGAGATGGAAGTATTGGCATACGCGCCTTCGAAGCGCGGCGAATAGCAAGCGCAAGGATAGGGATGGAACCTTGATCAAGGGTCTGCATCCCTATTGCTCATTTAGGTAAAAAGCCATCTGCCATAATCGGCAGCGGAATGATAGAGTAATCATTAATTGGGTTTATATTAATTAAGGTTTAATAAATAATCATAGGGCTAAGCGGTATAATCTACTATCATTAACTGGCTTAATAAAGTCTTGACAACTTATTAACCAAGTATTAACATATGGTGCAAATAAGAGGGACATCATGCTGACGGAATAACGATATTTAATGTTATTAATTATTATCTGAATAATCAGAATATTTAGAACAAAGAAACTCGTCGATAGGGGGATTCTGTTGAGTGATACGCTGCTAGCCATTGAAAATCTCACTACCTCATTCCGCATCGCCGACGATTATTATGCAGCCGTTGACGACGTATCGCTTACGATCGGCAAGAACGAGATCGTTGCTATTGTTGGTGAATCCGGCTCAGGCAAGAGCGCTCTTGCTTTCTCTATTATGGGACTTCATACGAGAGCGAGGATTGACGGCAGCATTAAGTATAAGGGACAAGATATCGCCCAATTGCCTCCGGCCAAGCTGAATCGGCTTCGCGGCAAGGCGTTCGGGATGATCTTCCAGGATCCGCTGTCCGCGCTCAATCCGCTTATGATCATAGGCGCTCAGATCGAAGAAGCGCTGTTGCTCCATCAACCGAAGCTCTCCCGGAACGAACGGCGAATAAAGGTAATGGAGCTGTTAAGGAGAGTCGGGATACCTAGCCCCGAGCATACCTACGGACAGTTTCCTCATGAGCTGTCGGGCGGGATGAGGCAGAGGGTGGTTATTGCCATAGCGGTCGCCAATGAACCCCAGTTGCTCATCGCCGACGAGCCCACGACTGCGCTTGACGTTACGATTCAATTGCAAATCCTCGAGTTAATCAAGAAGCTGAAGAATGAAAGCGAAGCCGGCATTTTATTAATTACGCATGATCTTGGCGTCGTCGCTGAGATGGCCGATCGCGTGGCCGTTATGTATGCAGGCCAAATCGTCGAAATCGCAGATATCTACACGCTCCTATCCGGGGCCAAGCACCCCTACACCAGGTCTTTACTCCAATCGATTCCTACTTCCAAAGAAGCGCAATCCAGACTGCATGTCATTCAAGGGATCGTGCCTTCCCTGCAAAATCTTCCGCGGCAAGGCTGCCGCTTCCGCTCACGCATTCCGTGGATCGATGCATCCGCGCATGAAGACGATCCAACCATGCACGAAATTGCTCCCGGGCATTACGTCAGATGCACCTGCTATAAGTCGTTTCACTTCCCTAATCAGAAGGAGGCGAACGATACACATGTCCTTTCTTGAAGTAAAAGATCTTAAAGTACATTTTCCGAGCCGCGGCGGCATTCTTAACAAGCGGATTCCGCTAGTGCGGGCCGTCGATGGGATAAGTCTAACGATCGAGCAAGGTCAAACCTACGGACTCGTCGGTGAATCCGGCTCCGGTAAGACGACGACCGGCAGGGCAATTATCGGGCTTAATCCGATCACGTCGGGCAACGTGTTATTCGAGGGTTATGATCTGGCGAAAGGCGGCCGGAGAAGCCATATCGACGTTCGCCGAGATATTCAAATGATTTTCCAAGATCCGTACTCGTCGTTGAATCCGAAGAAACGCGTGCTTGATATTGTTGCGGAGCCATTGCGAAACTTCGAGAGGCTGTCGCCGAAGGAAGAGAAGCTTCGCGTCCAGCAATTGCTGGAGCAGGTCGGCATGAGTCCGGAAATGATCTACAAATATCCGCATGAGTTCTCGGGCGGACAGCGGCAGCGGATCGGGATTGCGAGAGCGGTTGCTCTGAAACCAAAGCTTGTTATTGCCGACGAGCCGGTGTCGGCGCTGGATGTATCGGTGCAAGCTCAAGTGCTGAACTTCATGAAGGATATTCAGCAGGAGATGAAGCTTACCTATTTGCTCATCAGCCATGATCTCGGCATTATTCGTCATATGTGCAATCATATCGGCATTATGTACAAGGGCCGTTACGTCGAGCAGGGAACAACGGCCGATATTTTCGACAACCCGCAGCATATTTATACGAAACGTCTTATTACGGCTATTCCGAACATCGATCCTACGCAGCGAGACAAGCAGCATATTTATCGCGAGGCGGTTAGGGAGGAATACGAGAAAGCGTACGACACCTATTTTGACCATGAGGGACTTGCCTTGCCCTTGCAGCCGATTACGCAAACACATCTAGCGGCGTTGCCTGAGAGAGGTTGAGAGCGATGTGGAGGACAGTTGCGCGAAGAATGATTATTATGGTTCCCCAAATCATCTTGCTGAGCATTCTCGTATTTCTAATGGCCAAGGCGATGCCGGGAGACGCTTTGACGGGTTTGATCGACCCGAGCATTGATCCGGCGGCGATGGAGGCGCAGAGAGAGAGGCTCGGGCTTAATAATCCGTGGCAGGTTCAATACTGGGATTGGATTACGAAAGCGTTCCAAGGCGACTTTGGCCAATCGTTCCGCTTCAAGATGCCGGTCTCCGATCTAATTGGGCAGCGGATGATGAATACGATTTGGCTGTCGATTGTTACGCTGATTCTGACTTATTTGATCGCCATTCCGCTTGGCATTACGAGCGGCCGCTACAACGATACATGGGCGGATCGCTTCATAACGGGTTATACGTACTTGGGTTTCGCAGCGCCGCTATTCATATTCGCCTTGTTAATGCTATGGGTATTCGGTTTTCATTTCGGATGGTTCCCGACCGGCGGGAGCGTCGAGCCAGGCATGAAGCCGGGGACGCTGGAATACGTGCTGAGCAAGTTCTATCATTTGCTGCTGCCGGCCTTGTCTATGGCGCTTATTACGACGGTCACGACGGTACAGCTGCTGCGGAGCGAGATTATCGACACGAAGCAGAAGGACTTCATCGTAACGGCAAGAGCGAAGGGCGCGTCGGAGTCGCGCGTGTATAACCGGCATATTTTGCGAAATTCATTATTGCCTATCGCCGCATTCTTCGGATACGAGATTACGGGCCTGATCGGCGGCACCGTATTCATAGAGAGCATCTACAGCTATCCGGGCATGGGGGAGTTGTTCCTCAGCTCGATCTCGCTGCGCGACTTCAGCGTCGTTACCGCGCTTGTGCTGCTGTACGGGGCTGCGTCGATCATCGGTGCATTACTGTCTGACATCACATTAAGTGTCGTTGATCCGCGCATTCGGATCAAATAACAGCCAACGTGCATAGGGGTGGGCCTATTGAGGAAGACATACGCCAATATATCGCATGCAAGCTTGGAGAACAGAAGCCCCTCGAGCTGGAATATTGTGTGGCGCGAGCTCATTCGGGACCGAATGGCGTTCGTATCGCTGCTCTTCCTGGTGCTGGTGATCGCGCTTGTCTATGGGGTCTCTTTCGTGCTGGATCAAGAGCAGATCGTATCGATCGATCTATTCGCGCTTAAGAAGCCGCCCTCGGCCGAGCATTGGCTAGGTACCGATTACGGCGGACGCGATGTATTCGGCCAGCTCATTATCGGCACTCGCAATTCCTTGTCGATCGGCATTATTGTCACGTTGCTCACGGGGTTAATCGGGGTACTGATCGGTCTCGTATCCGGTTACTTCGGCGGCACTGTCGATAACATTTTCATGCGTTTCGTCGATTTTTTCATGATCCTGCCTACGCTTATGATCGTTATTGCTTTCGTAACGGCAGTGCCCAAGTACAGCATTATTTCCTTCTCGCTTATTATGACGGCTTTTCTATGGATGGGCATTGCAAGGCTCATACGCTCCAAGGCGCTGCAGGAGAGAGAGCTGGATTACGTGCAGGCGTCCAAGACGCTTGGCTCCTCTCCTATGAAAATTATGATGACGCAAGTGCTGCCCAACTTAAGCTCGATCATCATCGTGACGATGACTCTTAACTTGGCGGCCAATATCGGACTCGAATCCGGCTTGTCTTTCCTCGGTTTCGGATTTCCCGAGAGTACGCCGAGTCTCGGAACGCTCGTCAGCTATGCGCGAGATCCGCAGACGCTGGAGTCGAGATGGTGGATATGGTTACCCGCATCGTTCCTTATATTGGTTCTGATGTTGTGTATAAATAACGTCGGTCAAGCGCTTAAGCGGGCGACGGACGCAAGACAAAGAAAAGGATGACGAGGAGGAGAAGTTGTTATGAAGAAGAGGTTACGATCTACAAGGTTGGCATTGCTTCCGATGCTGCTCGCGCTGTTGGTATTTGTTGCAGCCTGTTCATCCGGCAACGGGAACGAGAAGAACGAGCCGACCCCGGCGGATAGCAGCAACAAGCCGTCCCCTACGGAGGAAGTGAAGGAAGCAACGCCGGAGCCCGATGACGGACTATACTCCATAGAGGATTTCAGCAACGTGAAGAAAAACGAAGGCACGGCGATCGAGAACGGCTCGCTGACGTTCGGCCTTGTATCCGATACGCCGTTCGAAGGCACTCTTAATCCGGTCTTTTACTCGGGCGATCCCGATTCGCAAGTGCTTGCTTGGTTCGATGAGTCGATGCTGACTTGGGACGAAAGCTACGTCTTCACGAATAACGGCGCAGCCACGTACGAGGTGTCGGAGGATGGCCGCACATTCACGTTCACGATCCGCGACAACGTGAATTGGCATGACGGCAAGCCGGTAACGGCCGCGGATTGGGAGTTCGCGCATCTCGTCATCGGCGATCCGAAGTACGACGGACCCCGCTACGATTCCACGTTTACGAATATTGTCGGCATGAACGAGTATCACGAAGGCAAGGCTGATAAGATTTCCGGCATCGAAGTCATTAACGACAAGCAGCTCAAGATTACGTATATCGAATCAACACCGTCCTTGCTGACGGGCGGGATATGGACGTCTCCGCTGCCTAAGCATATTTTCCAAAGCATTCCTGTCGATAAGATGTCCGCATCGCCTGAGGTGCGCGAGAAGCCGATCGGCTTCGGTCCGTACAAGGTGGAGAGCATCGTTCCAGGCGAATCGGTCGTGTATACGAAAAACGCGGACTACTGGCGCGGCGAGCCTGGACTCGAGAAGGTTACGCTGAAAGTCATTAATCCAACGACAATCGTACAGCAGCTCGAGAGCGGCGGCGTAGATCTCGTCGACTCGTTCCCTGTTGATCAATACCCGGACAATGCGGGCATGTCGAACGTCGAGTTCCTCGGCAATGTTGACCGCGCCTATACGTACATCGGCTTTAAGCTTGGCACATGGGACGCGGAGGGCGGCAAGGTTGTGCCTAACCCAAAAGCGAAGATGGCCGATATTAATCTCCGCAAGGCGATGTGGCATGCGGTCGACAACGATCAGGTCGGCAAGCAGTTCTACCACGGCTTGCGCTGGAACGCAACAACGCTTATTCCGCCGTCCCATCCGGAATATCACGATTCGTCGAATGCGGGCTTAGCGTACGATGTGGATTTGGCTAACAAAATATTGGACGATGCCGGTTATAAGAAAAACGGCGATTTCCGCACGAATCCGGATGGAAGCGAGCTGGTCATTAACTTCATCTCCATGACTGGGGGCGACATTGCTGAGCCGCTTGCGCAATATTATGTGCAATCGTGGAAGGCAATCGGGCTTAATGTGAACCTGGAGATGGTCGAGTTCAATACGTTCTATGACCGTGTCGGCGCTAACGGCGAGGACGATCCGAAGGTAGACGTGTACCAAGGCGCATGGGCGGTTGGCATCGACGTCGATCCATCAGGCTTGTACGGACGCGAAGCGATCTACAACTTCCCGCGTTACGCGAGCGACAAGCAGGACGAACTGCTTAAGAAGGGCTTGTCGAAGGAAGCGTTCGACGTCAAAGTGCGCCAAGACATTTATAAAGAATGGCAGCAATTAATGGTAGAAGAAATTCCGGTATTCCCGACGCTGTACCGCTCGGTGCTCGTGCCTGTCAACAAACGCGTACTCAACTATGCGATCGGCGACGGAACGGATCTTTATTTGTACCAGGTTGCAGTGTCGCAGGATAAGCCGTTTGTTGCCGAGTAATAAGCCGTTATGAAGAACGCCGGCCTGCTCCATTCGTGGAGAGGCCGGCGTTTTATTCTCTTGAACGAAATAACAGGAATATATACCGTTAATATGGCTCTTCTCGGTAGTATTCAAGATATAGACGGATATTCTCCCGTTATTATCGCTGCTTATCCCTGGAACAGGTGATATCCGGCGTAATTAGCAGGAGGAATTTCCTCTATTTTAGAACAACTCGGCAATCGGTTATAGAGGAATCCGATATTCAGAATACTCCTCGATGATATGCTCGCCCTGTTGGTAGATCCAGCGGAAGGTGAATTCGTCGCCTGCATAGCCAGTACGGCTTCTAATATCCGGAAGGATGATGCTCTCGAAGTTAGCGACAATCGTTTGTTCGATTTCCTTCAGCCGTTCCGTGTTGGCGATGCTTTGCTGCTCCGCTTCTTCATCGGATGAAGCAGTTTGGCTATAGTAAGCAACCGTGACTTCATGGTCGCTGAGTTCCTCAGGCAGCGGATGTCCCGATCCGCGGAAGATTTCCCTTACCGTGTCCAGCCAGTCTTGATGCAGGCGAATCGTTATGTTGTATTTCATCGTTGATCTCCTCTCGGCTATAAAGGTCAGTCACTTTTCATGTTTTATTATTTTAACATAATCATCAGGGTATCGCAGAGATTAGCGTGAAACATATAACGGAAAAGCGCCGTCTGATAGTTTGAGGTGATTGGATTGAACAAGAAGCTAGCGGCGGTTATTGTTGCTGTAGCCGTATTATTTTGCATAGGGGTCGTGAAGCCAGCCAAAGTATTCGCATGCTCGTGCGCTATGGCGCAATCCGGAGAGTCGCAAGTGAAGGAAGAAATGGAGCGGAGCACCGCGATCTTCGCGGGTAAAGTGCTTACGGTGAAGCCGCCTCCAGAGAAGGAAATCATGTCGTCCGCCGATCCGGTTGAGGTGCAGTTCGAGGTATCCGAGGTGTGGAAAGGCGACGTGCAGGAGCGTACGGCAGTGTATACGGCGCTTAGCTCGGCAAGCTGCGGCATTGAGAATTTCGTAGAAGGTACTGAATACATCGTATCGGCGTATGACAACAAGGGTGCGCTTCATACGACCCTATGCAATATGACGAAACCGATATCCGCGGCAGGCGAGGAGCTGAAGGCGCTTGGAGAAGGAAAACAGCCGAAGCCGATTGCGCTGATCGTTAAGAAGGAAAAGAACGAGCAAACCGAGTTGCCGTTAAGCGCAGATGGCGCAGCACCGCCAGATACGGCGGCAGATGACGAAACAGCTTCTGTTCGTACAGGTTCAATCAACTATGCGTTAATAGCTGCTTCGGTGCTGCTCATTGCCGCGGTAATGATTATGTGGGTGAGAAGAAATCGCAAGCAATAAGGATAAGTTGGGGGATAGTCCGGGATACCGGGCTATCTTTTTTTATATTATTACAGTCCTATGTTCAGTTGCCAAAGTAGCAAGTTGTAAGCTATCATACTTAAGTTGTGCTTAAAAAGACAGAGGTGCAATAACGACTACTTATATTAGAAAATAGAAAAGAGAGAGAGAAGCAAACGGATATGGATATGCAGATGAATCATACTGTCCAGCAGGGGACAAAACCTGCGGGATCAATCATGGCCGCAGTGTTATCGCTAACCCTCGGCACCTTCGCGTTCGGAATGACCGAATTTGTCATTATGGGCTTGTTGACCAATGTTGCGCAGGACTTGAATATTTCGATCGCCAGCGCCGGTCAGCTGATTACCGGTTATGCGCTGGGCGTAGCAATCGGCGGTCCGATTATGACCGTGTTTACACTTCGCATGCCGCGCAAGCAGCTGCTCTGCGCCTTGCTCGTCATTTTCATAGCAGGCAACGCGCTTGCGGCTCTCGCGCCTAGCTACTCGGTGCTTATGGTGGCGAGAGTGCTTACGTCGCTTGCGCACGGCACGTTCTTCGGCGTCAGCTCGGTAATCGCAGCTGGACTCGTAAGCCCGGAGAAACGGGCTAGCGCTATCGCATTGATGTACATGGGGCTTACGGTTGCCAATATTATTGGCGTTCCGCTTGGCACTTATATCGGTCAGCAATACGGCTGGCATTCGACCTTCGGCATCGTCTCCGTTCTTGGATTTCTAGTTGTGGCGGGAATTCTGTTGTTCGTGCCGAAAGTGCCGCATAACCGCAAAGTAAGCATTGGCAAGGAATTGAGGATATTCGGCAATAAGCAGGTGCTGCTTGCTTTCTTCGTAACGGTATTCGGGTTCGGCGGCGTATTCACGGCATTCACTTATATCGATCCGCTGCTGCAGGAAATTACCGGCTTTAGCGAACAATATGTCACGGGGATCCTTATTTTATTCGGGATCGGGATGACGGTCGGTAATTTGGTTGGCGGCAAGCTGGCCGATTGGCGGTTAATGCCGGCTTTGATAGCCTGTCTCGGGTTTCTAGCCGTCATGCTGTTCATCTTCTTCTTCGCGGTGGACAACAAAGTGATGTCGGTCATTACGATATTTATATGGGGCATAGCTTCGTTTCTGATCGTGCCCGGCTTGCAAATGCGCATAATGGATATGGCGAAGGACGCACCGACGATGGCTTCTACGGCTAATCAATCGGCCTTCAACCTTGGCAATGCGGGAGGAGCCATTATAGGCGGTCTTGCCGTGAACGGAATTGGCCTACATCATGTGCCGTGGATCGCGGCGATTGTGACGATAGGCGGACTTGCCTTAACGGCGATCAGCTACAGGCTGGAACTGAAGCAAGCTGGCGAGACAGCTTAGACTATAAACAACAAAGCGGCATAAGAGAACAGGACGAGGCAGATCATGAGAGCTGCGGCAGTCCTGTTCTTTTTAATTTTTAGCATCAGGTACTACACATAGTTGGTACTATTCGCGCGGGGAGGGCACTGGTATATTCATAGCAAATAGAGCGCAGGAGGCAAGAACCGGCGCACTTCATCCTATGAATGAGAAGAGGCGAGCGCGGTGGAACAATGCCAGGGTCCAAATAAAAATATTTATGTGCTGTTGACGAATACGGGTACGCTGTTCACGAGACTCATTAAGGCGTTTACCGGCGCTCCCTATAATCATGCATCGCTAGCGTTTGACGCGGAGCTTAACGAAGTATACAGCTTCGGACGCAAGAATCCGAACAGTCCGCTGCTGGCGGGTTTCGTCAGAGAGAACGTGTACGATGGCGTATATCGCAGTCATCCAGGGACTAGCTGCACGCTGCTCCGCTTGAGCGTGACTGATAAGCAGTATTCACAGATAAAGCAATTTGTGTCTAACCTAGCTCAGAATAAGGACGATTACCGTTATAATCTGCTCGGTGTTATTAGTATTTTGCTAAAGGTTGATTATAATCCCCGGTATGCGTATTTCTGCTCGCAATTCGTGGCTGAGGCGCTGAACGGAGGCGGTCGAGAGCTATGGGAGCGTCCATCCCGAACAGTGACGCCTGATGATTTCCGTCAGCACATCGAAATGGAAGCTGTTTACGAAGGTCTTTTGTACGACTATCCGCTGCTTGATGAGCATAAAGTCCGCTGGGCGCTTGCGAATCGGATAAAGCCGGCTAAGGCTGCTACAGTTGCTATGGAATAATCTGCTCGCTAAAAAGAGGGTTTTTATGCCATTTGTCGAAATTCATCGAATGAATTTCTATTTGGAGAAAGCAAACCCACTATCGTACTTCAGAGCAGGAGAGGGAAAACAGCATGATTAACTGGTTTCGCAGAAAGCTGATTGGCCGGATTTTGGTCGTAATGGCGGCAGTTATTGTACTCATCGTTGCAGGCAATAGCGCCATTCAACTGCACAACACAGGCACGGCGGTAGAAGGTGCGATTAGTACCTACAACATGAATATCGCACAAAATTACGTGACGCAGGTTGATGTCGACAGCTACGCCGATTTTATCCAGGATCCACAGGAAAATGAACGGTATTGGAAGCTCCGCGAGGAGCTTGATCGATTCCGGCTGTCCATTGGCGCGCGTTACGTCTATTTCGTGAAGGTGGAGGCGGATAAGGATCCGCTGCTGCTTATAGACGGAAGACCGAAGGGCGATCCGCTTGCATCGCCAATTAATGAAGTTACCGATATGCCGGCATCGGCTATCAAGCTTGTGCTGGATGGACAAGCTGCCAGCTCTGATCTTATTGATAATCCGGAATACGGGACATACATATCTGCATTCGTACCCATGATGGCTGCAGACGGTACGTTCATCGGAGCGCTTGGCATTGATACCGATGCTTCCGTTCTGCATCAGCTTACGAACGAAGTAACGAAGGATAGCATACCGTTATATGCGGCCATGCTGCTCCTTGCTCTAGCTGCGCTTGGCGTTATTATGTGGTTCATCGCGAGAACGCTTCGGCCGCTTCAGACGATTACGGCGAGCGCGAACAAGATGGCGACGGGCGATCTTGCGGAAGCGAATCGAATGCTGCTGGCGCATCCCGTGAAGTCAATCGATGAGATTGGCAGCGCGTACGAGGCGATGCTGCTCATGTCGGGTCATCTGAATGATAAGATCGGCGACATCGTCTCCAAAATCGCACACACATCGGATGTTGTCGCCTATTCTTCCGAGACCTTCTCCAGCCATGCGGACCAAATCTTAACGATGGGCGAGAGTGTGAGCGGATCCATTCGTCATATTCATGAAGGCGCTTATGCCCAAACGCAGAGCGCTCAGGACAATGCCGTTGCCATGGAGGAAATGACACAAGGTATAATTCGAATATCGGAGTCGTCGGCAACCGTATCGGATGCCGCGGTACAGGCGCTGCATACGGCGCAATCCGGTCAGACGACCATTAATGAAATGAACAGGCAAATGCTTAGCATATCCGAGACGGCGCAAGAGACGTTGAGTATTGCGAAATCTCTACAGCATTACACGAGCGAGATCGAGGGCTCGTTAGGCGCAATTAGCGAATTTGCCAATCAGACGAAGCTGCTCGCGCTTAACGCATCGATCGAGGCAGCGAGAGCAGGCGAGCATGGGCGCGGTTTTACCGTTGTTGCGGCGGAAGTCAGGAAGCTTGCCGAGGCATCAGATGTAACGGTACGGCAAGTGACAGCGCTGCTCGGGAATATTAGCAAAGAGACGGGCCGAATCAGTGAACAGATGGATAGAGCTGCCTCGGAGATTGGGGCGGGGGCGCGCTTGTCGCAGGAGGCGGAGCAGGCCTTCATTCATGCCGTCTCGGCGTTCCATCTCGTGACCGATCAAATTATGGAAGTATCTTCGACGGTAGAGCAGATGTCCGCAGGCTCGGAAGAGGTGGCGGCTACCGTAAGCACTATGGCCGGCGTGGCCGGTGGCGTATCGGAGCAGACCAAGCAAATTCAAGAGCTGACGGAGCTGCAGCTGGAAATGATTAAGAAGGTATATGACGATTCCATCGAGCTGAAAAGCAATACATCGCGCATGAGAGAGGCAATCTCGCAAGTAAAAGTATAGTCGGGCTATTAGCGCGAGAGTCTCGCTGGAAGACTCTGTTCTTGCCTACTGAGGCAAGTCGCGCTATGCTGGGAGAGATACTAGATTGTAGATGTTTTTCTCACTACATACGTTAGGAATAGATAACCTATGACGATTGGTTTTTTTGATTCGGGTATTGGCGGGTTAACGGTATTATCGGAGGCGCTGCGGCGCCTTCCCGCCAACGATTATTTGTATATGGCCGATACGCTTCACGTTCCTTACGGCACGAAGCCAATGGAAGAGGTAAGAACCTATATTGTTGATGCGATCGAGTCGATGGTAGATGTAGGAGTTGATGCTCTTGTCATTGCATGCAACACAGCGACAAGCATTGCGGTAGCGGAGCTTCGCGAGAAATATTCATTCCCCATCGTAGGAATGGAACCGGCTGTTAAGCCTGCGGTTGAGATGAATCGGGCTACGGGCAAGCGGGTACTCGTATTCGCGACGCCGCTCACGCTGCAGATGCCTAAATATTATGCGCTCGTGTCCCGTGTGGACGAAGAGGGGATTGTCGATTCATTGCCGCTGCCTGAGCTCGTCGGCTATTGCGAAAGCTTGCAGTTCGATACGGAACTGATGCGAGAGTATTTCCGTGGCAAGCTGGCAGGTTATGATTTGAACCAATACGGCATTATCGTGCTGGGCTGCACGCATTATCCGTTCTACCGCTCTATCCTAAGACAGGTGCTTCCGCCCCATATTCAGATCGTTGATGGCAATGTAGGAACGATTAAGCGGCTAACGGCGCTAATGAATCGGTTCGGCATAGCGGCAAGACATGGAAACGGCAGCGTAAGATTCATGTGTACGGGCGGAGAGGAAGCTTATCTCGACAAAATGCGTTCCGCTTTAAACTTCTATCAGGAGCAGTACATGACGACGGAGCTGTAAAAGAGAATAGGCCGAGCGAAGCGGACATAAGCGTCCTTGCTTCACTCGGCCTATTTTATTACCACATCAGAATGTTTAAGTGCTTTACAGCGATAAAGCGTAAAGAAGACATTCAGATTGGCGATAAAAACTTCTTTGCTTCCGAAGCGAGTTTGCTACGCAAACTTGTAGGTCGCTCACCCTCGAATTACTTCGACAGGAGTTTTTCTCATTGCTCCAGCCCATTCACATTCAGCACAACCGGACAATGATCGCTGCCCATAATTTGGCAGTCAATCTGTGCATCCGCAAGCTGCGGAACAAGCCTTGTTGAAGCAAGGAAATAGTCGATACGCCAGCCTACATTCCGCTCCCGTACTTTCGGCATATAGGACCACCAGCTATAGACGTCGCTAAGGTCGGGGTAGAAATGTCTGAACGTATCAACGAAGCCGCTGTCTAGCAGCGTCGTCATCTTGCCGCGTTCCTCGGCTGTGAAGCCGGAGTTGCCCATATTCGGCTTCGGATGTTTCAGATCAATCTCTTGATGGGCAACGTTCAAGTCGCCGCATACGATGACGGGCTTCGACTCGTCGAGCTGCTTCAAGTAGGCGCGGAAGCGTTCCTCCCACTCCAGTCTGTAATCCAGCCTAGATAGGTCCCGTCTTGCATTAGGCGTATACACATTCACTAAGTAAAATTGCTCAAATTCAAGCGTAATGACGCGCCCCTCGAACTCCTCGTTTTCTTCCAACCCATAGCGGACGGAGAGCGGCTTCAGCTTGGAAAATATCGCTGTTCCCGAGTAGCCCTTCTTCTCGGCATAGTTCCAAAACTGATGATAGCGCTCGCCGATCTCCAGCTTAATTTGCCCCTCTTGCAGCTTCGTTTCTTGAATGCAGAACAGATCCGCATCCGTTTCGTTGAAGTAATCGATAAATCCTTTGCCTACGCAAGCCCGCAGGCCGTTAACATTCCAAGATATTAGTTTCATTATGAGTGCGCTCCTTACCGTGCGATTGTTGCTTTGCCCTAGTATAACATAAGTGGCGCTGAAATCGCTTTAGTCTAGCAGACACTTGTAGTATGATGAAGCTAACAGAACAGGTTCGGAATAGGAGGATTGTCGTATGGTGCAGAGCAAGACCGTCGTGGAATTGGATACGGATCGAATCGTACAGGAGCATCGCCTTTTTTTCCATAGTGGAGCTACGAGGAGCGTTGCTTTTCGGTTGGAGCAGCTGGGGCGTCTGAAGGATGCGATCGTTCGAAATGAGAGGCTGCTATTCGATGCGTTATATAAGGATCTTCGCAAAAGCGAGATGGAAGCATACGCGACAGAGATTGGTTTAGTTCTCGATAGTATTCGCTATACGATGAACAATCTGAAGCGCTGGGCGAAGCCTCAGAAGGTGAAGACGCCTCTGTTTCTCATGCCGTCCACGAGCCGGATATTAAGTGAGCCCTACGGTACGGTTTTGATTATAAGCCCTTATAACTATCCGGTATACTTGTGCATCGAACCGCTGATCGGAGCCATTGCCGCAGGCAACTGCGTCGTGCTTAAGCCGTCAGAGATGACACCTAACGTATCGGCGGCGCTTCTGCGTATCATTACCGAGACATTCGATGAGGCATATGTGCGTATCGTCGAGGGAGAACGCGAGGTTACGAGCGCTTTGCTGGCGGCGTCCTTCGATTATATTTTTTTCACAGGCAGCGTGCCTGTCGGTAAAATCGTCATGGAAGCGGCCGCTAAGCAGTTGATTCCGGTAACGCTTGAGCTGGGCGGGAAAAGCCCGGTTATCGTTGATTCATCGGCTAATCTGAATGTTGCGGCCAAACGTATTATTTGGGGCAAGCTGCTGAATGCGGGGCAGACCTGCATTGCGCCCGATTATGTGCTCGTCCATGAGGATGTTAAAGATACGCTTGTTATGAAAATGAAAGAAACGATAGCCGCATTTTATGGCGCCAATCCTGGATTAAGCCCGGACTTTGGGCGCATCGTGAACGAACGGCATTTTCACCGCTTGGCTGCAATAATCGATCAGGATCGTGCGAATGTCATTGCAGGCGGCGGAGTAGACAAGGCTGATCTCTATATCGAACCTACTCTGCTTGCGGCAAAGTCATGGGACGATGCGGCGATGTCGGAAGAAATCTTCGGGCCGATCCTGCCTATATTGCCTTTCCGGCAATTGGAAGAAGCGATCACGCAAATTATTGATCGTCCGAAGCCGCTTTCGCTTTATTTATTCACGGAGAGCAAAGCGGTGGAGCGCGAGGTGCTTGAGCGCGTATCATTCGGCGGCGGCTGCGTGAACGACACGGTTATGCATGTATCGAGCGCCTATATGCCGTTCGGAGGCATTGGTCATTCGGGCCTAGGCGGTTATCACGGCAAGTACAGCTTCGACTTGTTCTCGCATAAAAAAAGCATTTTGAAGAAAAGCACGAGGATCAGCATTGAACTGCCATACCCGCCCTATAAGGATAAGATGAAGTGGTTGCGTAAGCTGCTGAAATAGATTGGATTGATAAGAAGCCGGAAAGGTCTCGTAAAGAGCATTCCGGCTTCTTATTGTTATTAGACAGACGCGTCCTAGGTGATGAAGAAAAGGATACCCGATAGGATTCGCTTATACTATACTAATTGGTAATAATGGAAATGAGGAGAGAGTCGCAATTGGAGGAGAGTCTTGGATTCAGCAGCTTGAATACTCGGCAATTGCAAGATCGAATCTATCGATATTGTGTGCGGATAACGGGGGATACCTGGGAGGCTGAGGACTTGAGGCAGGAGGTCCTGCTTAAGCTCTTCAAGGCTGTGGAGATACAGCCCTCTCGTGAGATTACCAATGCATATATGTATCGAATCGCCCTTAACGCATGGCGGGATAAGAAGCGAAAGCAAGGCTCGATTCGGCTAGAGGCTCTTGAAGCCGCTGGACTTGATAGGGGCGAGCCGGATATGCGGCTGGAGACGCGGGAGCTTCTGGAGACGTTAGCTGACCGGCTATCCCCTCGCGCACTCGTTATTTTGCTGCTCATGGATGCGTTCGGGTTTACGGCCAGGGAGACGGGAAAGATGATCGGCGCAGCTGAAGGAGCGGTACAGGTCACGCTCGGCCGTGCGCGAGCCAGACTGAAGAAGCTGGCAAGCCAGCTTTCTTTCGATAGAAGCGGAAGTGTCCCGGAGCGGACGAAGGTTGAGCAAGCTGAATTCGGGCGGCTGGACTTCGAGGCATTGGTTGAAGCGTTCCGAAGAAGGGATGCGAAGGCGATATGCCTTTCCTATCGGGGTCTGGTACAGCAGCAAGCTTTCGTCAGCAATGTTCGGCTTGTTGGCGGCAAAATATATTTTCACTTTACTGACCCGGATGGAAATCGATTTATGGTGACGGGCTAATTGTTAGAGATTTATTTGGTGCTCTGTTTGGTTTTTGAATCGGCATACGTTTATTTCATGTAGGTCTAACCATAATAGGATATTAGAGGAGCGATAGCGATGGCGGTTAAAAATCTCCGTGGAATCATCATAGTCTATTCGATGCATTCGATCCGGATGGCCATATGATCTGTCTTATTGAAGTTACGCCGATCGAACAGAAGCAGCATGCGCTAATCGAATAAGCGGAGGGGTTATTGGAATGAATATGAATTATTATAATACGTTCATAACGGTGGCGGCGGATTGCCCGGCAGAGACGGGGATCATCCCGCCTGATAAGAAGGACGGCAGGACAAAGCCCAGCCTGGAGTACGAGCTGGCGGCAGGGCAGCCTTATCAATATACGCAAGAGGAGCTGCTCTTTGAAGTGCATGTGCGGCATAAGCAGATAGCGGATGAAGAGCTGGAGGAACGACGTCAGGAGTTATGGGATGGTTTTTTCGGCAAATCGCAGGCTTGTCTGCGCGCATCCATGCTGCCGAAGAAGTACGGCTGGGGCATACATTTCGACGGTGCCGGCAAGCTGGCGCTGATTCCGAAGGAGTCGGAGGCCTATCAGCAATACATCGAGAATGAGAATGGCGAACTGAAGGTTGTAGCGGCGATGCGGAGCAGCAGAGGAAAGTGAGATAGACGGCAGAATGAAAACGATTATGCCAATAGCGGAATTTAGTCGAACTAAAAGGCAGTTTCAGCTCGTAAAAGTTAAAACCACCGCATTAGCTTCATGAAATCGAGCTAATGCGGTGGTTTGATTGTTCTGTAGCGAAAGATCGATAGGGCACGATTCTTACGAATAGAGCTAGAAATAAGCTCTATTCCGAAAATTTTAGTGTATTTGAGTAAATAGGGATAGAATTTAGCGCTATTTTCCACTGTACCATCAGTATGGACCGCATATGGCGATATTTCCGTCAGAATAAAGCTAAAAACTAGCGCTATTCCACTAAATTCGGGTGTGATGAAGTAAAATAGAGCTAAAATCCAGCTCTATTTCCAATATAACCAATGTAAGGGGCTCCTGCTGACGTGTGCCAATGCCAATCTACTTGTATTCGGATAATTAAGCCATTATGTTTTCTCTTTACCATGCCGGATGAACAGCCATACGCCGAAGAGAATGAAGACGCCGGCGGCGAGCTGATAAGCCGACAACGATTCTTTCAACAGCCACCAAGCGAGCAGCGAGGAGATGACTGGTTCGCCGAGTACAGCCATGGATACAGCTGCGGCGTTCATATATTTGAGCAGCCAGTTGAATAGATAGTGGCCGAATAGGGTTGGTACAATGGCCAGCAGCAGGAACAACCCCCACTCGCGTCCGCTGTAGCCGGTAAATGGGTTGCCTAACACGACATTGTACAAAGCAAGCGATGTCGCGGCAAGAAAGAAGACAGCAAAGTTGTAGACGAAGGCGCTTATTTCATTCCGCAGCTGCTTGCCGACGAGCATATGGACAGCAACTGCAGCAGCGCCAAGCATGGATAATACATCGCCAAGCAAGGCGTCGCCCGAGAGGCTGAAGTCGCCTGCTCCAATGAGAATCGAACCGATTAAAGCAATCCCGAGTCCCCAAAGCATCATTCGATTCGCCTTCGTACGGAACAGCCAGTACGAGCCGAGCATGACGAGCAGCGGTTCAAGGGTCAGCAAGACGGTGGAGCTGGCAACGGTTGTGAGGCGAAGCGAAGCCATCCATAGCAGGAAATGAGCGCCAAGCATGACGCCCGATAAGGCGAGCAAGCGCCATTGCCGAGCGCTAAGCCGCATGAATTCATGCCTGTACTTCCATACGAATGGGAGCATGAGCAAATTGGTCAAGTACAGCCGGTACATCGCGATGACCGCGACGTCCGCCTCTGACCACCGAACGAATATAGATGAGAACGATATGGCAATAATACCAACGATATATAAAAGATCGTAGATGGCGTTGCGCGATATTGGTTTTGCTAGTGCGATGTCAGTCATGATAGTCGATTCTCCGATGCTATTGCTAGTGCGGTACTTGCTCTATTAAAGTCCATTACACATTTTGGCTTGTCTTTGGTTGCTTCGCCTTCTCCACCTCAGCGGCAAAATACTGCTGAAGCTCCGCGACTTTCTTCTCATCTGTCAGTACGATCTTGTCCTTCAGAAAATGCTCCATGAGCACTTCCCATTCCGTAGGCGCCTTGCGCTGAATCATTGAGCGAATCGCGTTCTTAACGAGCCGGCGTTCCTTGGCGTTCGTGTGCATATCCTTGTATTGCTGCTTCAGGTCCATATCCAAATGGGCAATAATTTTGCGAAGCACCTCGCCGGTCATTCTTGCATCATCAAGCGCGCGGTGGGCAGAGCCTTCCGCCGTAATGTCCAGCTCTTGAAGCGCCGTCTCGACACTGACGTCGTTCGTTACATTCCGGAAGCGCAAGTAGCCTTTAAGCAGGTCGTAATAATAGAGGCTTGTCCAGAAACCGTCATCGAGCTTATGCATCCGAGTATCAAGCACGATTCGCTTCATATCTTCTCCGCCCCAAGTGAACAGCAACAGATCATCGCTTTGCTTCAACCAGTCGTTGAATCTGGTTATGACGGCCTTGAAGCCCTCAGCTGTGTCGATGTCCTCTTGCGGAATGCCGGTCTTCTTCTTAATGAAGCTATTTAATTTGGAGAAGTAGACAGGCTTGATTAGCGATGAGAATTCATCCTTGAACCGCAGGTTCTCATCTAGACGTACCGCGCCGATCTCGATCACTTCCATAGGAAGCTCGCTCGCGAATTTGCGGCCGTTAAATTCAATGTCCAATATAATGTAATCCAAAGTATGTGTCCCCCGTTCTATGCTCGTGATTCCCATTTTAACAGAAAAGGCTGCTATACAGTAATATTGAAATTATGGGCGAGAAGATAGGCTCTAAGAAATAGAAATTTCCCCCTGTAAAAGAGGATCGTGCACCGAGTGGCTATGCGCTGCAGGTTTATAATGAATGCGTAGGCAACTTATCCATTATCCATCAATGACGGGGTGAATTATCGATGAACATTTCGATCGGCGGCTATTCATTCAATAACACGTATTTGGAAGGCAAGATGGATGTATTCGGTTATTTGGAGACGATCAAATATCGCTACGGCTTGGACGCGGCGGATTTGTGGAACGGCTTCTTCATCGATCGCGAGAGCAAACCGATTATGAAACTCGCGGACGAGAGTTATATTCGCAAAATAAAAGAGGCTTTGGACGAGCGTGAGCTGCGGCTCGTTAACTTCGCCGTAGACGGGGCTCATTTATGGGATCCTGATTCCCATATGCGGGAACTGCTGTATAACAACGCGCTAACGCATTTGCGCGCAGCCATCATTATGGGCGCGGAGACGGTACGTATCGATACAGGCGGCAGTTACACGGAATGGGAAACGATGAGCGAAGAGCAATTCGACTATACGGTTTTGCGCTATAAGGAGTTTTCTCAAGTAGCGGCAGACAATGGTTTCAAGATTGGTCCGGAAAACCATATGGGAGCGTCGCTTCTCCCGCGCGAAATGAAACGGATCGCGGAAGCGGTCGACCATCCGGCGTTCGGATTTCTCGTTCATCTTGGACGCTGGAAGGCTGATCAAGCGGATGGCGACCGTTTGGTAGCGCCATGGGCATACCACACCCATTTCGACGCGGCGACTGCCGCAAGAGAAGATGCGATTGAGACGATTCGAATGATGGCGGCAGCGGGCTATACCGGCTATTGGGGCATTGAACAAAATGCGCAGGGTAATCAGTACGCGGAAATCGAGCGTTTGATCGGCTTGGTGAAGAAACTGCTGACGGAAGCTTAACATGCAACTATGGAGGGTGAAACAAGGATGACGAACATCCGTATCGGAATTATCGGCGTAGGTCAAATCGGCAAACAGCATATTGAGAAATATAGCAGCATTCCGGGAGCGGAGCTCGTTGCGGTCTGTGACGTTAATCTGGCTGAGGCCAGCCGAGTGGCCGAGCAATACGGCATTCCGCATGCTTATTCAGATTTCCGTGAACTGCTGCAACGTGACGACATAGATGCAGTAGATGTATGTCTGCACAACAACTTCCATGCCCCTGTTACGATAGCGGCGCTGGAAGCGGGCAAGCATGTTTATTGCGAGAAGCCGATCGCAGGAACATATGCGGACGGCAAGGCGATGGTCGATGCGGCTGAAGCAAGCGGCAAGCAACTGCATATTCAACTATTCACGCTGTATCAGAAGGAGACGAAAGCTGCTAAGACACTGATCGACGGCGGCATGCTTGGCAAGCTGTACCATGCGCGTTCGACCGGCTTCCGCCGGAGAAACCGTCCTTATGTGGACGGTTACGGCACGCCTTATTTTACTCGCAAGGAGACGGCAGCGGGAGGCGCATTGTTCGATATGGGCGTATATCATATCGCGCAAATTCTTTATCTGCTCGGCAATCCCGCGGTGGAGCGGGTTACGGGCAAGCTTTATCAGGAAACCGATATGCTCCCGGAGCGGAGAGAGAAAAGCGGGTTCGACGTCGAAGAGCTCGGTACGGGTTTCGTCCGGTTCGCTGACGGTCTGACGCTGGATATTATCGAGGCGTGGGCCGTGCATATGGGCGATTTCGAAGGCAGCAGCATCGCCGGATCAAAGGGTGGAGTCCGCTTGCCGAGTGAACAAGCAGGCGGGGGAACAAGACCGTTTACCTTCCATAACACGGTGTGCGATATGGACATGGACAGCACGCTTGACCTGGATATGATGGACGTGCGCTGGCATCGTATTCGCGACAATGAGGATGCTTATGATTCGTCGCAGGCGCATTGGATTGCTGCGCTGCAAGGCAGAGTTCCTTTGCTGCCGACTGCCGATATTGCGCTGCGCACGATGCTTATCAGCGAAGGCATCTATTTGTCGGATCAACTAGGTCGGGAAGTGACGGCGGAGGAAGTGATTGCATCTTCCAGGTCAACCGCCGTTCCTTTATAAAGAATGGGTACGAAGGTTAAGCAATCCTACAGTGTGATTAAAGGATTCAATTTTTTCATTTACGGCGCTTTAACGATCTATAGCACTTATTTTGCGCTATATTTGAAGTCTATGGGGTTGTCTACGCTTGAGATCGGTGCTCTAATGGCGGGAGGACCCATCGTATCGCTTGTTGCCAATCCGTTCTGGGGATATGTCAGCGACCGCTTTCGGAACTTGCGTCTAACTTTAATTTTGATGTTAGCAGGCAGCATGATTCTTATGCAATTCGTATTTCTATCCGAATCGTATACGTTTATTTATGCGTCAATGCTGCTTTTCTTCTTTTTCCAAATGCCGTTGTTCTCGCAGAGCAACACCTTGATATTGAACAGTATTGAGGGCACCGATCAAAGCTTCGGGGCTTTCCGGTTATGGGGTTCACTCGGCTGGGGCATTATGGCGCTAGCGGCGGGGCCGGTCATCGGTCAGATCGGTATTGAACGTCTATGGATCATATACACCGTTATGATGCTGTTCTCGCTGGTCTTCGCCTTCGCCCTGCCGCGCGGCGAGGCGAAGAACTCGGGTGCAAGAGCGGGCAAAGTAAATTATCGCTCCTTATTCGCAAGCCGGGCATTTTTCATCTTCCTGTTCGTCGGATTAGTGTTGTCGATTCCGAACTCAGTGAATACGACATTCGTCGCCTTATATATTAAGGAATTGGGCGGAGGAGAAAGCCTGGTCGGATGGTCGGCCTTTCTATCGTCGATCTTCGAGATTCCGATCTTCCTGCTGCTGGACAGGTATTTGAAGCGTAACGTACGCTCGATGCTGCTTTGTCTCGTCGTTATTAGCTGTCTGTTCTCATTAAGATGGTTCTTGATGGCGGGAGCGGCAAGCGCGATGCAGGTCATTTTCATACAAATGCTGCACTGCGTCACATTCGGCGGCTTCTATTACATCGGAACGCAATTGACTGTATTATTGGTGCCCGCCGAACTGCGTTCATCAGGTCAAGCGGTGTACGCGCTCACTTGGGGAGGGTTGTCGGGTATGGCAGCCGGCTTCATCGGTGGCCTGATGTTCGAGCAATCGGGAGCGCAGTCCATGTACTTCATCTGCGGCGCGTTGTCTGTACTTGGTATTATCGGGTTCTCCTTGCTGTACGCTTTTGTGCGAAGACTGCAAGAGAATGCGAAGAGCGGATCGGCAACTGCCGAAGCATCGCAGTTATCACGGTAATCCACTTTCAGCCCATGCAACCTTCGGTTAGCTTTTGTCGTAAATCGTTTATCTCGACGAAGAGCAGAACTTCAATCTGCAGCATGTGCTGACGCGCGGAGAAGGCGCTGTGATTCTTCATCAGACGATTCGGTTAATGGAAGCGCACCAAGCGCAGGAGCAGCAGGCGGAACAGCTGGAAGCATGGCACTGAAATATAATCTCGCTTCCTTGAGCAGCTTGGCTGCTGAAGGAGCGGGTTTTTTTGTATTTTCCTAAATAAATCCAAAAGTAATGTCGATGGATAAATAAAGAGATTTTATAGCGAAAGCATTGGAAGGAGTTCGACTATGGAGAGAATATCGGGTCAGTCGGCAGGAAGATCGTCATATCGGGCAGCAAACGGAAATGATCACAAGAGTGTTGCGGATAAACGGGTATCAGACTTGATGAAGCAATCGAAGCAATTAAGCGAGCAAATTGATTCCGTTAATCTAAACAAAAACCTGGATAGTAAAATACGAATGGAGCGGGTCAATGCGCTTCGGGAGCAGATGCAGCAGATTGAAGCGCAGATCAGCCAAATTCGAGCGGAGCAAATAAGCAAGCAACAGGAGAAAGACGAAGAAAAAGAGCCAAATCAAACAACCGCTAGCAATCAGAGCGACATGGACGTTGTCATCAAAATAAGTATCAACTACGACCAGGTAAAGGCGATGGACAAAACAAAAGGACAAATGGAACGGGATTCGGATACGCTCAAAAACAGCATTCGCTCCGACCGTCATTTATTGGAGATTAATACGACTGCCGATGCGGCAAGCAAGTCCGCGATGAAACAGAACCTAGAAGAAACCGTCGTTAAGGCCAAACAGGAAACGATTAATAAAATAGAAAGCAACCTAGATAAATTAAACGGTAAAATCGATAAAGCCTACGAGGATATTAGAAAAACGGTAGAGCAAGCAAGAGAGGAAGACAATAAGGCAGAGGAAACAGATGCTTCGGAAGAAGTGGAAAACGAAACGAAGATAGAAGAGGAAGAGGAAGAGGCTGCTAAAGATTCGACCTATGAAGAGCTTGTCGCCGAGGAAGAGAAGAAGGAAGAGCGGAGATCGGGACGATCGATCGATATAAGAGTGTAAAAAGAAGCGGACGCCGGTTGTTGACGGTGTCCGCTTTATTTCGGTTACCGTGCTTTTCTCATTCGAACAATGGCTATTAAGATTGTGCCGAATAGAATGACGAGCGATACCGGCAGCAGCCAAATGCCTAACCCCGAAGATAGTCCAGCCGTATGCTGAAGGGTTGACCATTGAATGTAACCGAACAAGACGACAATTTCGAGCTTGATCCAACTTAGGAGCAATAGGGATAGACGATACTGGGCTTCGGCGTTCTGTTCTGTAATTGGCACAATGTAGTTGAAATGATGGGGGATGCGCCGCAGCAGCGATAGTCCGACATACAGCATAAGGGCGATGAGCGGCAAAATGAAAAGCGTTACCCGGTCTCCCCAACCATCAGCCTCGCCGCGGGCGTTGAAGTGGATAGGAATTGTGGTTGGGAGATTGGTCCATTTGATAAGCATGTAAAAGAAAGAAAATATCAGAACTAAAATGCATACCCAATCCATCCATCGTTCCATACTAGATTTGGTGAGAGAGATAATAGGTTTTTGTTCCATGGTAATCCACCCCTTTCTTGGATCTTAATAATAACTATATCGTACTGCAAGGCACATACGTACTCTAAATATTTTTTAACGACATCATTCGACAACATCTCTATTCGCTATTTGATATATTCGTTAGGCTATCTATCATTCCTAGACTTAAGCTCCGATATACATAAATAGATAGGAATGAAGAACTAGCACTATATCTTATGTTGATAGAGGAGCCGCTTGTTATGAAACGATTTCGAACTTGGTTAACCGCATTGCTAGTTTTGGTTCTAGTTTTCCCTGCATCACAAGCTTTTGCCGCATCTTTGAACGATGCAGAAGCTGCCCTGCCGGGCGGCAAAGAAGCTATTTCTTTAACAGGAAAACTTAATTTGCCTGCCACACAATTCTCGGAAGGCATCCAATTAGGCGCTTTGAATAGCGATCAAGCGGTGCTGGAATTTGCTAATTCGCAAGGCAGCGGTAAGGGCCTGGTTGCGAGCGGTAAACAATTTATCATTGATCGCAAGGGTACGGATTCATTAGATCAAGAGCACTACGTTCTACAGCAATCCTATAGAGGAATACCGGTTTATGGACGATATATGCAGATCAATCTGAATAAGGCGAATGAGATTTATGCCATTCAGGATAAATCGGATAATGGCTTGAGCCTATCTGCTCTGAATACTTCACCGACACTTACACCGGATGAAGCTATTAGCGTATTCAAAAAAGATGTGGAAAGCGGGCTAAGCGGTGCAATTCAATTAGAGACAAAGGCTGGATTCTACCAAGTGTCCGCTCCGACCGCCTCGACCATTATTTATCCTTATAAAGGAAAAAGTTATTTGGCTTATAAGGTCAATATGATATTCATGTTTCCTACGGCCGGCAATTGGATTGGGTACGTGGATGCACATACAGGCCAAGTTATAGATAAGTACAATAAGCTTCAACACGCAACAGGGTCCGGGTACGGAAATGATGGAGA
Source organism: Paenibacillus sp. YIM B09110 (assembly GCF_037167145.1). Classification (NCBI taxonomy): domain Bacteria; kingdom Bacillati; phylum Bacillota; class Bacilli; order Caryophanales; family Paenibacillaceae; genus Paenibacillus; species Paenibacillus sp. YIM B09110. Next base: position 44,546 of record NZ_JBANSP010000006.1, on the reverse strand, counting down.
AAGCAAACCGCTAAACACCACGCCATATAATGGACAATATATTTTGTGGGACCAGACTCATGTTGGCGATATTTATACGCTTGACCTTATTGATTGGGATGATACATATTTATACTTTGATGATATATACAGCTCGAATAATATATTCGACAATTCCTATGATGCGGATGCGGTCGACGCGCATTATAATGCGGATCTTGTATATGACTTTTATAAATCCAACTACGGTCGCGAAAGTATAGACGGTGCAGGAATGGATGTATATTCAATTGTTCATGTGCCTGATTTTGATGACGAAGGCAATGCCTACATTATGGACAATGCCTATTGGAACGGCGAGGCCATGTTTTACGGAGACGGGACGGGCTCATCCAACGGCGGCTTCGATTGTTTATCGTGTGGATTAGATGTCGTCGCTCACGAGCTGACGCATGGCGTTACGGAGTTTACGGCAGGTCTGGAGTACCGGTTTCAATCCGGCGCGCTGAACGAGTCGATTTCTGATATTATGGCAGCTGTTATTGATAACGATGATTGGCTGATTGGTGAAGACACAGGATTAACAATCAGAGATATGGTCGATCCGGAAACTTACGATCAGCCTGGACATATGGAAGATTACGTAGTATTAGAGGATACAGAGGATGAAGATTGGGGCGGCGTCCATATTAATAGCGGGATTCCGAATCATGCAGCGTATCTAATGGCTGGGAAATTCAATGCAAAGGGGCTTTCAGGCCGAAGCTTGCTCGGCAAGCTTACCTATCAGGCGCTTAAATATTATTTAGTTGAAACGTCTGACTTCCGAGATATGAAAAATGCTTATCTGCTCGCTGCCGGCTCGGTCAGCGGATTGAACTCTGCGCAGCGTCAATTGGTGAAGCAAGCTATTATGGAAGCTTGGGATGAAGTAGGAATCGGCGAACCGGTCAAGGATTTGAAAATTGTGAATCAAACGGCTAATTCTGTGCAGATGAGTTGGACAGCAGTAAGCGATGCTGAATCTGTAACGTTGCTATATTCCGATAACAATCGCGATTGGTACGATATCGGTTATTTGGATAATCCGAACGGTAATTTATTGACTTTGACGGATATTCCAACGAACAAAACTTATTACTTTGCGTTATATGTTCATAATGGTAGTAGCGTGGGAGCTTCTAATACGGTATCGGTGAAGCTGAAGGCGGGAAAAATCAACTCCTTTACTCTGGGTACTAAAACTTACGATACTGCAACGTTCAATTGGAGCGTATCAGATGTGCCTGGGAACATCATTATCCAACAATCCGTGGATAGCGGAAAAAACTGGATAACTTCATCGATTTCAGGAAGTCTGACTCCAGAAAGCACGTCGGCTACGGTTAATAATCTTGAAACCGGTAAAACGTATAAATTCCGATTAGGTGTGAGCGGTACGGCCTATACGTCGACGCAATATTCGACGATCTTGAGCGTTCCGATTACACCAGTGCCGGTTATGGATTTGGCTGCATCTGGCGCTACTGGCAATAGTACGGCATTGACTTGGACGCCTGCTGTAGGGGCGACGAGTATAGTCGTACAGCAATCGCTTAACGGCACTTCGTGGACAAATGCGGTTACGGGAACGTTAGCTCCGAATGCAGGAAACGCGACAGTGACTGGTTTGCTGTCGGGTACTGTATATAAATTCAGAGTCGTCGCAACAGGCGGGCGCAATGCGGGCAACTCCAATGTGGCGAGCTCGACGACATTATCCGTTCCTTTATTGGATCTAAGAGTGAGCAGTACGACATCCAATACGGCTGTTCTGGCATGGCCAGCTGCAGTTAGGGCGAAAACCATTTATGTCGAGTACTCGGCGAATGGCGGCGCATGGAAAGAACAAGCGCTTAAAGTATCCGGAACCGCTAAAACGGCAACCGTAAAAGGCTTGCTTCCTAATACAGAGTATCAATTCCGACTTCAAGTAGCTGAAGGCGCTAATGCGGGAACTTCCAATACGGCAGCGGGCGTAACGAAGCCTGTTCCTTTGAAATCTTTCGCAAGCACGGGCAGAACGAATCTAAAGGCAGAATCGGCTGAGTTTAAGTGGTCGCTGCCAATCGGAGCTACTACGTTGACCATTGAACAGTCAACTAACGGCAAAGATTGGACAACGGCTATAACAGACAGCATTAATCCAACAGCAACAAGTGCAACGGTTAGAGAACTGACTCCGACAACGAAATATTATTTCCGTTTGAATGTTGTCGGCGGTCAAAATGAAGGCCCGTCCAATAGCGTAACGGTCACAACGATTCCATTGCCGTTGTCAGATCTTTCGGTAGATGAAGGGGAGACTACGGGAAGCAAGGTTGCGTTGAATTGGACGGCAGCAATCGGAGCTAAAAAGGTAGTTATTCAACAATCGCTGAACGGCAAGTCTTGGACGACCGCAAAAGTAGCATCGCCTTTATTGCCGGGCGACAGCAGCGCGGTCGTTACGGGACTTGCAGCAGGTACGGATTACGATTTCCGTATTACGGTAACTGGCGGTCAGAACGCTGGTAATTCGAACATTGCAGAAGAGAGTACAAAGATTGTGCCAATCGATTCGTTAAGGGAAAGCTCTTCGACGACAAACAGTGTAACGTTGGCTTGGGATGCAGCTTCCAAAGCGACTGCAATCGGGCTGCAGCAAAATGTTGGCGGAGGATGGGAACCGGTAGCTGGCATTAAGCTCTCGGTATCCGCGAATTCTGTAACGATTAGGGGACTGACACCTAACACGGGTTATGCTTATCGCTTAGTTGTTACAGGCGGGGGTAATGACGGCGAATCGAATGAAGTAGAAGTAAGGACGAAGTCGCTTGCGATATCTGGATTTGCTTCTACGGGCAAGACATCCAATTCCGCGAGCTTTAAATGGAAGCCAGTAACTGGGGCCGGAAAAGTGTATATCGAGTATGTGGGTAACGGTCAAGATTGGGTTGAAGCTGTTTCTATCGAATTATCGACTGATAGCGTAACGGCTACGGTGGATGGTCTAACGTCCTACACGAGCTACAAATTTAGACTGAGAGTAGAAGAGGGGCTTTATGAAGGTTCTTCCACTGCTTTGAGTGTAAAGACGAATCGTTAATCGTTTACTAGTATAGTATTAACGTTAACAAGGGCTACGCCAAATGGTCTGAAACAGACCAAACGGTGCAGCCCTTGTTGCGTATATTGAATTCTCGCGCTAGCTCCGCGTTTTGCGGCTGTTCAGCCAAAGCGGGATGCGGAACAGTAGATTAATGAGCAGCACGACGAAGACGAGCACGGCGGCTGCTTTCTGCGCAATTTCTTGCGCGTCGGATACGATGGCTTCCGACTGTACGTACCACAGGTGGACGGCAAGCGTCTCGCCCGGGGAGAACAGGCTGAAGTCCCACATTTCGCCGGAGGTCGTTACGCCGGCGGTGAGGATGATAACCGCGCTCTCGCCGAAGGCGCGGCCGGCGACGAGGCAGATACCGGTGATGATGCCGTTCAGCGCGGCGGGGATAAGCGCGCGCGTGATCGTCTGCAGATGCGTTGCGCCAAGCGCGAAGGAGGCGCTCTTCTGGTCGGCAGGGACGGCACGGATCGATTCCTCTGTCACCCTCGTCAGGACGGGCAGGTTGAGGAAGGCAAGGCTGATTGCGCCGCCGAGTATCGTGAGTCCGATTTGGAACATTTCGACGAACAGGGCGATACCGAATAAGCCGAATATGATCGAGGGTACCGATGCAAGGCCTTCCACGCATACGCGTACGAAAGCGATGAGCTTATTGTCCGGCGCGAACTCGGCGAGGTAGATGCCTGCGGCCATGCCGAGCGGAATGGAGATAAGCAGTGACAGGAACAGAATGTAAAAGGAATTGAGCAAGGTAGGGCCAATGCCGCCGCCTTCATCGATCTCGCTTGGGAGGCCGAACAGGAAATCCCACGTCAGCTTCGGGAGACCGTCCTGCAGGATCAAATATAGCAGTCCGAAGATAAATGCGATAATAAGGACGCCTGCGGTCCAGATCACACCGGAGAACAGACGGTCGTTGATCCGGTTAAGCCCTTTGTTGTTGCGGCGGAACGGATTAGCGGCAGCAGCCGCGCCAGCACCGGCACTCATATGATTTTTCATGAAATGCGAGCTCCTCTCCGTTGCAGCCAGCGAACGGCTACGATCATTAGAAGTGAAATGAGCAGCAGCAGGAAGCCCATCAAATACAAAGCATAGTTCCATGTCGAGTCAAAAGGAACGTTCGATATTTGCATCACGATATTGCTCGTTAAGACGGAGGTCGGCTTGAGCAGACTGTCCGCGAGCTGCGGCGTATTGCCGATAACCATAACGACGGCCATCGTCTCGCCGACGGCGCGCGCCATTCCGAGAATGACGGCATACATAATGCCGCTTTTGGCTGATGGCAGCAAAACCTTCCATACCGTCTGGAATCTAGTGGCGCCGAGCGCGTAGGAGGCGTCGCTGAATTTGGCAGGCACGGCGCTAATAGCGTCGTCGCTAATACGGCTGACGGTCGGGAGCACCATGATCGTGAGTACGAGTGCCGCGGCGAGCAGTCCATCGCCCATGCCTGTGCCTGTTACGGTACGGATAAGCGGAATAAGGACGGTTAACCCAAGATAGCCGTAGACGACCGATGGAATGCCGACCAGCAGGTCGAGTATCGGGCGAAGCGCGTTTTTCAGCCATGGCGGGACGAATACCGACAGGAAGATCGCGATCATTAGCGACAGCGGAACGGCGATCAACAGCGTAAGCGCCGTTAAAGCGAAGGTGCCGAAGATGAATACAAGGCCGCCGTATTGCTCGTTCTCGGGCGCCCAATCGGTAGAGAAGAAGAAGTCGGCGAACGAGATATGGTTGAACGTTAGAACGCCGGTGCGAAACATAAGGAATAGAATCAGAAAAAGAATCAGACATACGAAAGCGGCAGCCGCGATGCATAAGTAACGGAACATGCGGTTCATCGCGAACAAGCGCGAGCGGCGGTCGAATTTCTTGCCGCTGCCTGCCAGCAGCGTACGGCCAAGCTCGGCATGAAGCGGCGCTTTGCCGGCGGCGGAAGTCGAATCTAGCATAGTAAAGGTCTCCTCTCTCTAAAAGAGCGGCGGGCGAGGCGCTCTCATGCGCCTGCCAGCCGCTCTCTTCGTGTCGTTCCATTCCTTCGGGTATTGTTTATTTCATAGCCGAGATCGGGATGAACTTCAGCTTTTTAAGCGATCCGTTCTGGAACTTCGTGCTTTGTACGTATTTAATGAATTCTTTGGTAGCGCCAGTAGGCTCGCCTTTCGTCATGTAGTAGCCGTAGCCCCACACCTTGTATTTGCCGTTGATGACGTTAGCTTCCGTTGGCGCGATATCGTTGATTTTTACAGCGATCATTTTGTCCGTAACATAAGCAAGGTCCATGTAACCAATAGCATTAGGCGTCGTCTCGATAGCCGTCTTCATATCGCCGCTTGTTTTCACTTCTTTATAATTGTCGCCTTTAGTCATGAAATCCGTGCCTTGCAATGCTTTGTCTTGGAAGTTAACGCGAGTGCCGGAACCGAACGTACGGTTGACAACGATAATGTCGGCGTCCTTGCCGCCAACTTCTTTCCAGTTCTTGATTTTGCCGGAGAAAATGCCTTGCAGCTGCTTCGTCGTCAGGTTCGTCGCCGTTACGTTTTTGTTCACGACGGCTGCGAAAGGAATGATGGCTACTTTATGAGCGACTTGGCCTTCGAATTTTTTGAAGCCCGGTACGTCTTTCGAAGCGTCCCAGTCTACCGCTCCGATTTGTGCGATTCCTTTGCGAACCGCTTGCGGTCCGGTAATCGAACCAGCTGCCGATGCGGAGATTTTTACTTTCGGGTGAAGCTTCTTGAATTCGTTAGCCGCCTGAAGCGTGAGAGGCAGCAGGGCGGATGACCCGTTGATGACGATCTTCCCGCTAAGCTTGCTTGCCGCATGCACGGCCGTCAGCGAGCTGAAGCCGATGACGGTTGCGAGTACGGCGATTGTAAGTGATTTAAACCATTTCATTGAAATATCCCTCCATTAATTATTGAGTAATGTTTTTCCATTGGCCGTTAACCGATACGGCAAGCTGGCCGTCGATCAAAGCTGCGAGGTGTCCGTGACGCGATACGATGATTTCGGAAACGCTGTCCGATATTGCTGCCAGCAGGTTGTTTCCGCCGATTAATGCATCGACCTCGTAAACCGCATTCGACGAATCATCGTTCGATGTCAGTAAGTACAGTCTGTCGGCACCTTGTGCGAGCTGATAAACATCCTTTTGCGCGAATACGCTGGTCGAAGCAGCGTCTGTGCCGGCAGTGGAGACGGATGCTGCTTTGCCAATACTTGCATCGTCAGCCGTTACGCTTACGTAGTAAACTTTGGAGCCGTCAGCCGAAAGCTCGATGAACACTTTGTCGTCCGTGTCCTTAGTCAGTTGCACCGGCTTGTTGTCTGCCGCCGCCGCGTTGTAGAAGTAGACTTGCGCTTCCGTTCCGGCAGCATCGATGGCCACATCGTCCAGAGCGACATCGACATTGCTGTCTGCGGTTACTTTCGGTTGCTTGTTAACGGTAAAAGCGAATTTCTTGCCGTCTGCGGATACGTCGAGGTTTGCTTTGTAATCGACTTTGTCCTCGAGCACTTTGGATACGGCGCCATCGGCAAGATTCAATTTGGCGATGACCGAGTTTTTGTCGCCTTGAAGGAAGAAGAGCGCGGTTCCGTCTTGCGACCATTGCAGCTCGTTCTTGATCGAGCTGTCCGTGCTTACTTGCTTGGATTCTTTGCTGTTCAGGTCGATTACATACACAGCGCCATTAGCATCTGTGTAAGCAACGTTTTGTCCGTTCGGCGAAACAACAAGATCCGAAGTGCTAGCGGAAGAGAGCAGCAGCTCATACTTGCCGTTAACGGCATTCACAAGGTAATCCTCGCGGCCGTTCTCCGAGCTGTTCGATACAATCAGGCGAGAACCTCCTGCCCATACAGCGTGCTCTACGAAGGCTAGCTGCTCAACTGTTGCGATTACAGGGGCAACGGCATCCCCCTCATATGTACCGCCAAGCGCTTCAACCAATGCGGAAGGATCTGCGAATATCGTGTAGTTGACCGTCTTCACATCCGAAGAAAGAGCAGGCGACGTGCTGCTAGCGGCAATGATTCCTGCGCCCGGATTAACATACACCGACTTGCCTTCCAGTGTGAGTGTTACAGAAGCGTCAGCCGGCTTCAGCGTTGCGCCAACAGCCTTTGCGAAATCGCGTACGGATACGAGCGTCGTGCCTGAAGCTTGGATCGTACGGAGAACGGCGGGATTGGCATTCACGAGGAATGTCGTTTGGCTGAATTGGACTGCTTCCTGCTTGACCGGAGTTTGGGCAAAAACAGGGTTGACGGCGGTTGCGCCGAGAGTTGCCGCCAGCATGGAGACAGCCAGCACTTTTTTCATTTGCATGGAATCGGTCACCTTTCTCATCGTTAAGTGGTATGGGTCTAATCGACTACTGATTCGATTTCATATGGATCATAGCAATCAATTATTATCCCATTATTTTGAAATCGTTTAGTATTTGTAAAGGCAGATAGATTAGCATGAGCTGTTGTACGCGACAGGGTTTTGTTACAATAGGGAAACATCTATTGGAAGAAAAGATGAAGAGAGGAAGAAGACAGCATGAACTACAATCCTTTAGAGGACGAGGTTATTCATTCCTTAGAGCAGCTGCAGGAAATCGTAGGAAAGCCGCATGAGGCAGTCGTGAAGAAGACGGTATCCGTTATCGATGACCATATCCGAGGATATTTGGCAAAGTGTCCGTTGTTCTTTCTGGGGACTGCGAGCGGAGAAGGGCTATGCGATGTGTCGCCGCGCGGCGATGAGCCTGGTTTCATTAAAGTGTTGGACGAGAAGACGCTCGTATTTCCGGAACGGCTGGGAAATAGACGGATTGATTCGATGCTTAATCTGTTCGCGAATCCGAGACTGGGCATGATTTGTATTTTGCCGGGGATGGAAGAGGTGCTGCGGATTAACGGGAAGGCGACGATTATACGCAATCACTCGCTTATGGAGAGCATGCAGCTTAACGGCCGGTCGCCATTATTTCTCGTTAAAGTGGAAGTTGAGGAGTGTTTTGTGCATTGTCCGCGCGCGTTGAAATTTTCGAAAGTATGGGATGCCGAAACGTGGCTGCCGCGTGAGGAGAGGCCGAGTACGAAGGAAATGTTCGAGGCTCATATTCAGCTGAATGGTTATGTCATCGGGAAAGATTAGCTTTCCCGAGCAAGGCCATAAATCCAAGCGGAGAAATATGGATTAAAAGCACAAAACTTATTTATACCATACTTGAATCATCCAAGGCAACAGAAATTTTCGAATAAGTATTGTGGTTTTCGCGATACTGTAGTATCTTCAATATGTGGAAAAAATAAGGGAGGTGAAAGACGATGGAAAAAATGGCGATGCAAATGATGATGAACATGTGCATGGACGAAATGATGTGCAAGATGAAGTCCATGAAGATGATGATGGACATGATGATGGAAATGAACATGATGGACGGCATGGATATGAACATGATGATGATGAAGATGCAAGAGTGCGACGAAATGTCGACGATGATGATGAACATGATGCGCAATATGGAGCAAGTATCGATGTAATCTTATCGAACTATGAATCTGGCCATTCATAGCTCGAAGTAGTACCTATCCATAACGGCAGAGCGGATATCCGCATGCCACAAGTTACGAAAGTGCAACAACCGCGAATCGTTTGGCAGAGCAGACCGCTGCATGCCGACGCTTTTTTTTATTTCTACACCTAATTTAGATGCTAAAATGCGTTCAAGGTTTTCAGCTTGCTGGCGATCATAACGCGTTGAAGCTTGAACTCCCACACCTTCTCCCGAAGCTGACGCTGTTCCGCCTCGTCCTGATTTCTCCGAAGCTGCTCGTATATATCTAACATTTTGCGATTGATTGCATCGAACCGAAGCCATAAGTCTACACGTAAGCCATGTTCGATCTCAAGATTGATATGGTTGTCTTTGGCGCGCAGCGCCTGAAGAATGTCATGCTGCCATTCGGCGTCGCCGATCTGGGTTGCAAAGTTATATAGATCTAGATAGTCGTCTACCCATTTCGTTGCTATTTCTTTCGCCGAATTCGCCATCGTTAACCGCTCCAATCATTGTCATGTATCTTTACCTAGTATTATACTCGGAATTATAGGAGTTGCAAGTCATTTAACAAAAAGTTTTCGTTGAATCGTTTTGCCCTCAGTGATAACATGAATAACAGTTTTTAAGGCAGGGGAATGAGGGGATTAATTCATGAATCATACCGAATCAATAGCAGTGCCTGCGCGGCGAGGCAGCCGATTGTGGATCGCCATAGTGCTTGGCTCGTTAGCGGCGATAGGTCCGTTGTCGCTGGATATGTATCTTCCGGCGTTGCCGGCACTTGCGGAGGAACTTGGCTCGACGACTTCCGCGACACAGCTCAGCTTAACCGCATGTATGCTGGGACTTGCGCTAGGGCAGTTAATCGCGGGGCCGATCAGCGATGTTAGGGGCCGCCGTTTGCCACTAATTGTAGGCATAGCTGTATATGCAATTGTCTCGGCTCTTTGTTTCTTCGCGCCCAATATATGGGTGTTCGTCGGTCTTCGGTTCATTCAGGGACTTGCAGGCGCGGCAGGCATCGTTATATCAAGGGCGAGTGTACGAGATTTGTATTCCGGCGTGGAGTTAACGAAGTTTTTTGCGCTGTTGATGCTTATCAATGGTGCTGCACCGATATTAGCGCCGATTGTTGGTGCTGAGGTACTCGTCTTTACGTCTTGGAGAGGTGTATTCGCTATATTAGGCGTGCTTGGCACGCTCATGCTATTAGCTGTTTTGTTCGGTCTCAAGGAAACGCTGCCGGTGAATCGGCGCTCTAGCGGAGGCATTCGGGGCACGCTGTCGACCTTCCGCCGTCTCGCCGGCGACCGCGTGTTCATGGGGTATGCGCTAACGCAAGGGTTCGTCATGGCGGCTATGTTCGCATATATCTCGGGTTCGCCTTTCGTGCTGCAGGAGTTGTTCGGCGTGTCGTCGCGCACGTACAGTCTCATCTTCGGAATGAACGGCGCGGGCATTATTATCGCCAGCCAAATAGCGGGGAGGCTCGCTGGCCGTGTGGCTGCGCGCAAGCTGCTGGCAAGCGGACTTACATTGACAGCGGCCGGAGCGGTATTGCTTCTGTTAGCTATATGGACAGATGCTGGTCTGAGTTTGATTATTCCAGGGTTCTTCTTACTTGTTTCAAGCGTAGGGCTCGTATCGACGACAACGACCTCGCTCGCCTTGCAAAGCCAAGGGCAATCCGCGGGAAGCGCCTCGGCACTGCTTGGCATGCTTAGCTTCATTATCGGCGGCTTGGCAGCTCCGCTCGTAGGTATTGGCGGGAACGATACGGCATTGCCGCTCGTTATTGTCATTGCAAGCCTTGTCGTTGTTGCCTTCAGTTGCTTCCGCTTCCTAGCAGCAGAAACAGTTAAGCCTTCTGCGCGAAAAACACATTAAACTCATGATACCGATAAACGGCATCGACATTCGAGAAACCTGCAGCAAGCAACCAGTTGATCTGATCGGATGCCTTGGCATTTATGTCTTGCTTTCGCCGCTCGATAGAGGCTTCGATCGCATCAAGCGGAAGATCGGTAGCGTGAATGGCTTGCTTCCATAGCTCCATGTAGCGTTGATCGATGGATGGGGTCAAGCCTTCGGCTTGATCGGCGTTAACGAAGAGGCCTCCGTCCTTCAGCAGGTGGAATATCGTTTGGAACAGTGATCTTTTGTCTGGATGGGTCAAATGATGGATGGACAGGGAGGATACGACCGCATCGTAGCTTCCTGCCTGCTCATAAGGGTAGTTCAAGTAATCCGCCGCTATATAGGTTATATTCTCATAGGCGGCGAGTCTTCGCCGCGCCTGGTCTAACATTTGCTCGCTGAAGTCGATTAAGGTCACATGGGCCTGCGGGTACTTCGCCAGGATGAAGGCGGACAGCAGGCCAGTGCCTGCGCCGAGATCGATGATGCGCGGCTGCGGCGTATTAAGCTCTAACCATTGAACCGCCGTGCCATAGAAGTCGTCGAAGCACGGAATTAGCTGGCGCCTCTGTTGGTCATATTGCTGCGCCACGGCGTCGAATTGCTGTTTCACGATTGGATTCATGTTTATGCCTCCCTTGTAATGGTTAAGCCTTATACTACACAAGGAGCAATATTTGCGGAAATATATAAAACTTATATTGTTTATAGGTTGTACCTATATCCCGCCGTTAATAACAAGTAAGAGCCCTCTAAGGGGCTCTTATTTCGTTACATCCGTGAAAAAAATGCCGATTTCCGTGCCGCTGCCACGCGCTGACCGCACCTCAATACGTCCGTGATGGGCTTCTACAATCATCTTCGCAATGCTCATGCCAAGACCGGAGCCTGCGGACGATTGATCGGTATTCGTACCTCGATAATAACGATCAAACAGCTTGCGGCTCGTTTCTTCGTCCATTCCTTGTCCATTGTCCGCTACTTTAATAAATGGCTCGTCATTAATCATTCCCGTCGTAACGGTGATCGTTGTGCCCGGACGATTATGCTTCACCGCATTCGACAATAGGTTATCCAAGAGGCGGTTCAGCCAAGTGGCATTGCCGCTAATCGGAATTGGCAGCTCGTCGTCTTCATAAATGAACTCGTATCCCGTCAATGTTGCGTCATTGACATACTTAAGCACGGCTCTGCGGATTAGCTCCCCAAGCTCCAATTCATGCCGCTCCACGGCATTCGAATGATGCTTTAACTGGTATACGTGAGAGAAATCGGTCACAAGCTCCAGCATGTAGTCGCCTTTCTCGCGAATCATGCGTCCCATCTCGCGGAGCTCCTCTTGATTCCAGTCAGAGGAGGGGCTTTCTAGTATATAGCCATAGCCTTGGATGGTAGCAAGCGGCGTGCGCAAGTCATGGGAAATGCCGCTCATCCATTCCTCGCGCGTTTGCTCCAGTTCGGCACGGTCTTTCTCCGTCTGTGCCAGCTTCTCGGCCATCCGATAGAAGGATCCGATGACCTCTCTATACAGGCGGTAACGCATTCGCAGTTTTCCGTTCTTGCGAAATACCCGTCGCCGGTCACGATCCGTCAATACTTCCTCGTAGTGTCCTTGCTCCATGCGCTCGAACCATCCGGTGAACATGATGAGCGGTTGACCGTAACGGTAGCCGTGCCACGTCGTAATGCCGATGGAGAGTAAAAGAAAAGCGATGCCGATCCCAATTAATAAACGAATGATTTCCTGCATGACGGGCTGATGCTTGATCGTTCCCGGCTCTATCGGGGCATGGACAATCCATGTCGGCGATTGATCGTCATGCTGATAGACGGTAATCGCGGCGTCGTATTCGCCTGGCGATTGGCGCATGGCGAGCACTTCGAGCGGCGCATAGCTTTGGACATCGGAGTCGGTCCGAGACTCGCCGATCTTTTGAATGATTTTGCCCAAACGATCGATAATCGTTAAGGTACTGCCGGATTGCAGCAGCTCGGCATGCAAGTCAGGCAGATTCTCTTCGGCGACTAGCCCGTCCTTCTGATAGAGGTCGAACCATCCCTTCAACAGCTCCAGCTGTTCGGTTTCGTAGCCAAGCAAGAACAGAATAGGAGACGAATAAGTAAGATCGAATTGGGTCTCTACCGCAAAATGCTCATATCTTCCCGTGTCCGATATCGTCAGCAGTTCAGCGGCTGAATAGGAGGTAGGCTGCTGAGCCTCTGTATTCCATGCATAAACCACTTTCCCGTTCTCATCCACGACCTGCAGCCAAACCTGATGCTCGGTGATGAAGCTTTTCCAATGGGCGGGAAGCGTCACGACGCTTTCTTCGTAATAAGTTTCGGAGACAATGGAATCAAGCGCGCCGGAAGGAAAGTTGCGTTTAATCTCGTTGTTGGAAAACTGATTGTATAGAATCATGAAAATGACGAGCACGGCTATGAGCAGGAACACTGAATTAATGAGCAGCTGATAGGTGAAGTGAAAGGCCATCCGTCGTCTGACCTTCATATGGAGGCCTGCTCTTTTGTTAATTTATAGCCGAGTCCGCGAACGGTTAGCAGATGAGTAGGTATGCTCGGATCAAGCTCAATGCGCTCGCGAAGGCGGCGGATATGCACCATGACAGTATTGTCGTCCCCTAGTCCGTCCATTCCCCAAACCGTTTCATAAAGCTGCGCCTTCGAGAAAACGATGCCCGGATGCTTGCAGAAGTGCAGAAGCAGTTGAAATTCCTGCGCGGGACAGGGAACCGAGGTGCCGTCGATAAGCAGCTCGCCGGCAGCTTCGCTTAATTGGAACCGGCCATAGCGATAGACAGGCGGAGCTGTGGAGTGGGGCGTGTGCAGTGGCAGATCTCTCGGCAAAGGGCTGAGCGCGTTCATTTCGTCGAGTCGCCGCAGCCTTGCTTTAATACGGGCCGCAATCTCCAGCGGGTTGAATGGTTTCGTAATATAATCGTCGCCACCCATCGCGAAGCCTGTTAATATATCAAGATCGGATGCTTTGGCCGTCATGAACAAAATATGAGGGTTGCCGAAAGCTCGGATTTTCGAGCAAAGCTCAAGGCCGCTGCCGTCCGGCAGCATAATGTCGAGCAGCACGATATCCGCTCCATGGCGGGCGAGCGTACCGAGCGCCTCCGCACAGCTGCTGGCCGTATGAATCTGCTGGAAGCCTTCTTTTTGAAGCACAAGCTGGATCATTTTCACAATGGAGAGCTCGTCATCGACGATTACAATTCGATGCTGGTACATAAGGAAATCCCGCCTTTTAGTAAGCTGTATACTTTCATGCTAGCATATAAACCTTAACGGGAGTTGAACGGTTTTGGAAAAATTAAGGTGATGTTTCGGTGTTGTTTGTTTCATGTTCAAAAGGATGGATTACGATTGGATCGAGGTGATGAGAGGATGAACGATAGGTTGGAAACGGGAAATCGCGTACGAATAATCGATACGATCCGCGGGTTTAGTTTGCTTGGAATTTTGATTTCGAACATGCTTATTTTTCAGTATGGGATTTACGGCAATGATGAAATGGAGCACTTCGATCCATCAGGACTGGATATATGGATGCATAAGCTGTTGACGGTCTTCGTGGAAGGCAGCTTCATGCCGATCTTTATGTTTTTGTTCGGATACAGCTTGTTCAAGCTGAGAGAGGGCTTGGTTCAGAGAGGGCTGCGGCCGGGGGCTCCGCTTGTCAGACGTTTTCTGCTGCTGATTGGATTCGGCTTGCTGCATAGTTTGTTTTTGTGGGAAGGCGACATTCTGCTCGCGTATGGGGTTACTGGGTTTGTCTTGCTTCTGTTCGTAAATCGGAAGGTCAAGACGCTTGTCATTTGGGGAATGGTATTATGCTCGTTGATGCTGTTGACGGGTCTCGTGCCGGAGGAAGAGACGGCGGAAGGAATTGCCCGAATGAGCGAATACGTGGAACGGTCGATTGCCGTATATGGGGGAGGGAGCCATGCGGAAATTATGGATTTTCGGCTGAATGAAGATCCGCTTGGATTGCCGTTAGGCGTCATCTTGGTATCCGTTGTCATTACGCCGCTCATGCTGCTGCCGATGTTCTTATTCGGCATCGCGGCCGCTCGTAAGCAATGGTTCCACAATCCATTGCGTGAGCGCAATACGAATGCAAAGCGTGCCCTCTTGTTCGTCCCGATTGGATTGGCATTGAAGGCATTCGCGGTTTGGCAGATGTCAACGTCATGGAGTTACGCGGTTATAATGATAGGCGGGTTGCTGCTTGCTTTAGGATACATCTTTACGATGGCGGCCGTGCTTGGATCGTTGGCTAAGGGCAATATCGTCGTATCGGCCTTCGAGGGCATTGGGCGGATGTCGATGACGAATTATATTATGCAGACCGTCATTTGCACGTCGATATTTTATGGTTATGGGTTAGGCTGGTTTGGCGATATCGGCGTGCCGGGCGGCTTGCTGCTTGCGTTGTTGATCTATAGTTTGCAGGCTGTCGCAACAAGATTCATGCTGCGGCGGCTGGGGAATGGTCCACTGGAACGGGTTCTGCGGATGTGGACGTATTTGACGCTCAGCGGCAAAGCGCGGACAGCAGGAAGACCGGCTGGCGGCGAGCAGGAGCAGAGCGTGCAGTTATAGGAAAAGGATACGGTGCGAGCAATCGTCCCCGGCTGCGAATTTGAGAAGTTTTTCGCCTTCTAGGGCGAGCGCGGACCGTTCCTCCTCCGAGCCGATCGGCTCGAATGGTCGGATGCTCAAGGTAGCTTCGCCTTTGCGCTGCTCCAGCTTCCATAGTCCTCGAACGAAGCCGTCGATGAGGAAGGTGGAGCGGATAATGCCGTTGACCGTGAAGACGAGCGGTTTGTGCGAATCGTCCATAATGCGGCTGCGGTCGGCGTAGGAGAGCAGCATGTTGTCGAATTCGGATAAGAAGCGCGGCGGAGCGGGAGTGTCTCCGTCAGGCAGCGGCGCATCCGGCACGTCGAACAACTCCACGCCTTGCTCGTCGCGGAAAGTGCGCAAGGTGGGACGCATGCGCTCAATCGTTTCTTTGAGCTTGCTCATGCCCGACCATACTTGCATATCCTTGATGGAGGCAGGGCCATAAGCAGATAGGTAGCGCCGGAGCATGTCGTCCGGCGCTGCTTCTGTTGCAAGCGGCTTGCCGAGCCATGCTTCGGCAGTCGTGTGGCATGCTTGGCCGCCGGCGCCCCATATGCCGCGCGGCGTCACCTGCACGAGCGGAAGCAGATTGCGGGCGGCGTTAGCCAGATCCGCATTGGCGTAGCCGGGCAGCTTCTCGGCGAGGAGCCTGCCGAGCTCGTCGAGCGTTCGCGGCTTCTCTTCAGTGAGCGTACGCGCACAGAAGAGAAGCTCCCGGCGCTGCTCGCCGGTAAGGCCGCTGCGGATCGCGTTGTGAAGGCAACGCTCCAGCATCGGCTGCAGAATGGTGCGGAAGGAGAGACAGTCTTCCGCAGTGACGAGATGGATCGTGGAGCGGTGAAGCGCGATGCGTACGACTTGGCGGTCGAGCAGCAATTGCGACAGCTGCTTCTGCTTGAAGCTCTCAAGCCGCGTCCACAGCGCGTAATACGGCGGGTCTTGCGCCTGCGCTTGAATGGCGACAAGCCGCTTGATGGCTTCGAGCGGAGTGATGCTCTCCCGTTGCAGCAGCATCTGCCTAGCGAGCAGCGCGCGGTTCAGTTCTCGCTTAGTGAGTGTCCTCATTGCCTATCACCTCTATTCGAAGTTTCGGATTTTACTAGAATTGTCTTGATTATAGCTGCTGAACCCTGACAACTGTCTGTCAGCGTTTATTCGAAAATTTGCGTAAGTTGCGTGGCCGCATATTCATTCTGCGCGAAACTAGCCCTCACCAGCCTATTTATGGTATTTTAAAACTATAATTTAGCTAGATTAGAGGAGAGATATCGATGTCGGAAACGAATAAGCAGTGGATATTGCATTCGGTTATTTTTAGTTTGAAGCATGAGAAAGGTTCGGAGGCGGCAAGCAAGTTTCTAGCGGATGGGGAACGCATATTGACTTCGATTCCAGTTGTCTCGGGCTTCCGCGTCTATAACCAGGTTAGCGTGAAAAACGACTATGATTACGGCTTCGCGATGGAGTTCGCGAGTCAGGCAGATTATGAGGCGTACAACGAGCATCCGCTTCACCAGCAATTCGTTCAAGAACGCTGGGCAACAGAAGTGGAGAAGTTTTTGGAAATCGATTATATGAAACCGAACAAAGATTGAAGAATTGCTCTAAACCGCCTATAATGGGCAATAGAACGAACATTTTCGAACAAATAGGAACACAAAGGGAAAAGGGGCTAACAGGATGAAGAAGCTTAAGGTGCTGCAGCAGCTTACAGAAGCGGGTGTTGTAGCCGTATTGCGCGCAGACTCCCCAGAGGAAGTAGCAGAAATGGCGCGTCGTGCAATCAAAGGCGGCATTAAAGCGATTGAGATTACGATGACCGTTCCATTCGCGCTCCGCGCAATTGAGCAATTATCGAAGGAATACTCGAGCGATGTATCGCCTGATGCGGATAACTTCGCTATTATTGGCGTGGGCACAGTGCTTGATCCGGAGACGGCTCGCGCAGCGATATTGGCAGGCGCCGAATACGTGGTTGCGCCGGCGTTGAACCCGGACACTATTAAGCTTTGCAACCGTTATGCGATTCCCGTTATGCCTGGCACAATGACGATTCACGAAATTCAAAGCGCGCTTGAGCTGGGTGTTGACGTGGTGAAGCTGTTCCCGGGCAACCTCTACTCTCCAAGCGTCATCCCATCCATCAAAGGACCGCTGCCGCAAGCGAACATTATGCCAACGGGCGGCGTATCGCTGGATAATCTGAAGGACTGGATCAAGGCCGGAGCTGTTGCGGTAGGTATTGGCTCTGACTTGACGAAGGATGCAGTGAAGACGGGCGACTTCTCGCTGATCGAGAAGAAGGCAGCGGCCTATATTGCCGCTTATCGCGAAGCGAAAGGTCTTTAGCAGCAAATAGAAATAATAAGCGCCATAGGGGCAACAAACTCCGAGTGGCGCTTTTGTATACATATATAGATGAAGAGGAGAATTACGTCATGTTGAAACGTGAGCAAATCCGAATTCGGGATCCTTTTATATTGCCTATTCAAGACGATGGTTTGTATTATATGTACGGTTCGACCGATCTCAATACATGGGGCGGCCCGGGTACGGGCTTCGACGTCTACAGCAGCAGAGATCTGGATAACTGGGAAGGACCTTTCGAGGCGTTTCGTCCAGAGTCGGGTTTTTGGGCGGACCGGAATTTTTGGGCGCCGGAGGTCTATGCGTACAATGACCGTTATTATATGTTCGCTTCTTTCAAGTCGGAGGATCGCTGCCGCGGTACGCAGGTGCTCGTCGCTGAGCATCCGCTTGGACCGTTCCGCACGTTGACGGACAAGCCGGTCACGCCGGAGGATTGGGAGTGTCTAGATGGCACGCTTTACGTGGACGCAGACAACAAACCGTGGATGGTGTTCTGTCATGAATGGATTCAGGTTCAGGATGGCAAAATGTGTGCGATACCGCTGACGGACGATCTCCGGGAGGCGGCTGGCGAACCGATCTTGCTGTTCACGGCTTCGCAGGCGCCATGGTCTGCCGCGGGCAAGGACTCCTTGAACTATGTGACGGACGGTCCATACTTGTACCATACGGAGAATGGGGAGCTGCACATGCTTTGGTCCAGCGGCTCGAAGACCGGCTATGCGATTGGCATTGCCCGTTCGGAATCGGGAACGATTGAAGGGCCATGGCTGCAGGACGAAACGCCTTTATTCGCGGAGGACGGCGGTCACGGCATGCTGTTCCGCACGTTCGAGGGGCAACTGATGTTGTCCATTCATGCTCCTAACAAGCTGACGGAGGAAAGGGCTGTATTTATCCCTATGACCACGAAGGATGGCAGGCTGCAACGGAGCTAAACAGCGCTGGCAAGCTTGCTTCTGACGGCGAATAGCGTTATAACAGAAACAGGACTGTTTAAGAGAGACCAATCATAGATCAGAAGGAGTCGTTAGGCGAATGGATTATCGGATTGAGAAGGACACAATGGGTGAGATTAAAGTTCCTGCAGACAAGCTATGGGGCGCACAAACGCAACGCAGCCTGCAAAACTTTAAAATCAGCGGAGAGCGCATGCCGATCGAAGTCGTCTATGCGATGGCTATTATTAAGAAAGCTTCCGCGTTTGCCAACAATAAGCTAGGCGTACTCGATGCAGAGAAAGCTGCTGTTATCGGCGAAGCGGTTGACGAAGTATTGGCTGGCAAATGGGATGAGCATTTCCCGCTCGTCGTATGGCAGACCGGCAGCGGCACGCAAACGAACATGAACGTGAATGAGGTTGTTGCGAACCGCGCCAACCAAATTCTTCAGGAGAGAGGCAGCGAAGCTCGCATTCACCCGAATGACGACGTAAACCGCTCCCAAAGCTCTAATGATACATTCCCTGCAGCGATGCATATTGCCGGCGTTATCGCGCTTGAAGATCGCCTCTTGCCTGCGCTTGACCTGCTGAACGGAACGCTTCGCGCGAAGTCGGAGAAGTTCGCTGATTTGGTGAAAATCGGCCGTACGCATCTGCAAGATGCGACGCCAATTACGCTCGGCCAAGAAATTAGCGGCTGGTATTCGATGCTTGACCGTACGCGCGCGATGCTCGTGCAAAGCGTAGAAACGATGCGCGACTTGGCGCTCGGCGGTACGGCAGTAGGTACTGGTCTTAATGCGCATCCGGACTACGCGGTAGCGGTAGCAGAAGAAGTAACGGCTTTGACAGGCAAAACCTTCATTACGGCAGCCAACAAGTTCCACTCGCTTACAAGCCATGACCAAATCGTGTACACGCACGGTGCGATCAAGGCGCTTTCGGCTGACCTCATGAAGATTGCGAACGATGTTCGCTGGCTGGCAAGCGGCCCGCGTTGCGGCATCGGCGAAATCGTTATTCCTGAGAACGAGCCAGGCAGCTCGATCATGCCGGGCAAAGTTAATCCTACCCAAAGCGAAGCGATTACAATGGCTGTATGCCAAGTCATCGGCAACGATACGGCGATCGGCATGGCGGCAAGCCAAGGCAACTTCGAGCTCAACGTGTTCAAGCCGGTCATCATTTATAACTTCCTGCAATCGGTCGCGCTTATGGCTGATGCCATGGTATCGTTCAACGACAACTGCGCGGTGGGCATTGAGCCGAACGAAGCGGTTATCAAGCGCAACTTGGATCAATCGCTCATGCTCGTAACCGCGCTCAACCCGCATATCGGCTATGAGAATGCGGCTGCAATTGCGAAGAACGCCCACAAGAAAGGCCTTACGCTGAAGGAGTCCGCTATTGCAAGCGGCCTGCTGACGTCTGAGCAATTCGACGAATTCGTTCGTCCTGAGAATATGATCGGCAAGCGCTAACGCATAGCCTTGTACAAAAAGAAGCCGGGTACTGCTCCATAAGGAGTCTGCACCCGGCTTTCTTGTGTCCGTACCATGATCCCAAAACGTCACGATTTCGAGCCCAGATAACTGTTCACAATCGTTTTTATTTGCTCGACGGTTCGATCAATCGTCATATTTTCAATAATGTGCTCGCAATGCTTGCGGTAAGCCACTTCTTCCGTGTAGTGGCTCAAATAGTTGTCCATGATCTCGAAGCTAGTTCCCTTGCTCTCGAGACGTTCGGATACGGTTTGCTTATCCGTATAAATGAAGATGCGTACGGCGCGTTCGCCATACAGGCTGCGAATCCGTTCAGTGCCTTCGCTGTTCAGAATAATGTAGACGCTCTTGCCGCTGTTCATCGCTTGATCGAGGTCGCGTCTGCCGATGCCGTAGCGGTGATGATCGATGCGAACAAATTCCGCGAAAAAATCATTATGGTACAAGCTATCGAACTGCTCCTCGGTTACGTAGCGGTAGTCGGCATCAGGGCGCTCTTTATTGCGCGGCGGACGGTCAGTGAAGGAAGGGATATGGACGATGCCGCTGCCTTGAAGCGCGCGGTGTGCGGACGTCTTGCGCCCGGAGCCGCTTGTGCCTGTGAAGATGAACAGATAGGGGTTATTCATGCAGAATCACTCCTCTCATATACCTTTTATATCGGCATCTCGGGCAGTGGCGATGATAGGAACGGCAACATCCATTTCGAAGTGAAGATCGTGTCCGATTATGGTATGATACGAATGGTTGCATAGCAAGCAGCAGCTTCATTCCAATAACGAAAAAAGTAGGTTTGTCTTATGCATTTATTATCGGTTGAACATATAACGAAAAGCTATGGCGAGAAGCTGTTATTCGAGGACGTGACGTTCGGACTTGAAGACGGCGATAAAGTAGGCATTATCGGCGTGAACGGTACCGGCAAGTCGACCTTCCTGAAGGTCATTGCCGGAATAGAGCCTGCCGATGCCGGTTCTGTGGCAATCGGCGGGCGTGTGACGGTTCGAATGCTGGCGCAGGACCCGGCATTCGAACCGGAGGAGACGGCGCTGGAGCATGTGCTCGGCGGTCAGTCGCCGCAGCTTCGCGCCGTGCGGGCTTATGCAGCGGCGATGGAGGCTATTGAACTGAAGCCGAACGACACGGCGCTTCAGGAGCAGTTGATTGCGGCGAATCAGAAGATGGATGAGCTGGATGCTTGGCAATTGGAGAGCGACGCGAAGGTCGCGCTCTCGAAGCTCGGCATTTACGACTATGAAGCGAAGGTCGGCACGCTCTCAGGCGGACAGCGCAAGCGGGTCGCGATGGCTGCGGCGCTGCTGCAGCCGTCCGACGTGCTCATTCTGGACGAGCCGACGAACCATATCGACAACGATTCCGTCGCTTGGCTGGAAGGCATGCTTCAGAAGCGGCGCGGCGCGCTGCTGATGATTACGCATGATCGGTATTTTCTCGATCGCGTCAGCAATCGGGTAATTGAATTAGATAAGGGCAAGGCGCATTTCTATCAAGCCAACTACAGCCGGTTCCTTGAACTGAAGCTGGAGCGCGAGGAGCGGGAGGCCGCTTCCGAGTCGAAGCGCCAGAACTTGCTGCGCAATGAGCTCGCTTGGATTCGCCGTGGTGCGAAAGCACGGACGACGAAGCAGAAGGCGCGTATTGACCGCTTCGAGGCGCTGAAGGCAGATGCGCCGAAGCAAGCGGGGGGCAAGCTCGACGTATCGGTTGCATCCTCCAGACTCGGACGTAAGATCGTGGAGATCGAAGATGTAGTGAAGAGCTACGGCAGTCGCAAGTTGATTCGCGACTTCAGCTACATTGCCGTACCGGAGGACCGGGTCGGCATCGTTGGCCGCAACGGCAGCGGCAAGTCGACGCTGCTGAAGCTGATTGCCGGGAAGCTGACGCCCGATGAAGGGACCGTTGATATCGGGCCGACAGTGAAGCTTGGCTGGTTTTCGCAAGAGCATGAAGAGATGAACGAGTCATTAAGAGTCATCGAATACATTCGTGAAGATGCCGAGCAGGTAAAGACGGCTGACGGCTCGCTCATTTCCGCTGGTCAAATGCTGGAGCGGTTCTTGTTCTCGCCAACGATGCAATGGACGCCGATAGCGAAGCTGTCCGGTGGCGAGAAACGCCGCTTGCAGCTGCTGAGAGTACTGATGAACGCGCCAAACGTGCTGCTCCTCGACGAACCGACGAATGATCTCGACATAGCGACACTGACCGTTCTCGAAGACTATTTGGACGATTTCCCGGGCGTCGTATTTGTTGTCTCCCATGACCGCTACTTCCTGGATCGGACGGTAGACAAAATTATTGCCTTCGAGGGTGAGGGCGTTATTACGCATCATACGGGCAATTACTCGGACTATCAGGAGACGAGCGCTAAGAGGGACGGGGCAGGATCGGCCGCATCTGCCGGATCTGCTGCAGCATCATCCAAATCGTCATCGAAGGCCGCGGGAACGCCGCAATCTGAGGAACCCTCTAAGCAGGGCAGCAAGGAACGGGCGCTGAAGATGTCGTACAAAGAGCAGAAGGATTACGAGCAGATCGACGGCTGGATCGAAGCAGCTGAAGCAGAGCTAGCAAAGGTTGCCGAGCATATGGAAGCGGCTAGCAGCGATTCGGTGCGTCTGCAGGAGCTGGCCGCCGAGCAGCAGCAACTGGAAGAGAAGCTGGAGCAGTTGATGGATCGCTGGACGGAACTGAATGAATTGGCGGAGAAGATCGCCGCACAGAATAACTAGAGGGAGCCGTACTTAACCATGAGCGCTAACGATATTCGCAACATTTATTGCATTGGACGCAACTACCGGTTGCACGCATTGGAGCTCGGGAACGCTGTTCCGACATCCCCTATGGTATTTACAAAGCCAACACATGCGCTTGCTCCCATGAATGGCAACATTGTTGAACTGCCGAGCGGTGTAGGCGAGATTCATTTTGAGTTGGAGATCGTTCTTCGAATCGGGCGTGACTATGAGCCCGGCATGAATGCAGACGAGATCATCAGCGGCATGACGCTTGGACTCGATCTGACATTACGCGATGTGCAGTCGAAGATTAAGGCGAAAGGCGAGCCTTGGCTTCCTGCCAAAGGCTTCAAAGGTTCAGCGCCGCTCGGATCGTGGATCGATTATCCCGGTCAAGCCGGAATCGAACAGCAAATCTTTACGCTCATTCGTAGCGGTCAAGAGGCACAGCGAGGCCAAGCTGCCGATATGATCTTCGATATTGCTACTCTGATTGAGTTTGTAGGAACGAACTACGGCCTTGGAGCAGGGGACATCATTTATACCGGCACGCCTGCCGGCGTAGCAGCGCTGGCAGATGGCGACACTTTGGAAGCCTTTTGGGGCGAACAAAAACTCGGGAGCTGCATAGTCAAGTTTGTCTAAATAATGAAGAGAAAAGCGGATGGGCCTTAGCTCATCCGCTTTTCTCATTCATCGTATCACGACTACAATCCAAGTTATCTACCGTTAAATGCGCTCAGCATCCATACATGTTTCTCGAGTGTCGTATGGATTGCGAGCAGCATATCGGCGGTTGTTTCGTCGCCTGCAGCTTGAGCAGCTTCCATACCTTCCTTCAGCTCACCGATAATTATGGCAAAGTCGGCGATCAATTGATCGACCATTTGCTCGGCTGTTTCTTCGCCCGACGCTTCCTTAATGCTTGCGGCTGATAGGTAGTCGTTCATTCTCGCTAGCGGCTGGCCCTTCACGGCAAGCAGGCGCTCGGCTATTTCGTCAACATGCAGTGCGGCTTCTTCGTAGAAGAGTTGGAATTTCTCATGCAACGTGAAAAATTGCGGGCCTTTCACATACCAATGGTAGTTGTGCAGCTTAATGTACAGGACGCTCCAGTTGGCGATTTGACGATTCAAATGTTGTTGTATCGTATTCATTTCGATCATCCTTTCCGAAAAGTAGTGTTTGTAGCTAATGGGAAATCCATACATTGTCAATGCCAGTCATACAAAAAAACGGAAGAGAGCAGCTCTCTTCCGTTTTTAAGTTAATTGACTATTATTTAAAGCTTGTAAGTTCCTTTCAATTGCTGGGCGGCTGCTTCTTTCTCTTCAGCTTCCGCCAGCATGAAGATCGCTAATACATACATAGCGTGCGACCACGTAAGCGGCACGACCCAAGCGGTTGCGCCTGTTTCCTTGTCTACCTGCTCAGGCAATAAGCCTGTTTCGGTGCGGTGCTCAATTGACCATCGCAGCAGTTCCTTGGCCTTATTCAAGCTGCCAGTTTGGATGCGATAGTGTGCCAGCCAAAGCGTCGTGAGAATCCACGGATTCCCGCCGATGTAATGATCGTTTTCGTAACGCTTAATGCCGCCGACACCAGGCATGGTAAGCGCCGCTTCAATCGAATCGGCAGTACGCTGCATATAGCGGTGATCTTTAGGCACGGCGTCGAACGGAATCGATATGCCTAGAAGGCTGATGTCGATCATCGGGTCATGCCGCAGCATATATTTGCGGTAGCCTTTGTCGAGCTCGACGATGGAAGCATCCTTGCCTGACGCGACTGCTTCCTCGTATGCGGATGCACCTACCGAGATGTTTAAGCCGCGATAAAAGCTGCTGCGCTCCTCATTCCATCCGCTCTCAAGGATAGCGGAAGAGATCTGATTAGCAGCAGAAGACCATTGTTCTGCGACCTCATTATTGCCTAGCAGTTGGGCGAAGCTAGAAGCGGCGGTCAATCCGCCGTATACGGCTGCTGAAGAATAGGTATGAGAAGCTTCGCGTTCCTCCCACAGATCAATGCTAGGTCTCGGCAATCCTGATTCCGGATCGAGGAAGCTGGCTAGGAAGCTGGCGCCTTTCAGAACAGCCGGCCATACTTGCTTGGCGAATTCAATATTGTGGCCCTCCAAGTAATGCTGCCACATGCCCCATAAAATAGATGCGCCTTCGTCAATTTGCAAGCCCCAGGAAGGAGCGAGGCTGCCGTCATGATAATGACGCTGCTGCCAAGAGCCGTCTGGCGATTGAGAAGTAAGCGTCCAAGCATAGAAACGGTCAGATAGCTCGCCAAGCCCCGCCTTATCGAGCGCGGTCGTAATGAACGCCGCGTCTCTTCCCCAGCAATAGGAGTAGCCGCCGCAGCGGGAGAATGTCTCGTCGAACTCGGGAGCCGCAATGATGCTTCCCGTCTGATGATCAGCCATCAGCTTAAACATAAGAACGGATCGTTCATATAAGTCGGTCATATCTTCATTAGCGACCGGGGAGGGAGCAGCAGCTACTAAATATTGACGCCAATAGTCAGTCGTTTCGTTAACCCATTCGGGGCTGCCCTTGGACTTTGCTATTTCCAGTTGAGCAAGAGAGCCAGCCTCATCGCGTCCAGCAGCAATATAAAGCGGAATGGTTATAGAATCACCGGCTTTAAGCTGCTCAATCCGCCATGATAGAGCTCCGTCTGGGCGCATATCAATGACGTTGCCGGCAAGCTGTCCCTCTTGAACGGAATCCCAGCCTAGTCCGGCTTGGAACTTTGTGCATACGTTTGCACTCGAAAGCGCAAAAAAGTACGTATGTCTAAAATGAATTAAAGCGTCAGCAGTAGCGTTGAAGGTCGTCGTATTGTACAAACGATTTTCGCTGACTAGAAAGGAGGAATGCACGATAAATTCAAATGAAACAGCTGCTTCGCTCGTATTTGTAAAGCGGTATTCCCGCACGAGCATATCTTGCTCTGGAACGGCAAAGTGTAAGCTTTCCACTCGTATCGGCTGTTGCTCAGAACGAGCTCCGATGCTAACAATGTTCGTTTTTGGAACATAGGCGATTTCGTGTTTCCAGCCGTCTGTCTCGCTGTCGAACCATGATATGGAGTAATTGTCCCGCAGCTTGATGCCGGTGCGCATGGCATCGACATGCTGAGGCATGTCGATGTTCGGCCACCAGAGGCGGTATAGTCTGCCCGTACGGCCAAGCGAAGCGAGCATTTTGGAGTTGCCGATTATAGCGTCGATAAGATAAGGCTTGTTCGTATTCATAAATTCAGCTCCTTTTTGCGACGGTATGGATAGATGATTCACGTACGATTAACCGATGAGGGATAATCATCCGTTGCTGATGTACACTCTCTTCCTGGATAAAGCGAATTAACATTTGCGAAGCGGTATAGCCGAGCTGGTACGTTCCAATATCGATGGAACTGATTGGCGGTTGGGCTAGCTCGGACAGCGCAATATTGTTGAAGCTGACGAGGCTTAGATCATCCGGGACTTTGTAGCCCAGTTCAGTTAAGCCGCGTAGAACGCCGAAGCCGACAACATCGTCGATAACGACAAGCCCGCTTGGCCTCTCAGGCAGGCCCATTAGGAATGACATGGCGCGATAACCGCTTTGTTGCAGGAACTCTCCCTCCACGACCCATTCGGAGCGGAACGGAAGACCCGCCTCGCGAAGCGCGCGTTGGTAGCCTTGCATCCGGTCGCGAGCGACGGTAAGCGTCGGCGGTCCGCTGACGAAGCCGATACGTTCATGTCCTTGCACGATAAGATGCTGTGTTGCGTCATAAGCTGCCTGTTCATTGTTATTGTCCACAGACAGAATGTTCGGATGCTCATCGGTTCTGCCGATAAGGACGGTAGGGAACTTATGCTTATCGAGCATATCGATCAGAGGATCGTTAACCCTCGACGATAGCAAAATAATACCGTCAACCCGTCTGCCGAACACAAGGCGGGACACTGTTTCCGTTTCATCATGCGGCGAGGTTGCGGCAGTAAGCAGCATATCGTAGCCGGCCCTAGTGGATTGCGTCAATATACCGCGAAGCAATTCACCAAAGAAGAAGTCTTGGAATAATTCCTCTGCAGGGCGGGGGAGCACGATCGCAAGCGTCTGCGTCGTCTTGGAAACGAGACTTTTGGCCATGACATTCGGATGATAGCCCATTTCCTCCATAATTCGTTTGACCTTTTGTGAAGTTTCTTTGCTTATTCTAGGGTGATTGGAGACGACCCTGGATACTGTGGAAGGGGATACCCCGGCGACTTTTGCAATATCTTTAATGGTTACCATTATAACTTCTGCCCCCATTGCGCAATCGTTTGTGCTATATGCTTCATCCTAATGCAAATGTTGCCCAAAAGTAAATATATATCTTAGGAAAACGCTGCAAAATACGTGAAAAACTAATAGAATTGAAGGAAAACGGAGAAAATCGAAGAAAACAATTTATTTTTCAAATAGAATGAACTGTGCAAACGTTTTAACAAAATCACA
Organism: Paenibacillus sp. YIM B09110; assembly: GCF_037167145.1. Lineage (NCBI taxonomy): Bacteria > Bacillati > Bacillota > Bacilli > Caryophanales > Paenibacillaceae > Paenibacillus > Paenibacillus sp. YIM B09110. Next base: position 17,188 of record NZ_JBANSP010000006.1, on the reverse strand, counting down.
TCCTTATTGTATGATGAGGACACGAATAGAGCGCTTACATTTCTTGTTAAACGCCAAATTAACGATGTAAAGCAGCAAGAGTGCTTATTTACGTCGTTTTTTATCAAAACTTGTACAAACGTTTGCGCTAATCGTGCAAGGGGAGAATTGGCGAATGAGTAGGGCGTGTAATTCAGGAGTACGGCCAACACATTATGGAAGGGGATCATTACGCATGAAAAAGTGGTTCGTGATGTCATTAATCGTTGCCCTATTTATCGTATCTGCATGTGGAGGTACGAATAACGGAGGCAATACGGAAAATGCGAACAGCGGCACCAACACAGAGAACAAGACGAACAATGCAGGTGCCGCAACAGAAACTCCTCCGGCAGTAGAAGAATCGACGGATATCGTTCCGGAAGAGGGAGCATCGCTTCTTGTATGGGATAGCAAAAACCAACGCACCGTGCTTGAAGAAATCGCCAAAGAATTCACGGCTCAATACAATATTCCAGTAAAAATCGAAGAGGTAGAGTCGCCGGACCAAGTTGGCAAGCTGACTACGGATGGTCCGGCAAATATCGGTGCTGACGTTGTAACGTTCCCGCATGACAACCTGGGTAAAGCGATTGCTGCCGGTCTTGTTATGCCGAATGACTTCTACGGCGATCAAACCATCGCTAACAACGCTGAAGCTGCTGTTAACGCAGTAACGGTAGACGGCATTTTGTACGGCTACCCGCGTTCCGTTGAGACATACGGCTTATTCTACAACAAGGATCTTGTGCAGGCGCCGCCGGCTTCATTCGAGGAGCTTATGGAGTTCTCCAAAACCTTTAATGACGCAGCAGCCAAAAAGTATACGCTCATGTGGGAACTTGGAAACTTCTATTTTAACTATATCTTCTTCTCCTCCAACGGCGGTTATGTATTCGGCAGCAATGGTCAAGATGCAGCAGACATCGGTTTGAACAACGACGGTGCTGTAGAAGGCTTGAAAGCTTACCAAGCATTGAAACAAATTTTGCCGATTAACTCCGGCGATGCTTCGGCCGACATCATCCAAGGCAAATTCCAAGATAAATCGCTCGCAATGACGATTACTGGTCCATGGAAAGTAGGCGACTTCAAAAACCTAGGCATTAACTTCGGCGTAGCTCCACTGCCAACGATTAATGGCAAACCTGCTGTATCGTTCTCCGGCGTTAAGGCTTGGTATGTTAACACGTTTACTAAATATCCGAACGCTGCGAAGCTGTTCGCAAGCTTCGTATCGAACAAAGAAAATCAGTTGAAAGACTTCGCAGCAACTGGCGCTATTCCTGCTAACAAGGAAGCGATGGAAGATCCAACGTTCAAGGCGGATGAAATCTCGAGTGCATTCGCAGCACAGTTCATTAATTCGCAAGCTATGCCTTCGATTCCAGAGATGGGTAACGTTTGGACGCCAGTTGGCGCAGCGCTCTCTGACATTTGGGACAAAGGCACAGATCCAAAAACATCGCTCGACAATGCGGTACAACAAATTAAAGATGCCAACTCCGGCGCAACGAAATAAACAATAACAGGAATGATCGTTCGCCCGCCGAAGAGTGCTTCGGCGGGTGAACATCATGGAAGGGAGCCAGGCGGTATGAATCGTCATCGCAACACCGCGGCCGTTTTGTCCGGACTATTCATGGGACTAGGACAGCTATATAACCGGCAATATTGGAAGGGACTTATTTTGCTGATAACCTGCGCCGGCTCGCTCGGATACTTCATACCGAATTTGGCCCAAGCCATTTGGGGAATAGTGACGCTCGGCGAGAAGACGGGCGGATTTGTGAAAGTCGGCAAGATGTATGAGCCAATTAAAGGCGATCATTCAATATTTCTGTTAATAGACGGACTTATAGCTATATTTCTTTTGGTCGTATTTCTTATCATTTATATGATGAACATTCGCGACGCGTATCGTACGGGAAAGCAGAGGGACAATGGCGAGGAGTCCGCAACCATAGGGCAAACCATTGCCTACATTGCAGATCGGAAGTTTCCACTGCTAATGCTGGCCGTGCCTGGACTCGGTGTACTGTTTCTGACCATTATGCCGATTATATTCATGGTGCTGCTCTCGTTTACGAATTACTCGTTGCCTCAACATATTCCGCCAGCCAAGCTGGTTGACTGGGTCGGTTTTCAGACGTTTATTGATTTGCTTAGTCTCAAGACCTGGAGCAGAACATTTCTAGGCGTATTTACTTGGACGATTGTATGGGCGATTGTAGCTACGATCACTTGCTACTTCGGCGGTCTGTTCGTTGCGCTCATCATTGAACAGAAGGATATGAAGTTCAAGAAGCTATGGCGGACAATATTCATTCTTCCATATGCCATTCCGCAGCTCATATCGCTGCTAATAATGAGAAATTTATTTAACGGCGAATTCGGGCCAATCAATAATTACTTGTCCAGCTTCGGTCTTGGCGGACTGCCGTGGCTGACCGATCCGTTCTGGGCGAAGGTTACCGCGATTGTCGTTAATATGTGGGTAGGTATTCCGGTATCTATGGTTCTAATAATGGGAGTATTGACGGCCATTCCGAAAGATCTCTACGAAGCAGCCGACGTTGATGGCGCATCTGCGTTTCAGAAGTTTCGCATCGTCACGATGCCGTTTGTGTTATTCACGACAGCGCCGATTCTTATTACTCAGTTCGCGGGCAATATTAACAACTTCAATCTGATCTTCCTGCTGACGAACGGTAATCCGGTTAACGGCGATTATCAGTATGCGGGCAGTACTGACTTGCTCGTCACATGGCTCTACAAATTGACGCTCAACAACAGCCAGTTTAATATGGCATCTGCGATCGGCATCATTATTTTCATCATTATTGCATCGTTCTCGATCATCAACTACCGCCGGACGAAATCATTTAAAGAGGAGGATATGATCCAATGACCAAGGGCGTACGCTTGACGCTTAGTTATCTATTTCTTATCGTGATTGCGATCTGCTGCATTTATCCTGCTCTTTGGGTACTCGTTTCTTCCGTTAGACCGGGCACGTCGTTGTACAGCGCTAGCTTTTTTCCGAAAACGATCACTTTTGATCATTATTACGAGCTGTTCCACTCCAAAGTTTTTCAGTACGGCAGATGGTATTTGAATACATTGAAGATTGCGACGCTGTCGATGATTTTCTCTACATTGCTGTCAACGGTCAGCATGTACGCATTGTCGCGTTTCCGCTTCAAAGGCAGACAGACGATTCTATCTACCATACTCGTACTCGGTATGTTCCCAGGTTTCATGAGCCTTATTCCCGTTTACATCTTCTTGCTGCAGCTTAACCTGCTTGATACACATGCGGCGATCATTATCGTATATGCGTCAGGTGCTGTATTATTCAACGGTTTTGTCATCAAAGGTTTCTTCGATACGATTCCGCGCAGTTTGGACGAATCGGCGCGTATCGACGGGGCCAATCATTTGCAAATCTTTTACCGCATTATGCTGCCGCTAGGTCGCCCCATTCTTATTTACGTCGCACTTACTACGTTCGCCGGAGCATGGGTAGATTTTATATTCGCCAATCTAGTGCTTCGTACGAAGGAGAAGTGGACGCTGGCAGTCGGTATGTGGGATTTAGTCAATTCTTATCAAAATAGCAACTTCACCATGTTTGCTGCCGGTGCTGTACTCATTGCCGTTCCGATTACGCTGCTGTTCGTGCTGCTGCAACGGTTTCTCGTTCAGGGTCTTACATCAGGCGCTTCGAAAGGGTGACGGTATGAGAAAGTTATGGCAAGGGAGAAGAGGGCTGCGGGTCTCCGCAGCTCTTTTGCTGACTGTCGTCGTGCTGGCAACAGGCTGTTCAAATCATTCCGCAGAAAATACTATTTCAGATACGACTTCACCTTCCGTTGCTCCACCATCCGAAGCTCCGCAAGTTCAGACGGAGCTTGCAGTCGACGAGCAGCCTGGGACGGTATTCTACGAAATATTCGTCCGTTCCTTCTATGATACGGATGGTGACGGTATTGGAGACTTGAATGGGGTGACCGCTAAGCTTGATTACTTGCAAGAGCTCGGTATCGGAGGCATATGGCTGATGCCGATCACTGCTTCTCCAAGCTATCACGGTTATGATACGACCGATTATTACGCTGTTAATTCTGATTACGGTACGCTTGACGATTTGAAGAATCTAATCGACGAAGCGCACAAGCGCGATATCAGCATCATTATGGATCTGGTCGTGAACCATACGAGCAGCGAGCATCCATGGTTCAAGGATGCGCTAGACGATCCAGCCAGCCCTTACCGCAATTGGTATCGAATCGTGACAAAGGACGAGAAGGTTAAAGCAGATGGCGCTGTAGGCGGCAACCCCTGGCATGAGTCAGGAGCTGACAAATATTTAGGAGTCTTCTGGGGAGGCATGCCCGATCTGAATTTCGATGAGCCGAAAGTGCGCCAGGAAATGATAAAGATTGGCCAGTACTGGCTGAAGCAAGGCGTTGACGGCTTCCGGTTGGATGCGGCCAAGCATATATACGGCGATTTCTCATCGACGATGAGCACGCCGGATGTGCAGGCAGCTAATCAATCCTGGTGGCAGCAGTTCCGCTCGGGTCTGAACGAAGTGAATGCTAACGCTTATTTAATAGGTGAAGTATGGGATTCGCTATCGGTCATTGCGCCTTACTTCGATAAGGCGTTTAACTCCGCCTTCCACTTTGATCTTGCGGGACGCATACTAGGCGCGGCGGCCAATGAGCGAGATGCTGACTTCGGCTTCTCATTAGCTAGAGCATATAGCGTCTACGAGAAATCATCGGGAGGCAGCTTCGTGGATGCACCATTCCTAAGCAATCACGATCAGAATCGACCGATGAGTGTCCTGAACGGCAACGTCTCGCAGGCGAAGATGGCAGCGGCCATTCTATTGACCCTTCCCGGAAATCCGTATATTTATTACGGTGAAGAGCTTGGGATGAAGGGGGCGAAGCCCGACGAATTGATTCGTGAGCCAATGGTTTGGTATAGCGATCCGCAGGGCGGTGAGGGCCAAACAACCTGGGAGCCCTCCGAGCACAACACTTCGGCAGGGGCTGTATCTGTGCAAGCTCAACTATCAGATGAGCAATCGTTGCTGAGCCACTATCGCAAGCTTATTAAGTGGCGCAATGAAGAGGCTGCGCTACGCGACGGAACCATTGCCGAATATACGCTTGAGACCCCTAATCCGAAGCTAAGCCTTTACGTCCGCCTCACCCAGAAGGAGCGCGTTCTCGTCGTTCACAATCTATCAAGCGAGCTCCAGTCAGTCATTCTAACTCCATCGGACCGGTACAACACATTCACAACAATCGCACACCGAACCGATGACGCGGCAACATTGACCAACGGCAATTTATCCATTCCAGCATACAGCACGGTTATACTTAAATAGCGTTATCTTTATCAAGAAAATTTGGAACCCTGTTAGCCCATAGCCATTAGATTTAGTAACACCTAATAGAGAGCGGACCATCAATATGTGCCGTTCTCTATTAGGTGTTTTTTTTGCCTTTATCACACTCTCCCCGTAGCTCAGGAACGGGAGCATCTCGCTTATCTAATTATCAGAGGAAATGGTGCTCACAAAACCAGAAGATAATCACAATTACAAATACACAGCAAAAAAAGGAACAAGGATCGCAGTGGTTAAGCCGGGAAGCGATGAAACGTGGAATCGAGGAGGCGTAAAATACAGAAGCAATTAAGCAAGAAGGGGCATGGGTAATGAAAAGAGAATAAAAAATCTAGACACTCATAATTTGCAACACTGGAACGTAGGAGCATGCAAAAACAGAATACAAGTAATAAAAAAAATAGATGAAGAACGGAATGAGAAATACGAAATAAGAAACACGAAATAAGAAACACGAAATAAGAAACACGAAATAATAAATAACAAATATGAAATATGAAATATGAAATACGAAATACGAAATACGAAATACGAAATGAGAAAATAAAAAAGCAAAAAGTAATAAGTAGAATGAAGAAAGAGAAAAGAAAAATGAAAAAAGAAAAAAGAAAAAGAAATAATGGGCTACATCGCTAATTTCAATAAGGAATAAGTAGTATGCATAATCGTTGCTGGGTTTGGAATAAGCGAATGACTTAGGAGCAGCTCAAATGACTGGGAAGAAGAAAGGTGCTTGGTGTTTTTGCGGAAACAGTATTCGTCCATATAAAACTGAGCCTTGGTCGGACTTATGCCATGGAAAGTGTCATTCATCCATCGAAATGCAGAAGGAGCGAAATATCGCAGACGCGGATAGCTTCCCCATGGGATGAAAGGTTTGCGTATCATGTTAACATGAGTGGTCGAAGGATTAATATGAGATGCTTTAAACGAGTTCTCGGCTCCCTGGGACAATGGCTTTCTTGGCTCTTGTTGGGACGGAGCAAATTTTAATTTGTAGTAGGAAGGTTTATTAGTTGCCATCATACGAGCCACGATGACAGAACGTTCTCGTTGAAGCGTTTCGACAGAGTGGAAAATACGTCGTGTATAAATATCGGGTTTTGCTTCAATTTCTCCGGAAAGTAGAATGGATTGATCCAGTTCGGTGATGGCGCGACGAATTTTATTAAGCATGCTCCAAGCTGTTTTGTACGTGACTGTAATGAGCTTAGCTAGATGCACAGCATTTATGCTGGATTTGCTAGCCGCAACAATATACATAACGAGCAACCACTTGTGCAGCGGTGTTCGAGTTTTGTCCATAATCGAACCGGCGGTAAGCGATGCTTGGTGACTGCATTTCCGGCATTCGTATAAGGGTAATCTACGTGTGTTAATCATATAGTAAGACGTGTTGGAACAGCGTGGACAGTAGTATCCAGTAGGCCATTTCATCCGAAATAGGAGCGGAATACAGTCTGAATCATTAGTGTATTGCGCTTGGAACTGTTCGAGACTGAACTTCAATTATATCACTCCAATCAAGCGAAATGAGAACAAATGTTCTTATTTTTAGAATAACAGATCCTGGGATTTAAATCAATATTTTTATATAAGGGTAGGCTTACTTGTTGAATAAATTCGATGAAAGTGATCGGTTCTGAGCAAAAGGGAGAGTGTGATAAAGAGAAAAAAAGCGATCTCCTCTAGAATAAGGAAAGTGGAATTGAGGTGGAGGCCGACGTAAGACGCCGGATGATGGAAGGGGCGGATCTGAGCAGAGGGGAGAGTGTGATAAAGGGGGGATAATGTTCAGTCTATAGGTGGTGAATGAAATGGAGCTGGCGCTAATGAAGGTTGATTTAAGACAGGCAATTAGCCAATGGAAGAGACAGAGAAGGAGTGAAAAGCTCCTTGCAAGTGGCGGAATGCGCCAACTGAAGGAGCTTTTAATAGGCGGTAAACTGTATAAGGTTAAAGGATTTGTTTGAAAATATGATAGCCGTAGCTAGGAAGCGCGATTCGGAATTGGCCGCTAGGGCTGCTGACGATATTTGCAGTTGTGTCGGCGCTATTGCTCGAAAGAAGCGTTGTCCAGCTCGATAAGGAAGGGTATGCTTCATTAACAACAGAGAAGTTTAGGTCAGCCGCTTCGTTACGAGCATTCATTACGATAAGCAATCGTTCATTATCTTCTTGGCGTTCATAGGCGAGCGTGCCGTCCTCTGAGCCGATATGGAGGAAGCGGATATAAGCGCTGCGAAGTGCGGGATACTCATGACGCAAGTGAATCGCTTGTGTGTAAAAGTGCAAAAGATCTTGATTCTGCTTCTCGGGCTCCCAGACCATACATTTGCGACATCCAGGGTCTCCGCTGCCGTTCAAACCAACCTCGTCACCGTAGTAGATGCAAGGCGTTCCTGGATAAGTCAGCTGGAACAGGGCAGCAAGCTTCATAGCTTCAATATTATCATCGCAAATCGTCAAGAGGCGCGGTGTATCATGGCTATCCAATAGGTTAAATCCTGTTTCCGTTACCTGCTGCGGATAGGCGGCGAGTTGTGTGCCGATAGCTGCCGCGAAGGCGTCGGCTTCTATGGTTTGGTGGCCGAAGAAATCGAGCACAGCATTCGTGAACGGGTAGTTCATTACGGCGTCGAATTGGTCGCCCTGCAGCCAAGCCATTGAATCATGCCATATCTCGCCTAATATATAAGCCTCGGGATTAACAGCTTTGACCGTCATACGGAACTCACGCCAGAACTGGTGGTCAACCTCGTTTGCGACATCCAGCCGCCATCCGTCTATGCCGATTTCCTCGAGCCAGTATCTAGCAACCTCGAACAAATAGCTTTTCACCTCAGGATGCTCTGTGTTTAGCTTTGGCATCAATGGCTCAAAAGCGAATGTTTCATAAGTTGGAATGCCGTCAATAACTTCAAGCGGCCATTGCCGGACGTGGAACCAATCTGCATACTTTGACTGCTGTCCATTCGCGAGAGCGTCAACGAATGGAGGAAAGGTGCGGCCGGAATGATTAAAGACGGCATCGAGCAATACTCGTATACCGCGCCCATGACAAACGTCGACGAGTTCTTTCAGCTTTTCATTCGTGCCAAAGTGGGGGTCGACCTTCAAATAGTCGCGCGTATCGTATTTATGATTGGTTGTTGCCTCGAAGACAGGCGTGAAATAGACAGCGTTAATGCCAAGCTTGGCAATATGATCGAGATGATCGATAACGCCCTGTAGGTCGCCGCCGAAGAAATTGGTTGGTGTGGGATCGGTGCTACCCCATGGCAGCACGTTGTCAGGGTCGATGGAAGAGTCGCCGCTCGCGAACCTCTCCGGAAAAATCTGATAGAAGACAGCGTTTTTCACCCACTCTGGCGGCGCAAAAACATCGATAGGATTGATAAAAGGGAAGTCGAAGAAAGAGTTTGAAGTATCCGGCTCTGTGTGCTCGAAGCCTTTGTCGCTAAGTAGAATAGATTCACTGCCGTCAATGAGTTGAAAGGCATAACGAAGTCTGCGGTAGGGAGGAACTACGGCTGTCTCCCAATAGTCAAACAAAGCGTCGGAAGACATAATCTTCATCGGGACAGTGGTCTTCGTTTGCTTCCAAGCATATTTGTCGCCGACAATGGCGTATACGGAATCCAAATCGTTTTTTTTCGTGCGGATTCTGAGATGAAGCGTCTTCCCGTCGTAAGCATAAGCCCAGTTCTGTTTGGGTCGGTGGTATACGGCTTCTAATAACATGCCTTTCATCGCTCCTTCAACGATCGTTCGTTATCCATTAAATATAGAGATAAACATGAAAAAGGTACAACCTCTGCTTATACAGCCGAGGTTGTACCTTTTTCCTAGAATAGGAATGCGGTAGCATTGCCTTTATATTTTATCTCTCAACATTTTAATTATACATAATTTGTACGATTCGTACTAGTGGATTATGAAAATTTTTTAAGTATTTACGGATTCGTGAGTGAGCGATTCCAAATATCTCTCACAATCAAGTGCTGCCATGCAGCCGCTTCCTGCCGCTGTAATCGCTTGGCGGTAGTTGCGGTCCTGTACGTCGCCGCAAGCGTAGACGCCTGGAATGTTCGTTTCGGAGGTGCCAGGCTTAACGATAATGTAGCCCTGGTCGTCGGTATCGATTTGGCCGCCAAGGAATCCGGTGTTTGGCGTATGGCCGATCGTAACGAACAGTCCATCTGTCTCCAGCAGCTCTTCTTCGCCGGTCTCGTTATTAAGAACCTTAAGTCCCTGCAAGCCCATGCCCGTCGCAGCCACTTCAAGCGGTGTACGGTTCAAGCTCCAAACGATCTTGTCGTTGGCGCGTGCGCGATCCTGCATGATTTTCGAAGCTCGCAGCTCTTCGCGGCGGTGAACAAGGCGAACCTCGGAAGCGAAGCGAGTCAGGAATACTGCTTCTTCCATAGCGGAGTCGCCGCCGCCTACAACAATAATTTTTTTGCCGCGGAAGAAGAAGCCGTCGCATGTGGCGCAAGTGCTGACGCCGCGTCCGATATTTTCTTGCTCGCCTGGAATGCCCAGGTATTTCGCCGATGCGCCAGTGGAGATGATGATCGACTCCGCTTGCAGCTCTCCAATTCCTTCTACGTCAAGCGTGTAGGGGCGTTTGCTGAAGTCGACGCTTTTGACCGAGCCAGTCTTAAATGTTGCGCCGAAGCGTTGTGCTTGCTTTCTCATATTGGACATGAGCTCGCTGCCGAGAATGCCTTCAGGGAAGCCTGGGAAGTTCTCAACTTCCGTCGTTGTTGTTAATTGGCCGCCTGGCTGCCAGCCTTCAATAACGAGCGGCTCCATGTTGGCGCGCGCTAGATAGATAGCTGCCGTTAATCCGGCAGGACCAGTACCGATAATAATTGTTTTGTGCATATGAATTGCCCTCCTATGATGTGGCTGAACGTTCTGAATTGAATCTTAATTTAAAATTATTATAAACTGTAACCAATGTCAATACTGTTCATCTAACGTTCATGTTCATGTAGTATGATAACAAGGATGGAATGGCAAGCGGACTGGAGGAGATTGGCTATGCCCAAAATAGTTGTAGCGGATGACGATGCGAATATTCGCGAGCTCGTCAGCCTTTTTTTGAAACGGGAAGGATTTCAGGTCATAGAGGCAGTTGATGGCATCGATGCGTTCGATAAGCTGGAGACCGTAAAGCCGGATATGGCAATTATCGATATAATGATGCCGCGAATGGATGGATGGGCGCTTTGTGCAGCATTGCGCGAGAGCTATGATATTCCGCTGCTTATGCTGACGGCCAAGGGGGAGACGACACACAAGGTGAAGGGCTTCGAGCTGGGGGCGGACGACTATATGGTGAAGCCGTTTGATCCGCCTGAACTAGTGGCGCGCGTGAAGGCGCTGTTAAAGAGGTATCGCATTGCATCGTCGCATTCGGTGGAGTTCGGCGGCGTCGCGATGAATCAAACGGACTTCCAAATGAGCGCGAGCGGCGAGAAGATTACGCTCCCGCCTAAGGAATTCGAGCTGCTGTTCAAGCTGGCAAGCTATCCTGGCAAAACCTTTTCAAGAGATCAATTGATCGAGCAAATATGGGGGATGGATTATGCCGGCGATGAGCGAACGGTCGATGTACATATTAAACGTATTCGTGATCGTTTTCCGGAGGAGAAATATCGATTCCGGATTGTGACGATCCGCGGTCTCGGTTATCGACTGGAGGAATGCGGGTAATGCGAAGCTTGTATTTTCGAATTACGGCGACGTTTCTGCTTATTGTTATTATAAGTATCGGTGTCGCATTCTTATTCACGAACCAGATGTTCAAGCGAGATGCGAGAGGCCAGCTTCCGGGACAAATAAACAGCGCGATTGAACGAATCGAGCAGTTGTATGCAGTGTCAGATCCCGCGTCTGTGGATCAATACCTGCAGGAGATGTCCAAGCAGCTTGGACAAAACATCGTCGCCATAAGCGTGCGGGGATCCCTGGTAACGGCTGGAGAGGGCAGCGAACAGCTTCTAAATCAGATTAATCGCGAGCAGCTCTCCAATGTATTTAACGGATACCGCGTAAGTATTAATGTGAACAGGACCGAGGAGAATGGACCGCCTGCGCCGTTTGCAATAGGGAAATTGGTGCGGCTTGGCAATATGAATTGGGCGCTGTTCGTCCAGCCGAATCGTTTCCCGCAGAACAGCAACTTTCTATGGACAGCCGTGACGCTGCTGGCAACATTGCTTATTGTGGGAAGTATTCTTATTCTGGTGGCGGCGAGATATTTGGTTAAGCCGTTGAAGCTAATGACCTCCGCAGCCAGAAGGATGGCGGAAGGTGACTTTACGGTTAGATTGTCTGCGCGAAGAGGAGATGAGCTTGGCGAGCTGGCGGATGGCATGAACAAAATGGCTGTCAGCTTATCCCAGCTTGAAACGATGCGGCAAGACTTCGTTTCGAACGTGTCGCATGAGATTCAGTCCCCGCTTACGTCGATCGGAGGTTTCGCGGAAGCGCTGCGCAGCGAAGAGTTGACGGAATCGGAGCGTAATCGCTATGTCAGCATTATTAAGCAGGAAAGCACAAGACTATCGCGCCTAAGCGAAAACCTGCTTAAGCTTGCGTCGCTCGACTCTCAGCAGCATCCGTATCATCCGGAATCGTATAGGCTCGATCGGCAGCTTCGCGACGTGGTGCTTGCAAGTGAACCGCATTGGGTGGCAAAGCGGCTAACGGTCGAGCTGATGATGGAGGAGACAGTCATTACAGCGGATGAGGACTTAATAAGCCAAGTATGGTTCAACCTGCTCGCTAACAGTATGAAGTTTACGCCGGAGGATGGCAATATATCGTTTCAGCTCACTGAGCGGGACGGTATGGCGATCATTCGTATCTCCGATACGGGCATAGGTATTGCTGAAGAGGACCTGGAGCGAGTATTCGAGCGCTTCTATAAGGCAGACGTATCGAGAGATCGGAGTCAAGGAGGAAGCGGCTTAGGCTTGTCCATTGCGAAGAAGATTATCGATATTCACGGCGGTACGATCACGGTGGATCAGGAAGCCGATCAGACCGCAGGCGCCAGCTTTGTTATACAATTGCCACTTACCCCTCGCTTACAGTCCAGCTAGTTGCGAGCCTCATAGCATATAGCTTGGCTAATATTAGAAATAAGGTTATGATGAACTAAAAATCATTTTAAACCTTAGGGAGAGGGGCTTGTATCTCGAATGGACAAGCGTATAACCAAAGCAATTATTCCTGCGGGAGGACTAGGGACGCGATTCCTTCCTGCAACTAAGGCACAGCCTAAGGAGATGCTCCCGCTTATTGATAAACCGGCCATACAATACATTGTAGAAGAAGCCGTTCAATCGGGTATTGAAAGTATCGTTATCGTAAGCGGACGGAATAAACGGGCGATCGAGGATCATTTTGATAAGTCGGCTGAGCTGGAGGCTGAGCTTGAGGAACGCGGCAACGAGGAAATGCTGGCGATTGTGAAGGAAATATCGCAGTTGGCCGATATTTATTACGTTCGCCAGAAAGAGCCGCTCGGACTTGGGCATGCGGTACTATGCGCGCGTCGGTTCATAGCTGACGAGCCTTTCGCGGTTCTGCTCGGAGATGATATATTGGTGTCTCAGCCGCCGTGCTTGCGGGATATGATCGATGTGTATGAGCAGGAGCAGTCCTCGGTCGTAGCGGTTATGGAAGTGCCATGGGATCAGACGCATAAATACGGGATCGTCGATATTGAAGCGGGCAAGAAGGTCGCGCGCGTGCGCGACATCGTCGAGAAGCCGATGCCGGGACAGGCGCCCTCCAACTATGCGGTCGTTGGCCGGTATGTGCTTGATCCGGCTATATTCAATCTGCTCGAGCAGGCACAGCCCGGCAAAGGCGGAGAGATTCAACTGACAGACAGCTTGCAGGAGCTCAATCGAATCGCATCCTTGTCAGCGTACCGATTCGACGGCAGGCGGCATGATGTTGGCGATAAGCTCGGCTTCGTGCAAGCGACAATCGACTTCGCGTTGGAGCGCGAAGACTTGTCTGCCGATGTGAAGCGTTATTTGGTGGAGCGATTGAAGCTTTCTAATCTATAATGTGAAAATTTATGAGACAGGTCAGTTTATACTGGCCTGTTTTCTTATTTATGCCGATATATAAACTTGTAAATATTTCATTTCCCAACTGTTGGTATAAAGCACACCTGTCATGTAGAATAGAATGAAGTAGATTGATAGGGAATGAAAAAGGGAAATAGAGAGAGAACATACTGCTGGGAGTTGAAGGAAGTGCACTGCCATCATTGCGGGAAATTACAGCCAGAGGATGCTGTTTATTGCAATAAATGCGGCAAACAGCTGCTTATAGAAGCTGACGAACAGTCACTGGTAACAGGCATAGATGCTGTCATCGCTACGATAGACAATGAATTGGCTGTGGGCGCGGAGCTGAGCCATTCCTATATACAGGTACAACAAGACGTAGTAGTGATCAGGCGGCGCAATGGGAGCAGCTGGTGGATGTGGTTAACACCAGTTGCGCTAGCTGTTCTGGCAGCAGCAGCGGTGACCGTCTATTACGGCTATGAGTCTCGGCTGAATGATAAGGTTATTCTACTGCAGCAGCAGGCAAGAGAAGACGCATTGGCGGGCAAATATGAGGAAGCGCTGGCCTCGCTTGATGAGGCTGCCGGGTTCCGTCCGGACTTTGCCCCGGTGCAGGCGGATAAGGACATCATAAAGCGTGCAGCGGGATATGAGGGATTGCTGGAATCGGCAAAAGGACATTTGGCCGGAGGCAAGCTTATTGAAGCGGAGCGCCTTCTTATACAGGTTAAGGAAGAACTTAAGAATACGGTAGAACCTATCTTCACCCAAGCAAAGAAATCGCTCGACTCGCTTAGCGGAGAGCTTGCGCTATATAAACTGACACAGGAGCTGGATACGTCGACGACGATTAATGAACTGGCTGCCAAGCTTAATATCGCCAGCGGCCTGGAGGGCGATGAGGCGATTGCCGTGCGCGAGCAGATTAAGGCGAAAATCGTAGACATCGGTTACGAGGAAGCGGACAGTCTGCTTAATAAGAAGAAATATAATGACGCCATGGATGCGGTCGACAAAGCGCTTCTTTATGTTAGTGACGATGAGCGTCTGCTTGGGCTTAAGAGCAAGATCTCTAATGAGAAGGATAAGTACGAGCAGGCGGAGCAGCAGCGTCTCGAGCAAGCGATGCAGAAGGCAGCCGAAGAGGATCTGAAAAACCAAACGGCTGCGGTAGAGGTCGTTCGTATTGAAGGCACGCTGGACGAGTTCGGCGATCTCGTCATTCACGGAGAGCTCAAAAATGCAGCAACACGTCCTATTTATACGGTTGTAGTCGAATATACCGTCTATGATGCTCAGCATAACAAGATTGGTACAGGCACAGCAGAAGCAACACCCGACTACATTGAGCCAGGCGAGGCGATGAGCTTTAGCGGCACTGTATACGGCGTATATGTGGAAAATACAACTGTTGTCGTGGATCACGCGACATGGTATTTGGACTAGGAGGCGATAGGATGCGGACGGGAGCATGGATCAGTCTGATCGCCTCATTCTTCATTATCGGAGGCGCGGGCATCGCGGCGTGGGCAATACGCGCCGAGGTGCCGAAGCAATTGACGGGAGCGCCGATGCTTGCTATTTCTGATGACAGCAGGTCGAAGGGGTCTAAGACGCTTAAGGATGTTATTTTTGAGACACAGAAGCTAGTTGTGATGATTGAGACAGAGAGCGGCACGCAGGGCTCAGGCTTCCTCTATAACGATAAAGGCGATCTCATTACGAACGCCCATGTCGTTGCTGGAGCGGAGGAAGTGAAGATTAAGACGGCCGATGCTCGCGAGCTGGAAGGCGAGGTTATCGGTATAAGTACGGATATAGACGTAGCCGTCGTTAGGGTGCCTGGACTTGCAGGCATAGAGCCGCTTGAGCTTGTACGCGATCAAAAAGCCGAGGTTGGCGACGAGGTGCTTGCTGTCGGGAGTCCGCTGGGGTTTCAAAATACGGTGACGACCGGCATTATAAGCGGCCTTGGAAGAAGCTTCGATATTGAACCCTATAAATATAGCGATTTATATCAAATATCCGCTCCGATTGCACCGGGCAACAGCGGCGGACCGCTCGTCGATCAAGCGTCAGGGGCGGTGTTAGGCATTAACTCCGCGGGAATCGAGCAAGGTTCAATCGGATTCAGCATTCCCATTGTTAATGTTATCGAGATGGCAGAGGCTTGGTCCGCGCAGCCGATGGATGAGCTGCCCGTTTTCTCGTTCTCAGACGACTCGGAGTTACTTCCTGAGAAAGCTTCAATGGAAGAATATGCGGAATACTTGGTGACACACTTCTACGACAGCTTAAATAATGCCGATTATGTATACGCTTATTCTCTGTTGGGCGGCAACTGGAAGGAAGGTACTAGCTACGAGAAGTTCCGCGAAGGGTACATACCGACTCGCAATGTCGTTATTGACGATATGATCGTGAAGACGATTGGCTCAGACGAAGCAACGGTTACAGCAATTATATCGGTTGACGAGCGTGTCGATGGCAAATATGTGCTAAGCAAGTATCAAGTGACTTACCGTGTCGGTTATGAGAACGACATTCTAAAGTTATTAAGCGGCAAAGGCAAGGTAATCGGCTAATTGCCGGTTGTATGAAGCAAAGAGCTCGAAGCTGGCGTCCGGGGAGACGCTGCTTCGAGCTCTTTGCTTGTTAATTAGAGTCTATTGCTGAGACTCGTTAATGATTGAGTCCTCATCTGCTTCTTCACGAAGAAGAGGATTGAAAATCAGGTCGATGCCGACGGCATCATTCGGCTGAAGAGGGAAGTTTAACAGCGTTGATGGAATCACGCGTCCGTTCAGTCTTAACTGGTAGCTGACGCGTCCGCCGATGCGAATGCCGTTAACAGCGAAGATTTGCCCGTTGCGCGTAAATTGGACAGCGCCCGTCTGAGCAAGCGCCCAATAAATCGTTAATCCTGGACGATACGGTACGAAGTAACGCTGCGTAGCGTTCGGGAATGCTGCGCCTCCGTTAATAACAACGATGACGTTCGCTTGAGGACCCGGAGGGAATGGCAGCGGGAACGGAATCGGAACAGGGAATGGGAACGGGAACGGCGGACGTGGCGGCGGGAAAGGCCCCGGCCCCGGCGGGAAAGGTCCCGGCCCCGGCGGGAAAGGCCCTGGCCCTGGAGGGAAAGGTCCCGGTCCCGGCGGGAAAGGCCCCGGCCCTGGAGGGAAAGGTCCTGGCCCTGGAGGGAAAGGCCCCGGCCCCGGCGGGAAAGGCCCTGGCCCAGGAGGGAAAGGCCCTGGCCCAGGAGGGAAAGGTCCCGGCCCCGGCGGGAAAGGCCCCGGCCCCGGCGGGAAAGGCCCCGGCCCTGGAGGGAAAGGCCCTGGTCCCGGCGGGAAAGGCCCCGGCCCTGGACCAGGCGGAAGGCCGCCTGGCCCTAGAAGTCCGCGTTCCGCTTTGGCAAAGCGTGGTCCGCCGCAGCCGCATCCGCGGCCTGCCGGTGTCGCTTGCCGCTCGGCTTCATAGTATTGCTGCTCGTAAAAGTTGCCGTAAGTATCATACATGCAAACATTCAGTCTCCTTCATGTAGCAGATTAGGCAAATATCATGATGTATCCTATGCGGCATCTGCCTAACCGGTGTAAGGAAGGAGGAACAAAAAAAGCGGCGCTGCCCACAA
>NZ_JBANSP010000058.1:0-1649 GCF_037167145.1 Paenibacillus sp. YIM B09110 | reverse complement strand
CAATGTCATTAAGATAACCTCTAAGACAAGATCAGGAATATGAATGTAATCCGAAACGGCATGGGGAACCTCCTTTGCCGTTTGTTTTTTTGTACAATCAAGGAAAAAGCGCATAGCAAACAGAACGGATGAAATATCCGCTTTAAAAATGTTCATATGAAACGAACTATGCTACTCTGTATACGAAGCTAACGACTGATTTCCAACGGATTTTGCGCGTATTCTGCTGTCCGGGGCGGATGGGTCGAATCGGCAGAATGTTTTTGCGAATCAGTGCTTCGACATCGGGCGGGGGTCTATCGCTTCGAGAGCGCAGGAAATGTCTACAAACATGAACGGCTACCGTGAAATTGACCTGGTAGGCATACCGTTTATCCATTTGCGAAATGACGACGTGCGAGGTCATCATTTCTGCGAAATTGTAGAGGATCATTCTTGCGAACACCTCTTGGGCGATGGACTCCTGTTTCTTTGCGTGAAAACTCGTCAGACCGACGGTGTACTTTAATGCTCGGAAAGAGGTTTCAATGCCCCAACGCATGTTATAGATAGACTTGAGTTCATCGGGTGGGAACTCAGCAGCAGATAGGTTCGTAATGACGGTTTCATAAGTGCCGTTCGGCAAAACAAAACGTACAACCCGGAAAGAAATCGGGTAAAACAAGTTCTCCCGCAAATCCAAAAAATCGAATGTAGAATGGGAAGGAACGAACCTGTATATCTCAGGATGAGTTTTGACTTCTTTGGTTTGTTTTTTAGTGAGTGTCAGATGAAAGTCTCGATCAAACTCTCCGCCAGAGGGCAACCGCAAGCCCGATAGAATACCACTGGAATTCAAATCCTTTACCCGTATGACATAATTCCACCCTTTGCGTTCGAGATGCGCAAAGTTGTTGTAACTTTCATAACCGCGATCGGCAATCGCAATGGTTTTGCCCTTGATGGGGGATCGATCAACCATTTCCGCCAGTGCCCGTCCTTCGTTGCTCAGCCTTCGTGGCTGAACAATAGCATCCACATACAGTCTGTTGCAGAGGTCGTAGGCTGCGTTCAAATGCAACAGGTTATAGCCTTTGGAATTCTTTTGACTTTGAAAATAGGTGTCCGTGGCCGCAGAGTCCGTTGCGATATGCAAATCCGAACCGTCAATGGCAAGTAATCGATACCCTCGGTAGTCCTTGATATCCGTATACGATTGCGTAAAGGCGTGAAACAAGAATTCCACAGCAGACGGCAGGATTTTATTGCGCTGTTGGACAAAAGCAGAAGTGGTTGCGGTGTTTACATCATAGCCCTGCGACTCCAAGAGTTCCTTATAGATGCTGTTACCACCCATTGAGATTAGAAGTTGCATGACCGTTTCGAAGGGCAGCTTTTTCTTGCGGGTAAAATCTTTTTCAGGGTTTTTGACAAAAGGCGCTGGATAGGCTGCCATTTCTCGTATGAGCGATGTCAGCTTAGTTTTAAGCGAATGTGCGTACTCGTCCATCGGCGTAACCTCCTCGTTTTTTTCAAGGGGCTACGCCACACATTTTCAATTGCTTGTCAAGATCTATTTTCCATTTTCGCGCAAGAAAAAGAGCAAGTTATCTTTTCGATAACCTGCTCTTTCCTTAACTTCGGCTCTTCGCCTTAACTTAATGACATTG
>NZ_JBANSP010000057.1:0-1758 GCF_037167145.1 Paenibacillus sp. YIM B09110 | reverse complement strand
CACATTCGCCAGCGATCCAAGACCGTCAATGGCACCGTAGGTTTGGTTGCGCCGGTCGTCGTAATAAGCCGCGATCTCCTCTTCATCTGAACGGGTTTCGGCAAGATCATCCACATACTGGATATTGTAGTCCAGCACTTCACTGTTCAGTTTGGTGCCGTTATCCCACGAAGATCCTGGTGTCCAGAGATCCAGGAACCCGGACAGCACTCCTATTGTCGGGTTGGACTCGACTGTCTTATTAGCGGAGATGTTGTTCTTGTAGCTGTCGACAAAGTGTCCCCATGCCGGAGCTTCAGGATTTGTCGCCGGTTTTACCGTCAGCACAATCCGGTCGGTTTGGTATACAACCTGAGCACTGTACGAGCTTGGCAAGCCGTTAATCTCGACATCGGAGAATTGTCCGGTCCGCTGATTTGCGACATGGCTGATCAGGGTGATGGTTCCCGTGCTCGGCACGTAGTTGTCGGCGAAGTTCACTTGCAATGTACCGTTCGCATTAACCGCGCCACCCGTTTCAATCACATCATAGGCGCTAGCCACATTCAGTTCCAAGGTACCTTCGGCAGCTTGAGTGAAGCTTCCGCCAATGGTTAGCTTGCCCGTTACATTCTCTACCAGCGTACCGCCGTTATTCAGCACATCGCCGCTGCCGAAGGCCGTGGCCGAACCGCCCTCGAGCGTACCTGCGTTAAGCTCGGTGCCTCCGGAATACATGTTGCTGCCCGTCAGCGTCAGCTTGCCGGTTCCTTCCTTCGTCAGTTTGCCTGTGCCGGCGATATCGTTCCGCCAGCTATCCGCTGCATGAAAACCGCCCTTGGACGTATCCATTGTCACAGTAACGTTGCTGCCTAAGGCACCATAGCCGTCTGCAGCAGCAAACAGATTCAAACGTCCCCATCCCTCCGGATCATCGAGCAGCGGATAGCCGGAAGGCAGGCCGGTTGTCGCCAGAACCTCGCGACGCTGCTCGCCGCTCAAGTAAGGCAGGCGAGTCTCCAGCAGTACTTCGGCGCCCTTCGGAACTACTACGGCTTCCGTCGTGGAAGCGATTGGTGTGAAGCCGTAGGTCAGGCGCTCCGTATATTGCTCTTTATTCTTATCATAATCGCTGAAGCGATCTTCAGCTGTACCGGTTTCTTTCAGCAGAATCTCATGAGCCTGGTCGTATGCGGCTTGCTTAAGCGCTGCATTATCCGGGTCCGCTAGAGTAGCGGCAGCCAGCGCCGTAGCCATGACGCGTCCGCCCATGACATCAAGCGGCGAATGCATGCCGGCAACGATCCGGTTGTTGCCCATCTCGGAAGCGCGGGTCAGCATCTCCTGGAACCGTTCGGGCACCGAGTAAGCAAGAGCCAGTGAAGCGAGATAGGAGGCATTCGTATGACCGCTTGGGAAGCCGCCATCCGTTTCCGGGGTGGCGGTATTTCTCACGGGTACCAGCGTAGGAACAATGACAGAAGTATCCAGCCAACGCCATGGACGCATATAGTTGTAAAAGTTTTTAGCCGGCGTCGTCGAAGCATAATTGCCGCGGAACGTGCCGATCAAGTCGACTATTTTGCCGAGCTCGGAATTCGAATTTCCGCCTTTATTGGTCCCGTTCCCATCGTTATATTTCACCGTCGCGGCATCGTCCGGAATGCTCGTAATCGTGGTGAACGTTCCTGTTTTCTCGCGGTACACATTCGCCAGCGATCCAAGACCGTCAATGGCACCGTAGGTTTGGTTGCGCCGGTCGTCGTAATAAGCCGCGAT
>NZ_JBANSP010000056.1:0-2846 GCF_037167145.1 Paenibacillus sp. YIM B09110 | reverse complement strand
TTTTCCATTTTCGCGCAAGAAAAAGAGCAAGTTATCTTTTCGATAACCTGCTCTTTCCTTAACTTCGGCTCTTCGCCTTAACTTAATGACATTGGGCTGCGGCCCCGTCTCTTCTTTGGTTATATTCACGTCTTAACCTATGCTTACTTTGTTTCTTCCTGATTGTTTGGAACGGTATAAAGCGTCATCTGCCGTCTGCATCATGACCTCCAGCTCGCCCTGGCTGTCATCGATGGATGCAACCCCAATCGATACGGTAATAGGCTTCCCGATTGGACTAACGGCTTGCTCGATGGTTGTTCGAATATGCTCTGCAAGCAGATAGGATCCGTCTAGATTCATATTTGGCACAAGGATAACAAATTCTTCCCCGCCGTATCGGCAACAAACCACATCATCATCATAGCTTGTCAGTTCTAGCATTTTCTGAGCAAGAAACCTCAATACCTCATCGCCCATTGGGTGTCCATAAGTATCGTTCACACATTTGAAGTGGTCAATATCGAGGATCATATAACAGAACGACGTATTTGAATCAATCCAACTCTGCAGCACCTTATCCATCGTTCGCCTGTTGTTTAATCCCGTCAACGTATCCTTTTGGGCTTCGGTCGCGAGCGTATGAATTTGTTCTTGCATCATGCTGATCGCTCTTGTCATTGCTTTTTGAAGCTGCTTGGCTTCATAATACCAGCTCTGCGTTTTTGGAAACGGCATAGCTTGATTGCTTTCATTCAAATTTTCTGCGAAATGAGCGAGCTTATATAAAGGCCGGGAAATATATCGAATCAAGACGAAAGCCAAAGCGATTAGCAATAAAATTAACGGAACGGAATACAGGCAAATGTTCCAAACCAAATTTCTAGCGGAAACCGTTACAGTAGAAGCGGGAGTTTGGGATACAATTCCCCAGCTTGCTTCCGGAACGGGAGCATATCCGGCGTTCATCTTTTCGCCAACCGTGTTCGTTACCACTTTTGTGCCAATGTGGCCGCCTACGACTTGCTGAACAGCAGGGTTTTCCATCACGATATCGCCTATTCTCGTTTTGTCGGGGTGGTATAGCAGCTCGCCTTTGTTGGAAACGACATACACATAGGAGCCGCTGTCAGTATTGGTATGCGTGCCTAGCACACTTTCTAATATATTTGATTCATGCAGATAGATGGAGCCAGCCAAAAACCCTGTGTAATCGCCTGACTGATCGAAGATTGGGACGGATACAAGAACAATGAAGCGTCCCGTAATGGCGATATAGGGCTCTGAAATTAACGGTTTCTTAAGCGCTAGCGCTTGTTTCGCGGCTTCGCTGGTCAACGTTTTGTTCACTACGCCGAGAGACTCCGGAGAGCTTAGCAGGACAACGCCTTCTTCGCTTACGACGAATAAGGAGTTGAACATATTAGTGCTTCGTTTGATGTAGTTAAGCGTTGCCTGAGCGTCCATTAAATCTTGCTGAGATATGTAATCGGCAGATTCGGTTAATGTTTTTTTGGCAGAGGTTAATAGATCGTTCGTCATCTGGGCGAGCTTCTCCGCGTTGCTGCGATTGAATTCGAGCGTGCTGGCGATAAGCGATTGTTTATCACTGTTGTAACCGACAATAGCGCAGACGACAAGCGTGACGATAACCGAGAAAACGATGAGTAAATTAACTAGATTATTAAGGGTAAGCCCTCTGTGCTGTGTTCGCATAACGATGTGCTCCTTGTCCCCATTTCACTGACATTACTGTATATATATTTATTACATTACAGTAATGATAGGTAAGCGTCAAAGACAAGTTGGGCTATAGGAAATAACATCATTGTTGTGCTTTGCGGGTTCAATGCCTCTTAAGCGTATAATGCCCAAATCTCTCGCCGTCGATCTCAATCTGCCCGGCAGGCGTGAAGCCGCAGCGCAGAATGACTCCAATAGAGCCGGTATTATGCGTAAGGGCAAGCGCATGAAGCTCCGTAACTTGGGCCTGAGCGAATAAATAATGAATGAGCCCTGATGCCGCTTGCGTCGCATAACCTTTGCCTCTATGATCTTTGGACACTGCGTACATAATCTCGCGATTCGGCTCTGGCAGCTCGTCCTTCGGACCCGTACAGCACCAACCGATAAAGGCGCCGGTTTCCTTATGAATAATGCCTAAGCGAAGTCTTATATCGTGAACGGGACGTCCTTCCTCTACCGCCTGCAGAAACGCTTTATTTTCCGGAATTTCATAGTTTGCTATCCAGTCGGCACGCTGCTTCTTCGGCACGTTCCAATCCGGCAGAAACGTATGAATCTCCGGTTGCATAGTCAGCGCATGCAGTTCATCCAAGTCTTCAAGCTGGTATTCCCTCAAGTAGATATCTTTGCAGTCAATCGTAAATACTGAATTCATAGGGGATGATTCTTCTCCGTTCTAAAGTGATTTTGTTTGTCGGGGCTGGTGCTGGTATTACTCTTTACTTTAACATGTGGCTGATAGGAAGCGGTCGGTATAAAATGGTTTTAAAAAATTGATGTTCCATCTAATCAAGAGCGCTTCGTATGTTCGCCAGTCGCGGGCTGCTGGCAAGATATTCGGTAAAGACGGCTATGTTGGATTTCTGCAGTGTAGAGAGCCTCTAGGGGCATTGTTTAACTGCTATATTGGATATTTGCAGTAAGTTTCTGCTTGAATGGGTAAAATGGCGGTTTTCGAAGCAAAGTTAGTGCGAATATCCAACATAGGCTCTGAATTTCCCCGATATCGGCAAAAGTTAATGCAATTACGGCTAGGCCCCTTAAATCCGGAGTCTTACCCAACAAATAATGTCTGTTCGAAGTAAAGCTTATTATTTCGGGCGATTACATTGCTTTATGAA
>NZ_JBANSP010000055.1:0-3505 GCF_037167145.1 Paenibacillus sp. YIM B09110 | reverse complement strand
ACAGCTGTTATATAACCCGTTCCTCCATCAAGGCTGTATTCCATCATGCCTGCCTTGATTCCCTTCAGCTTGCCTGCATTTATCCCATCGAAGCTAAAGATGATGGCAGGTGCCGCAGGTGTCGTTTCCACTGTGGCCTTCAATGTCACCGGGGAGGTTAGATCTGACGTCTGTGCAGGGGTCACCTGTCCTTTATCTATCGTGACTATTGCCGTCGCATTCGTATCATAATCCACTGTACTGTTACCCACAAGCGCGATCGTCAGTGACGTCTTGCTCAGCCATGTTACCTTCCCCTGCGTGATGCCATCAGGCAGCCCTGTAAGCTTCACTGTTGCGTTATCCGGATTCGCATTGATGTCTCCATTAGTCAGCTTCACCGTTATTAACTGCCCATTCTCTGAACCTTCCTTGAAGGCGGTGCCTGTCGCTGCAGTTATCTTAGCAGAAGGTTTTACTGTCACATTAATTGTAGTATTGACTGTACCCATGGAAACTCGAATAGTAGTACTCCCAGGACCCATTCCTTTAATCTTGCCATTTTCGACTGTTGCAATTTTAGTATTCGTAGATGTAAAGGTACTGTAGGTAGTCACATCAATTGCAGATCCATTCCTGAGTGTCCCGGTAATGGTCGGAAAAGCTTCCGATTGGCCTTGTACTAGGGTCAATGATGAAGGATTCGCTTTTAGCGAAATAGGAACAGGCGTCTCGATAAAGTAATTTAATACACCATAAGCATCATAGCCAAAATAAGAATTGTTATCTTTCACCTCTACAACGATTGAATAATTTCCTGCGTGATCAGGTGTCCAGCTGAATGTATTATTCTCTGAATAGGCTTGTCCCAGAGTCCAGGAGTAGCCGTCAAATATCATAAATTGATATTGCATTTCAGAGCTGCCGCTTGCATTAGCACTGATTTGTATAGGCTTACCTACTATTTGTGGACTGGGCGTATTTGTATGAATACTATTTAAGGTTATTTCTGGCGTATTGTTTGAAGAACTAACCGAATTAAAATAAATCCTTCTGTTCGTATTATCAAACGCTGTACCGTCAATATATCCAAATACTAATTTATCCCCTCTGGATATACCAACCTTATTAACATCTCCATAAGATATATATGGCAGATCACTATATGTTTTTATTAATTGATGTGTATTCACATCAAATAGTTTAATCGTGTCTCTATCTGTTGTGACAATGAATGTATTATCACCGCTAAATGCCGCAGCAGTAGGATACGCTCCTGTGTCCCACTCACCAAATTTGTTTGTAATATTGCTGCTGTCAATATCAAAAATGGTGTAACCTGGTCCGTTTCCTGCGCCATTGGGATAGGCGACATGTAGGCCATCATTAGAAATGGTAAGGTCCTGACCATTTTCTCCTGCACTCAATTGTTCTTTATAAGTTAATTGCTGATTGGTTTCGTCATACTGGAATCTCATTAAAGTACTGGAACTTATACCTTTGTCTCCTAGAAGCAAGTTGTTATTATTCTTATCGTATGCCAAAAAGTCCCCACGAACTCTATTGGAAGTGTATGTCGAAAGCTCATTGTTTTGGTTGATATCAATAATACTGATTGCACTCGAAGATGCAAAGGCAATGTTACCTTCCCCAAAAATCACATCGGCATTTTTATTTTTTGTTGTTATATAAGTAATCGTATTTAAATTAACATCAATTTTTGCAATTTTATTGGTATTCGCCTGAGTAGCAAGAATAATACCTCTATTAAAATCAAAATCAATTCGATCAGGTACTGCCTGAAGTTGATATTGCTTTCCGATCTCGCCCGTAAAAACATTATAGAAAATGATTTTACTATTTAGTATATCCCCCAGAAGCAGCCACCCATCCGTAAGCGGGATCATATCCTTCAGAGTATATCCATTCGTATAATTTGAAGTCGCCTGACTCATATAATAATCTACGGTATCTTCTGTAGTATTGTTAAATTCCTTGCTTTTGACGGTTACTTGCTTTTGATCAATCTTAGTGGAACCGTTGCTTACAGTTAGAGAGAGAATATAATCACCAGCTACATCGGGAACAAAAGAGGTCACCTTATTATTGCTATTCGCTAGTGCACTCAGGCTTCCAACGGGTTTGGACTGGATCTCCCATTGGTAGGTTGATGCGGTTGCTGCGACGTTACTATATTTTGCTCCATCTAAAGATACGTTAAAACCTTTATAGGTAATATGGGGTATGTACCTATTGATTTCACCAGCCGGGATATTTCCTGTCTCAACCAGTGAAACATCATCGTACCAAACCGAACCGCTGCCGTCCAAAGCAAGAAGGATAAACACACTATCTGCATTTGGATCTGCTACAAAATGAATAGAAGCCGGAGTCCATCCAAATGTGCCTTTCGAACTGACAGATCTCTGGGAACCATCGATATAGTTACCATCCTTGTCGTATTGTTCTATAGAAATAAAGGATCCGATTTCATTTCCAGTTACTGATACTCCAGAACCTTTACTCCATGTACTCAAAGAATATACCTTCCCAGGATTGATAGATACTGTATTTCCAAGAAAAGCAGTGATTTTTTTACCGCTAATCTTTACAGAACTCTCTCCATTGCCATGAGATATATTGTCCCATGTAAATGTTGGTGTTCCTCTTCCATTTACACTATACAGTTCCCATGAACCAGAGTAATTTGGATCATATTCAAAATCACCATTAACAATTAAGTTTTTGGAAATTGCGCTTAATGCTTTCATATCCGATCTCTTATCAGATTTCATATCAGAGTCAGTTGACGCATCAATTTTTTTTCTACTGTTAACTAGTGAAGCGTTTATTTTTATAGACTGCGATGCGATCGATTGGATTTCAGTTATTTGCTGAGCATCCGGTTCTTCAATTACATCAGAAGCAAATGCTTTAGGATTATAAATGAAAACAGTTGATAAAATAGAAAAGAATATGCAAGCCATACTTCCTAATAATAATAGCTTCTTAATAATCCGATTCATTTTATACCTCCAATTAATTTTTTCCAGACAATATATGTAAATGTAATTCATTTTGGCAAAATAAACCCCTTCGGCAGCTTGTTGACGGCTTGCCATTATCGTTGAATATTCCGAAAAAGATACCCTGCCTATTTGTAATATAATAGCATAATGTATTAAAAAAGAGAGATTTGAGTTCAAATTTTCTACCCTCGAATCTCAGATAGATTGCATCTTTATACAAACCAGCGAAAGTAGAACTAAACTTTGCTGAGGATGGTAGATTTTCCAGTGCTGCTCCTTTATTTAGGCTGTAATGGCAAGTTTAAGAGCCATCCTTGCAGGATGGCCCCGAAAGGCATTAATTTCGCACTACTTGTGATACGGTTCAGCGTATCATCAATAGGGCGAAAATTAAAGGCACCCAATGGGGCAATGTCATTAAGATAACCTCTAAGACAAGATCAGGAATATGAATGTAATCCGAAACGGCATGGGGAACCTCCTTTGCCGTTTGTTTT